>JBMNTQ010000001.1:0-53261 GCA_050945815.1 Christensenellales bacterium
TATGCGCCTGGGCGAGAAGGCTGCCTTGACGTAAAAAGCGGCAGGACTGTATAATGCAAGCAGTGTCTTGGGCTGAGCTTGCGCTAGTTTCGAAAAACAGGAGGAGTAAGACTTTGAAAATACCGATTGATACTCATACCCATTCGATTTGCGGCGGCCATGCGTTCAGCACTTTGGAGGAGATGGTGTGCCGAGCCAGGGAAAAGGGGATTGAGATGTTTGCGCTGACGGAGCATACGCCGTCTATGCCTGACGGGGCGTATATCTATTTGTTTAATAATTTGGAGTTTATTCCGCCGTATGTGGATGGGGTTCGGGTGTTGCGCGGCGCGGAGTTGAATATATTGGACTTTGAGGGGACTGTGGATTTGCCGGAGAAAAACCTGAAAAAACTGGAGTTTGTGGTAGCCAGTATGCATGATGCCTGCATTGAGCCGGGTAGCCAGGAGCAGAATACGGCGGCGATGGTGGGGGCGCTGCGTAATCCGTATGTGGATGTTATTGGACATCCGGGCAGCCCTCAATATGAGCTGGATGTGGAGGCTGTTGTGCTGGAGACCCTTCGGCAGGGTAAGTTGGTGGAGGTCAATAACCATTCGTTTTTGTATCGTGCGGGAAGTGAGGAGACTTGCCGCACATTTATCCGTCTGTGTAAGCGCTATGGGTTGCGTGTTGCAGTGGCCAGCGATGCGCATATCAGCTTTGAAGTCGGTGAGTTTACTGCGGCGCTAGCGGTTCTGCAGGAGGAGGAATTTCCCGAGCAGCTTATTGTTAATGCCAGCCGATCGCGCTTTGAGCAATATCTGCAGGAGAGGACTGCGCGGATTGAACGGACTAAGGAGAGGCAGAGGGAATAGAGAGGCTGGGATAGACAGCGGATTCGTGGGATAAGATGCAATTTTCTGTTTCCATGGCAGGTGGGAGATAGTATAATAAAGGCAGGTTTGGACTGGGGCCTTGGACGGATGAGGTAGGGGAACACTTCAAGCTGGAGCTTGCGAACAGGCATGATGCGGAGGCGGCAAGAGGAGCAAGGGATTGTGTTGGGGAGGTTGGCTATCTTTGGGCATTTGAGACGAAATGCAGGGGATGGCTGCCCAAGTATTGGACATTTCGGCGGCGCAAATGAGCGATGGGGCGCACGTTGAGTATGATTTGGAGGGCGATAGCCTGTTGAGCTTTTCTTTTTTAACCAAAGTCGAAGAACATTATGGTATACTGATCGGAGAAGCGGATGATGGCGCTTGTTTAATGGTGCAGGATAGGGTTGTTTTGAGTAAAGAAAAATGCAGGAAAAGTAGAATGAAGGGCCGTCGGATGCCCCTTTGCGGCAGAATGATGGGACGATTTCTGCTTCCTAAAAGAAAAGGATGAGTGTTTCGTGAATAGGATTACCAGATTTGAGGATTCTAGAGAATACCTGATGTTGAAGCAGCGGGTGGATTCCATGAGCGATTTGATTGATGCCGTAGGGAATCCCTATTTTATCGCCCATGATTCGCCCCTGAAGGATACGTCTATCATGAACGGAAAAGAGGTGATCAACCTCGGGTCGTACAACTATCTCGGCTTTTCCGGCGATCCGGAGACTGTGGAGGCTGCTTGTGAGGCGACGCATAAATACGGTACGTCTGCCAGCGGCAGCCGTCTGTTGGCCGGGGAGAAAACTTTGCACAAGGAATTGGAACGGGAGATTGCTAAGTGGAAGCACACAGAGGACGCTATCGTTATGGTGGGCGGGCATTCTACAAATGTGACGTTCGTGGGGAATTTTTGTAACAGCAATGATTATATATTATATGATGCTATTTCCCACAACTCTATTATTCAAGGCTGCCAGCTTTCCCGCAGCAAGAGCAAGCCGTTTCCCCATAACAACTTTGAAGGCCTGGAGCATATTCTGCGGCTGAACCGGGACAAGTATGAAAAGATCCTGTTGGTTGTAGAAGGGGTGTACAGTATGGACGGCGATATTGCTCCGATTCCTGAATTTGTGCGCTTGAAGAAAAAATATGACCTGTTTTTGATGGTGGATGAGGCGCATTCGGGCTGTGTGATCGGCGAGAATGGCGGCGGCGTAGACGAATACTTTGGCTTAGAGCCCGATGATATTGACATTAAAATGGGTACGCTG
This sequence comes from Christensenellales bacterium, assembly GCA_050945815.1. Classification (GTDB taxonomy): domain Bacteria; phylum Bacillota; class Clostridia; order Christensenellales; family JBMNTQ01; genus JBMNTQ01. Next base: position 2,135 of record JBMNTQ010000001.1, read on the forward strand.
TCTAAGGGCCTGGGCACATGTGGCGGCTATTTGGCGGGTAGCCATGCTTTGATTGAATACCTGCGCTATAGCAGCCCGGGCTTTGTTTTCTCCGTGGGTATCAGCCCGCCCTTGGCTGCGGCCTCTTTGAAGGCGCTGGAGATCATGCAACGGGACAACTCCAGAGTGTCTGCATTGCACCGGAACATTGAACTGTTTGTCGGCGAGGCGAAAAAGCGCCGCATGAACATCTGCTTGGCTGGAGAAACCGCCATTATACCGGTTTTAATTGGGACGGATGAGATGGCGTTTCAGTTGAGCATGGAAATGCAGCAGGAAGGGGTTTTTGTGCCGCCGGCGGTTTATCCTGCGGTGCCGCGGGGACAGGCGAGGCTGCGCTATTGCCTGACCTCTGACCATAAGCCGGAGCAGATTATGTATGCCTTGGATTTGCTAGAGCGGCATATGAAAAAAGAGGGTCTGCTGGATTAGATTGAAATAGTAGCGGCTGGATCGAGCCCTATTTGGGTAAGGGCGGCCGCATTTTTCTTGAATGAATGGAAAGGTTGGGTGGCTTTTGTGAGCATCTTGGTCAGCGGCGGTTCGGGCTATATTGGCAGTCATACGGTAAGGCTGTTGCGGGAGCAGGGCCGGGAGGTTGTGGTGTTGGACAATCTCTCCACGGGACATCGGCGTTCTGTACCCGACGGTGTTCCTCTGGTGGAAGCGGATATTGCCGACGGGGACGCTGTGGCTGATGCTGTGCGGCGCTATGGCGTGGACGGCGTGGTACATTTTGCGGCGAACAGCTTGGTGGGTGAATCTATGCAGGAGCCGCATGGATATTATCAGAATAATGTGGCCAAGGGTATTGCTTTTTTAGGGGCTTTGAAGAAGGCCGGCGTTTTGAGGATGATCTTCTCTTCTACATCGGCAGTTTATGGGGACAGTGAGGTTTTGCCTATTACGGAGGATTGCGCTTTGCGGCCTTCCAATGTTTATGGGCGTACTAAGCTGATGATGGAACAGATTTTGCAGGACTTTGACCGGGCCTATGGTATGAAATATTGCGCGCTGCGTTATTTCAACGCTGCTGGTGCTCATCCTTCCGGGGAAATTGGCGAGGACCATGGAAAAGAGACGCACTTGTTGCCGATTATTATGCAGGTGGCGCTGGGAAAACGGGAAAACCTGACGATATTTGGGGCGGATTATCCGACGCAAGACGGGACCTGCGTGCGGGACTATATTCATGTATGTGATTTGGCCGCTGCCCATTTGCTGGCGTTGGAGCACCTGGAGCGGGGCGGCCGCAGCAGAATATTCAACCTGGGTAATGGCCGGGGCTTTTCTGTTCGGGAGGTGGTGGAGACGGCGCAAGAGGTGACCGGACGGATGATTCCTGTTGTGGAGGGGCTGAGGCGCAGCGGCGACCCGGCTATTTTGATTGCCGGGGGCGGCAGGATTGAGAAAGAATTGGGGTTTGCACCGCAGTTTACCAGCTTGACGGCTATCTTGGAGACTGCGTGGCGCTGGCATAGCAGCTATCCGGAAGGATATGGGGATTGACGGGAACAGAGCGGCCTAAAAGGCCGGAAGGGGGGAATGGGGGTGCGGCGCTGGGCGCCGGATTGGGGCTTTTATTTGCAATGGAATCATATATATTTAATAATTAAATCAGGAGGCGGGGGAAATGGAATATGTTTTGATGACGGACTCCAACAGTGAAATTCCCTATACGATGGCAGATGAATATGATATTACTTGTATTTTAATGCAGTATACGATTGACGGTGAAGAATACTTTTATGACTTGGGCCGGCATACGGATATCGATCAGTTTTATCAGAGGGTGACTATGGGCGCCGCGGTGAGCACGGCCCAACGTAATCCGCAGGATTTCGTAGATTTCTGGAGACCGATGCTGGAGGCTGGAAAAGACATCCTTTATATCGCGTTTTCTTCTCAGCTCAGCGGGACCTATAACTGTGCGCTGATGGCGCGGGAAGAGGTTTTGGCCGAGTTTTCCGAGCGACGGGTGGAGATTGTGGATACGCTGGCTATCTCTTTTTGTGAGGGGCAGCTTGTGTATCAGGCTGCGCAGATGCGCAAGGCAGGCAGCAGCCTGGACCAAGTGCGGGACTGGGTAGAGGAGAATAAGCAGCACGCTATGGCATATTTTATGGTAGACAGCTTGGTTTACCTAAAGCGCGGCGGCCGGGTTTCGGGTACGGCGGCGGCCATGGGGACGTTGCTGGACATCAAGCCCATGTTGCATGTGAGCGCCGAGGGGAAGCTGGAGCCTGTGGAAAAGCTGAAGGGGCGCAAAAAAGCGATCAAACGGATGGTGGAGATGCTGAGGGAGAAGCGGGTGGATGAGAGGTATCCTGTGGCCATCAAGCACGCGGTATGTGAGCAGGATGCGCAGGCAATTCGGCAAGAACTGGAGAAGCATTACAGCTTTCCGGAAATCTTTATTCATCCGATCGGCCCGGTGATCGGTTCGCATGTGGGGCCGGGGACACTGGCGTTGGTTTTTATGGGACAGGAGACAAGATAGGCTGCGGCGAGACCGGTTCGACCAGAACGGCCGCGCAGATGCGGAAAAAGAGAGCATGCTTCGAGAGGAGATGCTTCTTTTTCTGTGTGAGCAGGTCTTGTTTTAGGGAGGCGGCGGGGGATTATCAAAAGCAGATGTTGAAGAGGGGGAGAGATGGAGAAAATTGCGGAAAAATAGCGACCTTATTTTACATATACTTTACAATGGTTATATTTACTCTTCACATGCACATGATAAATTGTAGTAGAAAGTTAAAGACACAAAAAGGAGACTTAAGATGAAGAGAATACTTATATCCTTGGCGCTTGTTCTAATGATGGTAGTATCATTGGCAGCCTGCGGAGCGGGTGGAGACGCTGAGAGTAGCCCGTCAACTTCAGCTGCGAACGGGGCCCCTGAAGAAGAATTGCCCAGTGGAAAGCTGGCAGTGGTTGGCTCGACTTCGGTATCTCCTGTGATAGAGAGTATTGTTGCTAAGTATAGCGATGTAAACCCCAACCTAGAGATTGAAATCCAGGCTGTAGGCTCCAGCGCCGGCATTGAAGCGGCTATCAACGGCAGTGCGGATATCGGCATGGCTTCTAGGGATGTGAAGGAAGAAGAATTGGCCGAAGGGCTTGTGGCGACGGAAATTGCGCTGGACGGTATTGCGGTTATCGTGAATACGGAAAATGAAGCGTCGGACTTGACCACCGAACAGGTACAGAAAATATTTAAAGGCGAGATCACAAACTGGAAAGACGTTGGCGGCGCGGATGCTGAAATCACCGTAATTTCCCGTGAAGAAGGTTCGGGTACCCGGTCGTCTTTTGAGGAACTGTTGGACTTGGTAGCCGATGATAATTCTTCTCTGGTATCGGAGCGCGCACTGGTACAGGAAGGCACTGGCGGTGTGAAAGCCGGCGTGTTCGGTAACCCCAATGCGGTTGGCTACATTTCTCTGGGCATGATGGACGACTCTGTTAAGGCAGTAAGCGTTGACGGCGTTGAAGCGACCGTGGAGAATGTGCTTGACAAGAGCTATGGAGTTATGAGGCCTTTCTTGGTGGTAACTAAAGGAGAGCCGGCCGGAAACGTTAAGGTGTTCCTCGACTATGTCTTGAGTGATGAAGCTCAAGTTCTGGTGGAAGAGGAAAGCTACATTCCGGTAAATAAATAAATGGTTCATACACTGAATTTCTGAAGCGGCAGCCGCCTTGTGAGCAAGGTGGCTAATGCTATCAAAGATCCTTTGGGGGAAAGGGGAAATTTATGAAAGCGAAGAGTATGCGGGAAAACAGCATGAAATATGTGTTTTTGATCAGTGCTCTTTTTTCCATAGTGGCCATCGCTATAATTTGCTTTTACATATTCTATCGTGGTGTGCCTGCAATATTTGAGATCGGGCTGGGGAACTTCCTGATGGGGACAAAATGGAGCCCAAGCAGCGGAACCTTCGGAATATTTTCTATGATTGTCGGCAGCTTGTATGCGACATTGGGCGCAGTGGCCATTGGCGTGCCGACCGGGATTTTTGCGGCGGTCTTTCTGGCGGAATTCTGTCCTCAGTGGCTGTATCGGCTGATCAAGCCGGTGGTACAGCTATTGGCCGGAATTCCATCTGTTATCTACGGCTTTTTTGGACTGGTGGTAATCGTGCCTTTTATTCGAACCCATATAGGCGGCGCGGGCAATAGTTTGCTGGCGGCGATCATTATTTTGGCTATTATGATACTGCCGACCATTATCAGCATCAGCGAGGCTGCCCTGCGTGCGGTGCCTCGTTTATACTATGAGGGTGGACTGGCCCTAGGGGAGAACCATACCGGGTCGGTGTTTCGGCTGGTGTTGCCGGCGGCTAAATCCGGGGTGGTGACTTCGGTGATCCTAGGCATTGGACGAGCCGTTGGGGAGACTATGGCGGTGATACTGGTGGCGGGGAACACAACGCTGGTGCCTACGGCGCTGACCGACAGTATCCGGACGATGACCGCTGGAATTGCTATGGAAATGTCCTATGCTTCCGGATTGCATCAGCAGGCGCTGTTTGGAATTGGTGTGGTATTGTTTGTTTTCATTATTCTGCTGAATGTTGCTTTGAACTTTGTGAAGCGGAAGGCGGGTGATGGCTCGTGAGAGGGATAAAGAATGGTTTTTTGCGCGCGTTTACCTATTTTGCCGCAGTTTTAACCACAGGGACACTGGTATTTATTGTGGGGTATATTGTTATAAATGGTATTGGGAATATCTCGTGGGAGTTTTTGACCACACCCTACAGCAAGGAGACCGGCGGCATTCTGTCTATGATTGTGACTACGCTGTATATGATCGGGATTTCTTTGATAATTGCGGTGCCCATCGGGATCTTTACGGCGATTTACCTAGTGGAATATGCAAAGCGGGGCAGTAGGCTGGTTTATTTTGTGCGCTTGGCAGCGGAATCGCTTGCTGGCATTCCTTCGATTATATTCGGGCTTTTCGGCTTGCTGTTTTTCGTAACGGCCTTAGGGTGGTCGTGGAGTTTGTTGGCCGGCGCCTTGACCCTTTCGATCATGGTGTTACCCACGATCATCCGTTCCACCGAGGAGGCGCTTAAAGCGGTGCCGGATGCTTATCGCGAGGGGAGCTTTGCCTTAGGTACGGGGAAATTACGTACGGTTTTCCGAATTATTTTGCCCAGCGCTGCGCCGGGAATTTTAGCGGCGGTGATTCTAAGTATTGGCCGCATTGTGGGCGAGACAGCAGCGGTAATCTTGACGGCGGGGACTGTCGCAAAGATTCCCAGCTCGCTGATGCAGTCTGGCAGAACCCTTTCGGTGCATATGTATTTGCTGGCTAAAGAAGGGATTGATTTTGGGCAGGCTTATGCGACGGCGCTGGTGCTGATTATAATTGTGGTGTTGATTAACTCTCTGACAAACTTCTTCGGAAATAAGTTTAACAGGAGCGATACGAAATGAAGACTAGATTTTCCTTAAAAAATGTGGACCTGTTTTATGGGGATCAGCAAGCACTGAAAAACATAAATATGGACCTGTATGACAAGAAGATTACGGCGTTTATCGGGCCGTCCGGCTGTGGGAAGACCACTATGCTGAAAACCCTGAACCGGATGAACGACTTGGTGGAGAGCTGTAGGATAACCGGCAGCATCGAACTGGACGGGCAGGATATTTTCTCGCCGGCTACGGATGTGACGGTTTTGCGGAAAAATGTGGGGATGGTGTTCCAGAAACCTAATCCGTTTCCTATGAGCATCTATGATAATATCGCGTTTGGGCCGCGGACACACGGCATTAAACGAAAGTCGGAATTAGATGAGATTGTGGAGAAAAGCCTGAAGGATGCGGCGATTTGGGATGAGGTGAAGGATCGACTCAAGAAGAGTGCTCTGTCTTTGTCCGGCGGACAGCAGCAGCGGCTGTGTATTGCCCGGGCACTGGCGATCGGGCCGGAGGTTTTGCTGATGGATGAGCCTACTTCTGCGCTGGATCCGATTTCTACGATTAAGATCGAAGATTTGCTGACGGAACTGAAAGAGGATTATATGATCGTCATTGTGACGCATAATATGCAGCAAGCGACACGAGTTTCTGAGCTGACCGCTTTCTTTTTGCATGGAGAAGTAATAGAATATAGTCGTACAGATGAACTTTTCTCATTGCCCAAGGATAAGAGAACGGAAGACTATATTACCGGAAGATTCGGATAAGGAGGAAGCTATCATGACAAGAAATGCTTTTGAACAGTCTTTGAAAAAGCTGCATGATGATCTGGTGACTATGGGGAACATGGCTGAGGAAGCCATTGATAAAGCAATCTGCGCTTTGATAAACCAGGATAAGGAGATGGCGGAGGAAGTGGCGCACCTGGAGAAAACAGTGGATGCTATGGAGAAGAGCATAGAGAGCCACTGTTTGAAGCTGTTGTTGCAACAGCAGCCTGTTGCGCGGGATTTGCGTGCCATTTCTACGGCTCTTAAGATGATAACGGATATTGAGCGTATCTGTGATCAGGCGGAGGATATCGTGGAAATTTCTATGCGTATGTTTGGACAGACCTATATTAAGGAACCCAAGCATATAATGGAAATGGCGGGTGTTGCGCGGGATATGCTGACCAAGAGCATAGACGCTTACATTTGCCAGGATGTGGAGTTAGCGAAAAAGGTAATTGAGATGGACGACGTTGTGGACAATTTATTCAACACCATCAAGGAAGAACTGTCGGATTTGATGATTAAGGATCGGACTAATTTGGATCAGGTGATTGACTTTTTGATGATTGCGAAGTATTTGGAACGTATTGGAGACCATGCTGAGAACATTGCGGACTGGGTTATTTTCTCTGTGACCGGCGTGCATAAAGACGAAAGGATTATGTAGAGGGCTATGGCAAGCACTGTTTTTCTTGTGGAAGATGATGAAAATATCCGCGAATTGATTCGGTATGCTTTAGGGTCGTCGGGGTTTGAGGCGGAGTGCTTTGAAACGGGGGAAGCATTTTGGGACCATGCGCAGCAGCATACGCCGGACTTGATTCTGCTGGATATTATGCTGCCCGGCATCAGCGGGATGGACCTGTTGCAGCGGATACGCAATGATAAGCAGCTTTCCGTTGTGCCTGTCATCTTTATTACGGCAAAGGGTACGGAAGTGGATAAAGTGGCTGGCTTTGAGATGGGCGCAGATGATTATATTGTGAAGCCTTTCGGTGTTTTAGAGCTGATTGCTCGGGTAAAGGCTGTGCTGCGCCGGGGCGGGAAGCCTGTTACCGGACAGCGGCTGCAATTTAAGGACATTGAGATGGATAGCGGCAGCCGGGAAGTGTTTAAGGGCGGCAAGAAAATTGAGCTGACCTTGAAGGAATACGACCTGCTTACCTGCTTCTTGGAGAACAAGAACAGGGTTTTGACCAGGGAACAGCTTTTGGAAAAAATATGGGGCTATGATTTTACCGGGGAGACTCGGACTGTGGATGTACATATCAAGACACTTCGGCAAAAAATCGGAGATAATTCTGCTAACCCGATCTATATTTCGACTGTGCGCGGCATAGGTTATAGACTGAGTATGGATGAGGGGTAAGCTATGAAAAAGAGGATGATATTCTTCATTATGTCGATGATGCTGGTGGGCTTGGTGATTGCAGCGGTGATTACGCTAAGCGCCGTGCAGCAGCGCTTTTTGGAGGAGTCTCGGACTCATTTAGAGAGGAACATGGACCTTGTTATGTCGTCTTTGCCGGCGCAGGGCAGCTATGATGGGCTGGCAAAACAGAAGGCTGAGGTGTTGGGTAACGATACTCAGATTACCATCTTAAGCCAGGAAGGCGGGGTTTTGGGGGATTCTCAGGTTGACAATCAGACGGCTGAGGAGCATCTGGAGCGCAAGGAAGTGCGGGAGGCGCTGGCTGGCAGCTTGGGATGGGAAGTGCGCTACAGCGACACGCTGGGCAGCGATAGGTTATATGTAGCGAAGGTTTATGAAAATGGCGTGATAGCTCGGCTTTCTGCGCCATTCTCTTATAAACCGATTTTTACAATGGATATTCTGCCTTCGGCTGTTTTTGCCGGTATTGTTGTATTGGTGATCGGCCTTTTGCTGACGAAGCCGCTTTTGAAACATATGCTGCGGCCTTTCTACCGGCTGGAGGTGTTGCTGACTAAAGTGATTGACGGTGTTGCGCTGGATATTCCCGAACCGGTTTATCCGGAATTGAAGCCGGTGGTGGACCGTTTAAACGATGTGGCGGATCATATCAGCAGCTATATTCGCTCGATCCGTCGGCAGACCGATAAGATTGACAGCATTGTCCAGCATATGCAGGAGGGCCTGATTATGCTGGATGGAGAATATCGTGTGCTTTTAAGCAATGATGCAGCGAAAAAGCTGTTGAATATTGATAGTGATTTAAATGGGCAAAACTTCTTGCAATTGATGCGTAATCGGGAGATTGCCGATGGGCTAAGCCGTACGATGCAGGAGAATGAGCCGGTGGTGCTGGAGGCCTCGATGCGGTTTGACCGGCCGGATATGCTGCGGATTTTTATCAGCCCGGTATGGGATAGAGACGGTGCGATTCTGTTTTTAAGCGATATTACCGAAATGAAGCGGGCAGAGAATGTGCGCCGGGAATTTACTGCCAATGTTTCCCACGAACTGAAAACGCCCCTGACTACTATCAAGGGCTTTGCGGAATTGCTGTCGGAGAACATGGTGGGCGATGAGCAGGATCGCAAGAAATATGCTATTTTGATTCGGCTGGAGGCAGAGCGGCTGATTCATTTGATTAATGATATTTTGCGTATTTCAGAGCTGGAGGAGACCAGCATTGCTACCCATCCTACGGCTGTAGATCTATATGCTTCTGCTCGGGAGGTTTTGGAGCTGATGGAGGAACAGGCACAGAAGCGTGGCATTTCCCTGCGCCTTGTGGGGCAGCCGTTGTTTGTAGAGGCAGACTGGGATTCCATTAAGCAGTTGATCTTGAACTTGGTGGACAATGCCATCAAATACAACCGGGAGCAGGGGGAAGTGGTGGTTTCGGTGGAAGAGCAGGGTGGGCATGCCTGCCTGGCCATTGAGGATACAGGAATTGGAATTCCGGAGCAATATCATGATCGGATTTTCGAACGCTTTTACCGGGTAGACAAGGGGCGTTCGAAGAAAACCGGCGGTACGGGGCTGGGGCTTTCGATTGTGAAACACATTACTCAGTTTTACGGCGGAGAGATCCGCTTGAGCGACCGGGCGGGCGGAGGTTCGCGCTTTGAGATATGGTTTCCTCTTTATCGGAGTGGGAATGAGGATGAGGAGGCTTTGGTTTAGAGTGGATGGGCGGGGATGGCTGGCTGGCCGATGGTATCGAGGAGGATGGCTTGGCTAGGCGATGGATCCGATGGGGCGGCTTGCTTTGACAGTGGGCCTGATGGTATTTTGTAAAAGCATCGGAGGAAATGCGAGCCGGATGGAAATGAAGCAGACAGTAGACATGGGACGAACAAATAAAGCGCCGGAAGGCGCTTTTTCTATGGGTTTTAAAAGGCGACGAGGGGGAGGAGGGGCGGCTTGGTGGCCGGGATGGGCGAAAGGCATTGCCGTGAACCATGGGGGCAAAACCTGCTCCATGTTGAGGGCCAGCTAGACTAGAGGGGCATGGAAAGAAGAGGCAGGGGGAGAATTTTAAAGCCCGTATTTGAGCTTGATACGCTCTAACTTGGCACCGATAGGCTTTGCCAGGAGCAAGAGGAAAACGACGTTGGATGCGGCATAGATAGCCATAAAGGGCAGGGATGCGCCGACAACTACGAGATAGCGGTCGAGGGCGAAGGAGGTATCGAAGGATAGAACCGTCCAGATATCCATCATCAGGGAGAACACTACGCCGGCAAGGGCGCCGTAGATCAGCATCAGCGGACGGCTTTTGAGCAGCGTACGCGCGAGGATGCCTGCAAGAAAACCCAGCAGACCCCAGGTGAACATCTGGAACGGCGTCCAGGGGCCTTGGCCGTAGAAAATATTGGACAGCAGAGCGGACAGGGAGCCAGTGAGAAAGCCGGCCTCTGCACCGAAATAGAGTGCTGTTATGACGACGACGGCGGTGACCGGCTTGAAGCCCGGCAGGGCGGCAAAGACCAGACGGCCGGCGACCGACAGGGCTATCATGACGGCTATTAGAATCAGCTTGCGGGAATTTTGCGCTTTTTTTTCAAAGGTAAGAAAAAAGGGGATGCAGGCTAGAAAGGCGATCATCATGGAGAGGACACTATAATTACGGTTGTCCCACAAGAGGATGCCTAGGACGAGGGATAGGGGGATGAGCAGAAGTATGATGCTGTAGCGAAGGTTACGTTTCATTGGGAGGATGCCTCCTTGTGTGCAGCCGTGCAGGCATCTATGACCTGGCGGCAGGTAATAGCAGAGGGGAACAGATGGCGTGCTATGCGGTTGGCGGCAGTGGTGTAGAATTGGTTGCCGGAGAAAAAGGCAGTTGGGGTGTCTGATGAGAGGATGCTACGGTCGAACAGCATGGCGCAGCGGCTGGAGTATTCTGCGGCAAACTCTACATCGTGGGTGACTAACACTGCGCATAGGCCGTCGGCACGCAGTTTGTTCAGGATCTCGCCTAACTGGCGTTTGAAATAGGCGTCGATGCCTTTGGTGGGCTCGTCCAGCAGCAACACTTTCGGCTGGAGCAGCAGAACTTTGCCTAAGGCGGCTTTTTGCTGTTCGCCGCCGCTTAGATCGTAAGGGTGGCGGGCGGCGAAAGGGAGCAGCCCTAGAAGGCTGAGGGATTGGTGGATTCTGTATTTTGCTTCTTCTTTGGAGTAGCCCATGACATTGCAGATATCTTGATAATCTTCGGTTACGGTGGGCTTGAGGAATACAGTTTGGGGGTTTTGCGGGAGCAGGGCCAGATTATGGCGATATAGCTCATTGCCTTTGTAGCGTTCGATAGCTTGTCCGTCTATTTGAATCTTGCCTTTGTAGGCTCGTTCTTGAGCGGAGAGTACTTTTAAAAGAGTGGTTTTGCCAGTTCCGTTGCTGCCCAGAATGCTGAAAAGCTCGCCGGGGTAGGCTTGGACGCTGACATCTTCTAAAATATCCGGCAGGTCTTTTTCGTAGCGGAACCAGACATGTTTCATAGAAAGGGCGGCCTTTTGCGGCGGCTGCTTTTTGCCGGCGCTGTATGGTGCGGCGCTCTGTGGCGCGACGCTCTGGGGCGCAGCGGAGAAATGGGCGGATAGAAAATTGCGCCCTTCCCGTACGGTGAGCGGGCAATCGTCTTGGATGTTTAGGCCGGCAAAGATGCGCACCGCACTGGGGAGCCCCGGCAGCATATCGTGGCCGGCGCCGCTCTGCCGCAATTTCTCGCCGACTTTTCGCGGAGTGTCGAAATGGAGGATGCGGCCGCTGTCCATCACGATGACTTGATCCGCGATGGGAAACACCTCTTCTAGGCGGTGTTCGACCAGCAAGATGGTCAGCCCCAGATCTTTGTTGATCTTTTGCAGCATGGTGATGAAATCGGCTGCTGCAATTGGGTCTAGTTGGGAGGTGGGTTCGTCGAGGATGAGTATTTTAGGCGACATGACTAGAATCGATGCCATGTTTAGCAGCTGTTTTTGACCGCCGGACAGGCTGGCAGTTTCGCTGCGAAACATAGAGTCGATGCCAAAAAAGCAGGACATCTCGCCGACTCGGCGGCGGATGATCTCTGTGGGCAGGCCCATGTTTTCCAGCCCGAAGGCCAACTCGTGCCAGACTTTATCCGTGATGAGCTGGTTGTCGGGATTTTGCAGGACATAGCCGATGTCGCAGGCGGCGGTACGGTCGGTCAGTTCTTCTATGGGGGTGTCGTTGTAGAGTATTTGGCCTTGCTTTTCGCCGTGGGGCGCCAGCTCGCGCTTGATGAGCTTTAGAAGGGTGGTTTTGCCGCAGCCGGTTTTGCCGCACACGACGATAAATTGGCCGGACTGGACGGAAAAGGAAATATCGTCCAGAGTTTTTTGCGTTTGGTTCGGGTAGGTAAAGCTTAGACCTTGGATTTTAAGTAGTTCCAATGCAGGTGTTCCTCCAGTTCCAGTAGAAATGGCGCCAACATGAAGATGGCCAGACAACTATATAGAACCACCGCTCCTGTATTCGCGGCTACCGGCGTAAGGGCGGGGTAGAATTCGTAGGTAAAAAGGCCTGCCTGCATTCCGATGAGAGTAGCGGCGAAGACCAAAAGGGTTAGGATGATGAGTACGCCATCCTTTAGCCGGAAGGTGAAAAGGGAAAAATGGCTGCGGTTTTTCAGGCCGTAGCCTCGCGCCCTCATAGAGTCGGAGGTTTCTACGGCGTTTTCCAAGGACCAGGAGAGCAGCGCGCTGAAGACCCGCAGTTCGCTGAGCAGCCTGTCGACCAGCTTTTTGGAGAGGTAGAGCCCCAAGGTTTTTTGGGCGGCGCGAATGCGTTTGGATTGGGCTTTCATATCCGGAATAAAGCGCAGGGCCATAGAAAGAACCAAGGAGAGTTTGGGTGCAGCTTTTCCAAATAGGTATATAAATTTGTCGGAAGTCATGATGAGGTAGTAGCACTTGCACCAGAAAAGCACGGCTATTAGCATGGACGCTACGAGGGCGCCGTAGAGAAGGGCTTCTAGGGTGAATGGATTGTCGTTTACAAGGAAAAGGATGGTTTCGCCGTCGTGGCTGAACAGCGGGTTTGCCAGCGTCATCAGCAGAAACAGGACAAGGTAGAAGCCTGCGCTTTTGAGTATTTCTTTGGGGCGGCTCATGCTGGCAAAGAAGAAAAAACTGCCCAGGAGAGAGAGAGCTATGATGACCGGATTGCGTGTAAACATGCTGGTCAGCAATACGGCGATATAGTAGGTGAAGAGGGCTGCCGGGTGGAAAGAGGAAAAAACTCGCATGGTGTTGCTTACCTCCGGTCATTGTGGGCGGCATACTTGCTAGAAGCTGGACAAAGGATACAAAAAATATCGTTTTGCCGGGCTGTGGACAAACCTTACAGCTAAAGGGCGCTTTTTGTTGGCGAAGCGACAGCTTGAAACGCGGCAGCGCTAAAGGCGCGAAAACCTCTAATCTGACTGCTGGAAGGGCAGGGCGGTGCCTGCGACTTTGTTATGCCCGCGCGTGTTAGCCGTGTGTTAGCGGGGGTTTTTGCCGTTGTAGGCCTCAATGAGCTTGTGGGCGATGGTAACGGCGTTTCGGATCAGATCCGGGCAGATGCGCTGGTTGATTTCAGGGTGTATCATGCCTTTTTCTTTTTCCATATCATAGCCTAACAATTCGCGGCAGATGATGGTGGAGTGTTTTTCTTTGAATTGGGCAAGGAACTCCCGGGTAATGTTGGCAATACGGTCTTTTGCTTGTGTGTCTTCCCAATCATCGTAGGGGAAAGCAAGGCCTAAGGCCATGACTGCACCGGTCACGGCACCACAGATTTCCGAGGCGCGCATCCCGCCTCCAAAACCGCCGGACACCGCCAGAGAAAGGGACAGGCTTTGGCCTGTATCGTCTGTTAGGGCACCTAGAACCGATTGGGCGCAGTTGTAGCCGCCTTCGTGTAGCAGGGTTGCTTTTTCTTCCATGATCACTCCTCCAATCGATGTTTTTTTAGTGAGGTCATTGCAACAAGCGAGGCTGTGTTGGCCGATGGCTTCTTATAGCCAGCCGCCGCCGACGGCGAGGCAGGCCTTTTCCGCTTGCAACGAAGCGGGGATATCCAAGATACGCTGGTTGGACGAGCCGTGGAATTTCAGATCCAGGCTGCGCAGCGATTGCAGATAGGGGCCGTCTACTAAAATATCGATCTGCCTGAGCAGGCGCAGTGCCTTTTCGTCTCGCAGCAATTCTTCGAAGGTATAGCCTGTGTAGACTGCCAGATTCAGGCCGGTTTGCCTGACGCCTATTGCAAAGGGAAGCAGCTCCTCGCTTTGGCAGAAAGGTTCGCCGCCGCTGATGGTAACGCCTTGAAGCAGGGGGTTGTTGTGGATTTTCTCCAGCAGGCAATCGATGGATTCTCTGTAGCCCCCTTCAAAAGGCTGGGTTTGGGGGTTGTGGCAGCCTGCACAGCGGCGCGGGCAGCCTTGTACGAACAGCACAAAACGCAGCCCCGGCCCATCGGTGATGGATTCGCTTACTAGGCCGGACAGGTGAAGCTTAGCTGACATGGTGTTTTAACCGATCTCGTTCTTCGGCTCGTTTGGCATCGTTGAACCGGTCCAGTGTGCCGACGAGATAGCCTGTAATGCGGCGGATACGCTCGAAGCTGGGGCCGCCGTCTTTCTCGTGGCGGCCGCATTTTGGACAGCAGTCGCCTATGATGCCGTTATAGCCGCAGACCGGATCGCGGTCTACGGGATGGTTGATAGAACCATAGCCGATGCCTGCGTCGTGCATGGCGCGCACCACCTGCTCGAAGGCCTCAATGTTGTGGGTGGTGTCGCCGTCCAGTTCGACGTAGGTGATGTGGCCGGCGTTGGTCAGAGCATGGTAGGGCGCTTCGATTTGGATTTTTTCGTAGGCAGAAATCGGGAAATAGACCGGCACATGGAAGCTGTTGGTGTAGTAGTCGTGGTCTGTCACACCGGGGATGACTCCGTATTTCTTACGATCTATGCGGATGAAGCGGCCGGAGAGTCCCTCGGCCGGGGTAGCCAGCAGCGTGTAGTTCATTTGGGTTTCTTCGCTTAGGCGATCGAGATAATCGCGCATGAAGCTGACAATTTCAAGGCCAAGGTTGCGGCTTTCCATGGATTCGCCATGGTGTTTTCCGGTTAGGGCCACCAGCGTTTCTGCAAGACCGATGAAGCCGACAGACAGCGTGCCGTGCTTGAGGATTTCGCCGATTTCGTCGTCGGCAGAGAGCTCTTTTGAATTCATCCAGATACCCTGCCCCATCAGGAAGGGGAAGTTTTTGACCTTTTTCTTTGCCAGGATCTTGTAGCGGTCGGTCAGTTGGCGGGTGGTTAGCTGCATCATGCGTTCTAAATCTTCAAAGAAACGATGGATGTTTTTGTTGCTGTCTAGGGCAAGCCGGGGCAGGTTGATGGAGGTGAAGCTTAGGTTGCCTCGGCCCGGCGCAATTTCATTTTCAGGATCGTGTACGTTGCCCATGACACGGGTGCGGCAACCCATATAGGAAATTTCGGTTTCAGGATGTCCTTTTCGGTAGTATTTGAGGTTGAAGGGTGCATCGATGAAAGAGAAATTCGGGAACAGGCGTTTGGCACTGACCCGGCAGGCTAGTTTGAAGAGGGGATAGCTTGGGTCTTCCGGGTTGTAGTTGACCCCTTCCTTGACACGGAATATATGGATGGGGAAGATCGGTGTTTCCCCAAACCCCATGCCCGCTTCTGTGGCGAGCAGAATATTCTCGATGACCATGCGCCCTTCCGGGGAGGTATCCATGCCGTAGTTGATGGAGCTGAACGGCGTTTGGGCACCGGCTCGGCTGTGCATGGTGTTGAGGTTGTGTATCAGCGCTTCCATGGCTTGATAGGTGGCTCGTGCTGTTTCTTTCTCCGCAGTTTTGCAAGCAAATGCCTGGATTTGGTCGAGGTCGGCGTTGTCTGGCAGGTAGTTTAGCAGGTGTTGTTTTTCTGCTTGGAGGTATTCTTCTTGCATGACCAGAGACGGGAAAAGCCCGGTTTGGCCGGTGATGGCTGTGGAGAACTCTTTTGTTGCCTCTAGAGTCAGGCTGCAATCGGGGTAGAGGAGCTGGGCCGCTTTAGAGAGATTGGACCAATACAGCTTTTTGTAGGTTTTGGCAACGCCCGGAGCCAGCCCGTAATCGAAATCGACGATGCTTTGGCCGCCGTGCTGGTCGTTTTGGTTGGATTGTATGGCGATGCAGGCTAGGGCTGCGTAGCTCTGGATATCGTTGGGCTCGCGCAAAAAGCCGTGGCCTGTGGAAAAGCCATCCTGGAACAGAACTTTTAGATCGATCTGGCAGCAGGTGGTGGTGAGGGTATAGAAATCGAAATCGTGGATGTGGATATCTCCTTCCCGGTGGGCCTTGCTTTGCTCAGGGGTTAGGATATATTTAGTATAGTAGTCTTTGGCGCCTTCAGAGCCGTATTTGAGCATGGTGCCCATGGCTGTGTTGCCGTCTACGTTGGCGTTGTCGCGCTTGATGTCGCTGTCCAGCGAATCCGCGAAGGTCAGCTCGTCGTAGATGCGCATGAGGCTGGTGTTCATCTCGCGCATACGGGTTCTGTTTTGCCGGTATAGGATATATTTCTTTGCTACAAAAGCGTAGCCGTTTTCCATGAGTACGGTTTCCACAACATCTTGTATGTCTTCAACGGTGGGCGGCGTTTGCGTATAGTGTTGTTCTAAGGCATGCTCGACCTCAAGGGCCAGCTTTTCGCTATCGCCGCTGTCTTTTCGGTTGCAGGCGGACATGGCTCTGGAGATGGCCATGGAGATCTTAGAAATATCGTAGGACACTTGGCGTCCGTCGCGTTTTTGGATGGTGGTTAACATGATGATTCCTCCTAAATGCTGTTGAATAAAAAAGGCCCGAGAGGGCCGATGCAAACATGGATAGGCCCGACGCCTGAAAACAGAGCAGGAAACGCCGGGACAAAAACGCAAAAAAGACCTTCAACCCCAACATAAAAAGCGGCACTGCAGCATGCCTCTTGGCCGCCCACTATGACTCGAATTCAACTAAATATTGATTCATTTTGATTTTATTATACCATATATAGTTTGTCAATGAATATTTCTCTGCATTTGTTACTTTCTAAAAACGGAGGAATTGGGGGGTGGAGGATGAAGTTTTTTGTGCGGTGTATTCCAGATTGCATAGGGGGCGGCGGTGTGATAAACTGAGCAGAGAAAAGGATGTTTTTGTCAGTCATTTCAGCGTTGAATTTTCTTTAAAAAAACCATGATCGGTCAATTGAATGGTAGGGATGAGTCGAGAGGAGGCGTTTTAATGAGAGAGCGCAAAAGATTCTTAATCTTGATTTGCTTGTTGCTGGTGGTGGCTTTAGGGCTTTTAGCCTGCGGCGCCGGACACAGCGAACCCGGCGACGCCGAGTGGTATGACAATGGTACGTCTGATGGTGCATCTAGGCCTGAGGACGCGGTGCCGGGGGAGGAGAGCGCGGCGGATACATCCGGGACGGGGGAATCGGCAGCGCAAGCAGCCAGACAGGCATCGCAGCGCAAAATTGTATTTACGGCCAACTATGAGATCGAGACCACGCAGTTTGACCAAGATTGGGCCGCTATTCAGGGGCGAATCGCGGAGCTGGGCGGTTATATTGAAAACTCCAGGATGGAAGGCAAGCCGCCGGAGCAGCGGGATGATGGTCGAAGAGTTGCTATGGTGAGTGCGCGTATTCCTGTGGAGCATTATGAGGACTTTTTGCGGACGGCGGACGCGACTGGGCGTGTTTTGAGCAAGGAGCAGACCGGCGAGGACATTACAACCCAGTATTTTGATACGGATGCCTATGTGAAATCGCTGCGCATACAATTGGAGCGGCTGGAGGCGATTTTAACCGATGCGCAGAAACTCTCGGATATAATCGAGCTGGAAATGGAGATTGCCCGGGTGCGCCGTGAAATCGAGACGAACACGACGGTTTTGCAGCAGTATGATAACTTGGTATCATACAGTACTGTGCATATCTCGTTGTATGAGGTGGTGGAGCTGGCGGAGATTTTGCCGGCCGACCAGGACCTGGGAACGCGGATTGCCAATGGATTTTATGCTACGATGAACGGGCTGCTTACTTTCTTTGAAGGATTTTTAGTGGTGTTGATTGCGGCATTGCCGGTGTTGGTTATTTTGGCTGTGATTGCCGCGGTGGTGCTGTTGATCGTGCGGGCATGTAGAAAACGGCGGCGGCGCAAGAAGCAGGAGGCCGAGGAAAAGGCCGGCGGCGTTTAATAAAATGGGCTTTACCAGAGCAGGAGCTTTGGCCGCAGGGCTGCTTTGGCTTTGACGTTAGAACAGGATCTGAAGGCTGGCAACGCCGCCGGCCTTGGCGCAGGGATTTCCTGCTGGAAGCCATTGTCAAGCAGTGTGCTTTATTGTAGGCTAGAAACAAAAGCAGATGGGCTGGACTGGCGATGGGTGAGAAGAGACTATGGAAAGGATGGATGGAGGATGAGTAAGACGATAGACATCATTGGATTTACCGGCAGCTTGCGAGAAAAATCGTATAATATGGCGGCGCTGCGTGCGGCAAAAGACCTTTTGCCTGAGGACGTATCGCTGGAGATATTGGATTTGTCGGAGCTGCCTTTCTATAATCAGGACTTGGACCGGGAAGGGCCGGTGGATGTGGTGGTAGCCTTTAAAGAGAGGATCGATAAGGCTGATGGTATTTTGATTTCCACACCGGAATATAATTATTCATTGCCACCGGTTTTGAAGAACGCTTTAGACTGGGCTTCTCGGGGGTCGTTTCGTCCTTTGGACGGGAAACCGCTGGCGATTATGAGCGTTTCTCAGGGCTTGTTTGGCGGCGCGCGGGCACAATACCATTTGCGGCAAGTGTGTGTAGGCCTTAATTTGCAGATATTGAATAAGCCGGAAGTGTTTGTGGCAGGTGCAGGCGGCAAGTTTGACAGCGAGGGAAACTTGACGGATCAGAGCACCGGTAATTTTATCAAGAGGTTACTGGAAGCGTTGGCAGCGAAGATCCGGGAGAACCGCTTGCTGGAGGAAGCCGCAGCACAGGAATAGCTAAGGCGCTGTGAGGACGGGTTAAGGAGTGCGATAGCCAAATTATGAAAACGCTGATTGCCTATGCCGGAAAATATGGGAAGACCGCAGAATATGCTGCGCACCTAGCTAACCGGATGGAAGGGGAGACTCACCTTTTAGACCTGATGGGGGATAAACCGTATACACCTTCTCAATATGATCGGGTGATTGTGGGGAGCGGCGTGTATTATGGGCGGATTTTGAAGCAGGCAGCGCATTTTTTGGAGCAGGCTGTGCCGCAGGCCCGGGAAATCGGTATGTTCCTATGTTGCTGTTTTGAGGAAAAGCAGCAGGAATATTGGGCCGGGAATGTTTCGGAGGAGCTGTTGGAGCGGATTAAAGTTCGCGGCTGTTTTCCCGGGAAAGTTGACCAGCGAAAGATAAAGGGCTTGTCTAAGCTTGTGGTAAAGCTGGTTGCTAAAAGCTTGGGGACGGCTGGGGATGTAGCGGAGGACGCACAGCAGCGGGCTGAGGAAGCGCTGGATGTTTTTGTGGAAAGCTGGCGGCTCAAAAACTGATAAAATGAGATAGAAAGAGACTAAACGAGCCTTTGAAGATTTCTTCAAAGGCTCGTTTGTGGATAGGCGTTAAAATTGCGGAGAGGGCCTTTGAGCCTGTTGCTTCAGAAACGATGCGCAAAGACCTTTTTTTAGAATTTATTCGGTACCATTCCAAATGCGGGCACCTTCCTCAAGCATCCAGGCATGTTCCGGTTCGTCGATACGGGTTTTGATCCAGGGGTTGCCGTCTAGATGGCGGATGCCCCAGATATAGTACATAGGATAGCCGGGAGCCGCACAATGGGGATGGGAGTTTTTCGTAATCACGCCAAGGCCGTTGTGCTCGATTTTGACTACGTCATCGTCAATAAAGCCTACGCCGAACCCCTGGGGTTTGTCGAAGCGGTAAAAGTAGACTTCCGGTTGGGGATGGAAATGTGGCGGATAGCTGGACCAGCGGCCGGCAAAGTTGATCACTTCGCCCAGCACCATATTGGAATAAGGTGCGTTGGAATAATCGAATACTGTAATGATGTTGCGGCGCATGGTGCCTTGCAGTTGGCCATCGGTGCCTGCTTGCTGGACATGGATGGCTGCGGGCGGGTAGAACACCGGATCGAACGCATTGGGGTTGGCGGTTTGTTGGATGTACAGCTCGGAATGGCTGTGAGCCGTGACCGTGCACTCGCTACCCGCGCCAATATGCAGGCAGGAGGGCAGGTGGTCGTAGGAGTTTGGGCGAGTTGCCTGCTTTGAGTGGTTGGCCCATTGGTATTGGACATCGCCTTCAAACAGCAAAACGGCGACTTCCTTGTCGGCTTCGCCAAAGCGGTAGCTTTCACCGGCGTCTAGAACTAAGAGAGCTACGTCCATCATGGCATCGTCAATGCCAGTATCGTACCCGACATATTTGTTCAGACCATTTTTGATATCATTTTTCTTTAAATACACGATTACACCCCCTGCATTTTACTTTAGTATATTACTTTTATCATACAGGAAATCTACGGCCTTATCAAACGTTTCCGGCAAATAATTGCAGGAAGCCTGGCTGAAGGGGGCAGCATACGTTTTATAGGCTGGATGGTTCTTGCAGTTTGGATCGGAGGACGGCGCAAGGGTATGTTGCCGGTATGCAATTGCACATGAATAGCTAGGGAGGGGTGGGGAGGAGAAGGCTGTTTCCAAGGCTGATCTGTGCGATAAAATGGCTGCTGGGGCCTAGGCTCAGTGGCGGAGTTTTTCTTGCTTGGATAATGGGAGAATGATATAATTTATACTTGTATGGGTGTTGATGGGAGACAGGAGAGGAGAGCGCCGCAGGATGTTAAAACTGGCGAGATATCTAAAGCCGCACATAGTATGGGTGTTGGCAATCATTACTTTGCTGTTTGTGCAGGTAGTGTGTGATTTGTCGTTGCCGGACTATATGTCGCAGATTGTGAATGTTGGAATCCAGCAGGGCGGTATGAGGGGCCCTGTTTTTGAGGCGATGGGTGAGGAGACGTTCAATAAGCTGCTGCTGCTGGCGGGAGACGAGGACGGGAAGACGATTGAGGCGAGCTATCGGCTGTTGGATAGGAGGGTGTTGGAGCAGGATGAATATGATGGGTATGTGGAAGCCTATCCGGCTTTGGAGCGGGAGAATGTTTTCATTCTGAATACTCAGG
Source organism: Christensenellales bacterium (assembly GCA_050945815.1). GTDB lineage: Bacteria > Bacillota > Clostridia > Christensenellales > JBMNTQ01 > JBMNTQ01. The sequence continues at coordinate 23,064 of JBMNTQ010000001.1, forward strand.
ACAGCGCGGAGCAGGATCGGCTGGAGTCGATTTTGGCCCGCAGCGTCGCTTTGGTGGCCGCTATGGAGGGCTGGTTTCAATCGGGCGATTTGGCGGATACGGATCTTTCTTCGACTGAGGAATGGCAGCTGCCTGAGGGGGTGGACGGGTTTGATGCGATAGCCATGCTCAAGCAATCCGCGCCCCAGCAATATGAGACTCTGATTCGGGAGATTCATGGCAAATTGGACGGCGTGCAGGATAGCCTTTTAAACCAGGCGGCCACGGGCTATGTCAAAATGCAATATGAGGCGCTGGGCATAGATGTTGCCGGGATTCAGCGCAGCTATATGCTGAATGTGGGCTTGGCTATGCTGGGGGTGACCTTGCTGGGCGCTGCCTGTACGATTGGCGTGGGCTTTCTAGCGGCCCGGGTATCTGCTGTTTTTGCGATGCAAGTGCGGCGGGATGTGTTTGCGAATACGGGGCGTTTTTCAGGATATGAATATGATAGGTTTTCCACCGCTTCTCTGATTACGCGTACTACCAATGACGTAACGCAGGTTCAGATGTTTTTGGTGATTTTTCTTCGTATGATTTGCTATGCGCCGATTATGGGGGTGGGCGGCGTAATAATGGCTGTACGCAAAAGCCCGCAGATGTCTTGGACGATTGGGCTGGCTGTGGGCTGTTTGATTCTGTTGGTGGTTTTAATTTTCTCTATAGCTCTTCCCAAATTTAAGCGAATTCAGACTTTGGTGGATAAGCTAAATCTGGTGGTGCGGGAAAACCTTACCGGTATGATGGTTATCCGGGCGTTTAACACCCAGAAGTTTGAGGAGGGGCGATTTGACGGCGTGAATCAGGAGCTGACCGATACGACGCTTTCGGTGAGCAGGCTGATGGCGCTTGTTTTTCCGGTGATGATGCTGATCATGAATGCGGCATCGCTGCTGATTGTGTGGGCGGGCGCCCAGCAGATTCAGGCCAGCAACTTGCAGGTGGGGGATATGATGGCGTTTATTCAATACGCCATGCAGATATTGATGTCGTTTTTGATGCTGTCGCTAGTCTTTATTATGTGGCCCAGGGCCAGCGTATCGGCATCGCGCATTGATGAAGTGTTGAAGACTGTGCCGAAGGTTCAGGATCCGACTCATGCCGTGTCCTTTGATAAGGGGGTGCGGGGCAGCTTGGAATTTAGAGACGTTACGTTCTATTTTCCCCATGCCGACGACCCGGCACTGAAGAACATCAGCTTTACGGCAAAGAGCGGGCAGACTACGGCGATTATTGGCTCTACCGGTAGTGGGAAGAGCGCGATTTTGAAGTTGATTACCCGTTTCTATGATGTGAGTGACGGGGCGATTTTGGTGAATGGCGTGGATATACGCAAAGTGACTTTGAAGGATTTGCGGGATAAGGTGGGGTATGTGCCGCAAAAATCTGTGCTTTTTTCCGGGACGGTGGAGAGCAACCTCAAGTACGGGCAGGAGACGGCGACACGACAGGTGGTGGAGAGCGCTGCGAATGTGGCGCAGGCCGCTGAATTTGTGGGCCAGATGCCTGTGGGCTATGAATCTGATATTGCGCAGGGAGGGGCGAATGTTTCCGGCGGCCAGAAACAGAGATTGTCTATTGCAAGGGCGCTGGTCAAGCGGCCGGAAATCTACCTTTTTGACGACAGCTTTTCTGCACTGGACTATAAAACCGACGCATTGGTGCGGCTAGGGCTTGCGGGCTGTACTCGAAACAGCGTGTTGGTGATTGTGGCGCAGCGTATCAACACCATCCGCAATGCGGAGCAGATTTTAGTGTTGGATAATGGGGAGATTGTGGGCCGGGGAACCCATGACGAGCTGATGGGCAGCTGTAAGGTCTATCAGGAGATTGCAGCTTCCCAGTTCGTGGAGGAGGTGTGGATGGATGAGCAATAGGGCAGGGAAACGCCGATTTGGGCCGGGCGGCGGCCCTTCTGGAGCCGGCGCTCCGGCAGAGAAGCCTAAGGATTTTAAACGGACGATGGGCAAGTTGCTAAGCTATTTGAAGGCGTATCGCGTTGCTTTGATTGTGGTGTTGGTTTTTGCTGTGGCTAGCACGGCTTTTAGCATCATCGGGCCTAAAATACTGGGGAATGTGACGACGGATATTTTTACGGGAATTGTAGGGCAGCTATCCGGCGGCGGCAGCGGCATAGACTTTGGATCGGTTGGCAGCGCTTTGCTGCTCTTGCTGGGGCTTTATTTGCTCAGTGCGCTTTTTTCCTATATTCAGGGCTTTATTATGAGCGGTGTTTCTATGAAGGTGACGTATCGTTTTCGGCGGGATATTTCAGAAAAGATCAATAGGATGGGGCTTGGATATTTTGAATCTAAAACCCATGGAGAAGTGTTGTCGCGGGTGACCAACGATGTGGATACTGTGAGCCAGACTCTAAACCAGAGCATGAGCCAGATTGTCAGTTCGGCTACTATGGTAGTGGGCGTTTTGATTATGATGTTTTCCATCAGCTGGTTGTTGACCCTGGTGGCGTTGCTAATCATACCTCTTTCGTTTGTGGTGATTATGCTGGTGGTTAGACGTTCGCAAAAATATTTCCAGCAGCAACAGGCGGTGTTGGGGCAGATTAACGGGCATGTGGAGGAGGTATATGCCGGCAATGAGGTGGTGCGTGCGTTCAATGGGGAGGAGAAGGAACTGGAAAGGTTTGAGCAGCTGAACGGACGCCTGTATGATACTGCGTGGCGTTCACAGTTTCTGTCCGGCTTGATGATGCCTGTGATGAACATCATCGGCAACATCGGCTATGTGGCGGTGTGTATTTTAGGCGGGGCTTTGGCGGTGGGCGGCAGTATACAGGTGGGCGATATTCAGGCTTTTGTGCAGTATGTGCGCAGCTTTAACCAGCCCATCGCTCAAATCGCTAATGTTTCAAATATTATGCAGTCGACTGCGGCGGCGGCGGAGCGGGTCTTTGAGTTTTTAGAGGAGAGCGAGGAGACTAGTGACGAGGATGCGCCGGGCTGTTTGGATACGGTGGAGGGGCATGTGGAATTTCGCCACGTTTCCTTTGGCTATACCGCGGATAAGATCGTGATAAAGGATTTTTCGGCAGATATCTGCAAGGGGCAGCGAATTGCCATTGTGGGGCCGACCGGAGCCGGGAAGACCACCATTGTCAAGCTGTTGATGCGCTTTTATGATGTGAACAGCGGTGCGGTTTTGCTGGACGGCAGGGATATTCGGGATTTGAGCAGACAGGATTTGCGCGCTCATTTCGGCATGGTCTTGCAGGATACTTGGCTGTTTCATGGCACCATTTTGGATAATATACGATATGGACGGCTGGATGCAACGGATGAGGAGGTTATGGCTGCGGCAAAGGCTGCCTATGCCCATAGCTTTATCCGCACGCTGCCGGACGGCTACCAGATGATTTTGAATGAGGAGAGCAGCAACTTGTCGCAGGGACAAAAGCAGCTTTTGACCATTGCGCGGGCGTTGTTGGCGGACCCTGAGATATTGATCTTTGATGAGGCGACCAGTTCGGTGGATACGCGACTGGAGATTTTACTCAAAAAAGCTATGAACAACCTGATGGAAGGACGCACGAGCTTTATCATTGCCCACCGGCTGTCGACAATCCGGGATGCGGATTGTATTTTGGTGATGAATGAGGGAGATATTGTGGAGCAGGGCAGCCATGACGAGTTGTTGGCCAAAGGGGGCTTCTATACGGCGCTGTATAGCAGTCAGTTTGAGCAGGGGGCGAGCTAGGCAGCGGCTTTATCAGGCAGGGGCTTTGATGGGGAGTGGCAAAATGGAGCGGGGGTTTTATCAGGAAGTATATGCATGGGCGGCGAAAATTCCGGCAGGGAAGGTTGCTACGTATGGGCAGCTTGCTTTGCTGGCCGGGCGGCCACGCTCGGCACGGCAGGCAGGCAATGCTTTGCGTCGGGCGCCGGAAGGTTTGCCTTGCCACCGGGTGGTGAATGCGCGGGGGGAGTTGGCTGCTGCGCATATTTTTGGACCGGGGGTACAGCGCGAACTTTTGCTTGGGGAGAACGTGCGTTTTTTGCCGGACGGACGAATCGATTTACAACGTTGTTTGTGGGACGGACGCTAAAGGGGAGAGTTTGATTTGCAGAAGAAGCCTGTGTATCTTGAATATGGAGACCGGGAGATCGCCCATCTTACAGAGGCCGACGGCAAACTGGGGGCTTATATTGCCCGTATCGGGAAGCTTATGCGGCCGGTGGAGCCGGATGGATTTGTGGCTTTGACGGATTGTATGATCAGCCAGCAGATTTCCGGAAAGGCGGCGGCAACCATCGCAGGGAGGCTGCGGGAGAGAGTGGGGGAAATGACCCCTGCAGCTTTGCTGGAGTTGGATGGGGAGGGGTATCGGTCTTGCGGCATATCGGCTCGTAAGGCGGGCTATTTGCGGGGCGCTGCCGAAGCGGTGATGAGCGGTCGGCTGGATTTTTCGGCCCTTTCGGCCTTGGAGGACGAGGAAGTGGTGCGCTGTTTGACGGCTTTGCCCGGCGTGGGTGTTTGGACGGCGCAGATGTTGCTGATCTTTTCTTTGCAGCGGCGAGACATACTCAGCTTTGGCGATTTTGGAATACGGCGCGGACTTACCCGGTTGCACGGGGAGCAAGCGGTACAGCGCGAGGCGTTCGAACGCTATCGGAGGCTGTATTCGCCCTATGGTACGGTGGCTTCGCTGTACTTGTGGGAGATAGCGCGGCTGGAGGACTGATTATAAACGGAGAGGAAAGCGAAGAGGATGAGAAAGCGTTTGGAACAGCAGATAGATTTTTTTCTGGAACTGGATAGGCTGAAGCAAGTTTTGCGGCGCAACCTGATTATTGGGGAGGAACGCAACGAAAACGATGCGGAGCATTCCTGGCATTTGGCTGTGATGGCTTTGGTGTTTTCAGAGTATGCGGCGCAGAAGGAGATGGACCTTTTGCGGGTGGTGAAGATGCTGCTGTTGCATGATGTGGTGGAGATTGACGCTGGAGATACCTTTTGCTACGATGAGGCTGCGAACCGGGACAAGGAGGAGAGAGAGGAGATGGCTGCACGGCGGATTTTTGCCCTGTTGCCCCCAGATCAACACCGAGAATTTTATGGGCTTTGGCGAGAATTTGAGGAAGGAAAGACAAAGGAGGCGCGCTTTGCTGTTTGTTTGGACCGCCTGCAGCCTCTTTTTCTGAACTATCGAACCGGCGGACACACCTGGAGTATGCCCGGCGTAACCAGCGGTGATGTTAAAAAGCGTAACAGGCCGTTGGAGGAAAATGCGCCTGTGTTGTGGGAGTATGCGCTGGAGATGATTGAGCGGGCTGTGGAGGAGGGCATATTGGCTCCCTGATGGGGAGGGGGAAAACAGGATCAGCCCCGGGAAGGACGGGGAAAATGGCGGAACAGGGCGCAGAGTGGGCTGGAAAGAGGTTGAATCTATTGACAACTATAAACCAATTGTTTATGGTTATGGTGGAAGAATTGTTCGATTACCTTTGAGGGGGATTGCTTATCTTATGCCAAAGGCGAAAATTACGAGTATTAAGGACGTTGCTGCATTAGCGAACGTTTCTATTTCTACAGTTTCCCATGTTTTGAACCGCTCTAAGAATGTTAGTTCGGGTTTGAGCAAGAGGGTTATGGATGCGGTGGAGGAGTTGGGGTATGAGATTAACCCGATAGCCAGCGGACTTAAGAGCGGTAAGACCAACATGATCGGTGTGGTGGTTACGACCATTGCCAATATCTTCTATTCGGAACTTTTACATAGCATTCATGCGGCGGCGCTGAAGAAGAACTATAATGTCTGTATTTATGAGACGCAACAGAACCTAGAACACGAGATCCGCTACATTGATGTGCTGAAATCCCGGTGGGTGGAGGGAATTTTGCTGACGTCCTGTTTGGATACCGATCGGCCGGAAGCGCCGGGCTATATCAAGAAGCTGACAACGTTGAATATCAACCGAAAGCGAATTCCTGTTGTGTGTATTGACGCGGCCATCAGTGAAACCCTGGATGCTGTGACTGCAGATAACCGGGTGGCTATGTTTAAGGCTACCCAGCACATGTTTGATATTGGCAAAAGAAATATCGCTTATGTGGCGGCTCCATTTTACTTCCAGAACGGAAAGGACCGTAAAATGGGCTATTTGGATGCTTTGCAGCGTAATAGCGCGCCCATTCGGCAGGAGTTTATTGTAGAGGGGGACTTTTCGCCCGAGAGCGGCGCGGCGTGTATGCGCAAGCTGCTTAGCCTGGGTTTGCCCATCGATGGTGTTGCTGTGGGCAGCGATCAGATGGGGGTAGGCGTTATTTGGGAATTGAAGCAGCGTGGTTTTCGCATTCCGCAGGATATTGCGGTAACTGGATTTGACGATAACTTCCCTGCTACGCTGATTTCGCCGTCGCTTTCTACTATGCGGGTATCGAAAGAAAAGCTGGGTTCCTATGCATTTGATTTGCTGATTGAGCGTATAAACAACCCGGGCGCTCCTAGAAAGCTGGTTGAGTTGGAGTCGGAGTTGATTGTGCGCCAATCTACTGATTTTGAGAAGGAGACAGCTTGGAGCCTGAAAGAATGGTCGTAAACTTGCTTTCTGTGGAGACGCATCATTATGACAAGAATTGAATATAACAAAAAACAAATACTTGTTGACAAATCTCAATATATTGTTTATGCTAACAACATAGCGAAACGTTTTTTTGTCTGGTAACGTTTCTGTCTAAAATTATCATTCCTGTTTAATTTTTTATAATGTTATGGTCTGGTCAGGTCATTATTCCATTTATAAGAAAAACGTTTTTTATTCATGGATATGAGCCGTGCGCGTTTGTAAGCTACGAGACGGGCCGGGTGTGGGGAACGGTATCTTTGAATGGAATGGATTGTGTAGCATGCATAGGCGGGCGGATTTCGGGCGGTTGAGAGACTGAGCCGGGTGAAACGACGGAAGCGGTAAGTTATCCCATCCCTATAAGAGAGAAAGTTTAATATGATGGAAGGTGATTGCTATTGAATGAGGAGACCAAACCTATATTAAGCATGAAGGGGATCGACAAGAGCTTTCCGGGGGTGCATGCCCTGAAAAATGTGGATTTCGAGTTGGGAGCGGGGGAAATTTGCGGAATTCTGGGGGAGGATGGAGCTGGGAAATCGACCCTGATGAATGTGCTGGGGGGTGTATGCCCAAGCGATGAGGGACAGATTTTTATCGACGGAGAAGAGACTCATATCTTTAACACCAAGATAGCGGAAAATTTAGGAATTTCCTTTGTTCATCAGGAATGGTCGCTGTTCGAGAATTTAAGCCTCGCTATGAACATCTATATTCAGAATTTGCCGAAAAGGCTGGGCAGATTGAACAAACGCAAATTGGAAAAAAATGCTCGGGTGATTCTGGATGAGGTAGAGCTTGGACATTGCAGGCCGGAGCAGCGAGCGGGCGAACTCCAAAGGAGTGAGCAGCAGCTGGTAGAGATTGGCCGGATGCTGGGCAGGAATGTCAGAATTTTGATCTTGGATGAGCTGACATCGTTTTTGAGCGCTGACGAAACCCAAATACTGTTTAGGGTTGTGAGAAACATCCAAGCGAAAGGCGTAGCTATTATCTTTATTAGCCGGCGGATGGACGAGATTTTTGAAATTTGTGACAGCGTTATGATTATGCAGGATGGACGGAGAATTCTCAAAACCGGTATACGGGATATTTCTCGGAAGGAATTCGACGAGAATCTGGACGTGAGTAGACAGAGCAGGCCTCAAAGCATACTGGGCGAGGCGCTGCAGGCGGGCGGCTTGTATGGGCGCATAGGGGCGGACGCGACGGAAGCTTTGTGTAGCATCCTCGGGCTTGATAAATATGAGAGCGGGCAGAATCCACCGGTTCTTTGGTACTGATCGCGGTGAATATACGGATATAATTTGCGCCAAGATTGCTTAGTTTGATGGCGGGATTGGCGACTGAAAGGCCGGATAGCCGCTTTGAAGGAAGGGGTATGGCCGATAATTCCCTGGTACGTGCAACGGGGACAATATATAATGTTGACAGCGGTGAATCGTGGGTTAGACAAATACCCCTTCATTGCAGAATATATCATTTTAGGGGAGGATTAGAATAATGAAAGCAATTATATTTAAGAGACCTGGTGTCTTTGCCTATGAAGACAGGCCGAAACCCGAGATTAAAAATGCGGATGACATTTTGATCAAGGTATTGGGCGTTGGCATATGCGGGACGGACCTGCATATTCTGATGGATCCGCCGATGCATCCGGCTAAACCGGATATCATTTTCGGACACGAATATTGCGGCGAGGTGGCTGAGGTTGGAAGTGGTATTGACTGGCTTAAGCCTGGCGATAAAGTGATCGTTGATCCCCATCCGCCATGTGGACATTGTAAGCATTGCCGCAGCGACCGCCCGGACATGTGTATGACGCTGTATAACCAGCAGGGCACGCCGTATGAAGAGCATGGCGAAACCCGCGGCTTGTTCCAGGATGGTGCTTTGACCAGCTATACTTGTGTTCCGGCGCACTCCGTTTACAAAGTTGCACCGGATACGCCGTTCGAGGTGGCTGCTCTTGCAGAGCCGTTGTCTTGTGTGGGGTATGCGATTGAGAAGCTTACCATCCAGGCTGGAGATTCGGTGTGTGTGCTGGGCGCAGGCCCGATGGGGCTGCTGTTTGCTGCGTTGGCCAAGGCAAATGGGGCGACGCGGGTTATTGTTTCCGAGCCTCATGAATATAGGCGTGAGAAGGCTTTAAAATGCGGCGCGACCCATGTCGTCAACCCTTATGAGGAGGACTTGAAGCAGGTTTGCCTGGACTTGACCGATGGCTTGGGCGTGGATCATTGTATTGAGGCGGTGGGGCAGATGCTGTCTACTGCGATCGATATGATTCGTCCGAACGGGAAAGTAATGATGTTTGGCCACGATGAGACGGCTACACCGCCGATTCGCCTAGCTGAGATTGTCCGGAAAGAAGCGCAGATTTACGGTGGATTCTTGGGTAAATATTATTTCGAAAAGACGGCCCGTATCATAGAAAGCGGGATACTGCCTTTGGAGGAAATTGCGACTCACACATTCCCCTTGAGCGAATACCAGAAGGGCTTGGACCTGCTCCGGGCAGGAAAAGCACTTAAAGTAGTTATCTATCCTGAAACTTATTAATAATTTCCTTCCATTTCCCAAGGAGAGCCTTTGCTTTTATCTTGCGGCGAAGGCTCTCCGATTCTTGGAAAAAGGGTAGGAATGGCAGGGGAGGATGACAAGATAATGATAAGCTTTATTTTGGAAATTCCTGAATGCCTCTTGACAAATATATCGATATCCTGTATTCTATTTTTTAGAAAAACGTTTCGAATCTTACGACATTCCAATATAATGATAAATTTATTTACTTTTTTGCAGAACAGAAAAACGTTTTCCTGACGAACATTACTTGTTTAAGGATGCTGTTTGGTCAATAGAAGTTATTGGAAAACACTTTATGGAAATCGTTTTCCATGAAAAAGGAATGTTTTCACTGCATCGAACATGATTCAAAATTTGTGCATTGCACAAAATAATACTCATCTAGGGAGAGTTCCCAAAACTAAGGAGGAGAAAGAATGAAGAAAAAGCTTTCGTTTCTACTAGCACTCTTGATGGTGCTGGTACTGGTTGCAGGCTGCGGCCAGAACAACGACAACGCGCCCAGCGCAGATCCCGATCAGAGTGTTGCCGGTGAATCCCCGGCGGCAGAAGATAAGGTTTATAAGATCGGATTTACGGTTAACGATTTTAATGATAAATGGGTTACCTATGTGATGGACAATGCGGAGTTGTGGGACGAGGAGACCGCTGAAGCTGAAGTTACGCTGGGCAACGGCAGAAACGACACCAGCGTTCAGATGCAGATTGTGGAAGACTGGATTACCCAGGGATATGACGCAGTTTGTGTGAAGCCTGTTGAAGTTGATGCTGCAAAATCTATGGCTGAGAAATGCAATGCTGCTGGAATCCCCTATGTTGCTGTGCAGCAGGATATTGGCGGCGGTGATGTGACGGTTGGCCCCGACATCTTTGAATGCGGGAAAGTTGAAATGCAGGGCGTTGTGGATGCGCTGGACGGCAAAGGTAAGGTTGCGTATCTCGCCGGCGAGCCTGGTGTTCTGATCTCGACTCTGCGCCGGGATGGCTCGATGAGCGTTGTGGATGAGAACCCCGACATTGAGTTGGTTGCAGAAGAATTGGGACTGTGGCAGCGCGATAAGGCACAGAATATCGTAGAAAACTGGATCCAGGGTGGAATTGAGTTTGACGCGATTTGTGCGGCGAATGACGAAATGGCTATTGGAGCTATTCTGGCTCTGGAAGCTGTCAACAAGCTGGACGGCGTCGTAATTGCCGGTATCGATGGAACATTGGATGCTTTGGAGTACATGGAAGACGGTAAGCTGACCTTCACGATGTATGCAGACCCCGTAGGCTTGGCGCGGGAGAGCTTGGACGCTGCTTTGAAGCTGGCTAAGGGCGAAACTGTGGAAGACATTGTTCTCTACGATACGCTGGTTGCTCAGGACGAAGTAGAAGTATATAAAGCAAAGTGGCAATAAGAATAACTTTTAAAGGGTACGATTCTCCGCTTGTTTGAGCGGACAGGAGGAAAGGTTTGGAGTTGCTCCTTTTGTGAGTAATGAGGGTGCAACTCCACCTACCCTAACGTTGCATGAGAATAGCAAAGGGGGGCAAGTGTATGCAGGAACAGGATTACATTCTGAAAATGGAACATATATGTAAGGGATTTCCTGGCGTCGTTGCCTTGGATGATGTTCAGCTCAATGTTAAAAAAGGAACGGTTCACGCTATTATGGGCGAGAATGGCGCCGGCAAGTCTACCCTGATGAAGGTTTTGCAGGGAATTTATAAGAAAGACGCAGGCACCATTACCTTCCGGGGCGAAGAGGTTAACTTCAAAGGACCGTCTGACGCTTTGCAAAAAGGGATCGCGATGATTCATCAGGAATTGAGCACTGTCCAGGATTTAACGGTGGCTGAGAATATTTTCTTGGGAAAAGAGATTACACTGGGGAAAACCATGTTCACGAAGAAGAAGACGATGGTTAGAAAAGCGCAGGAGCTTTTTGACAACTTGAGCATGGATATAGACCCCAAGTCAAAGATGAGATATTTAAGCGTTGCACAGCAGCAGATGTGCGAAATTGCAAAGGCGATCTCCTATAATGCTGATTTGATTATTATGGATGAGCCGACATCAGCAATTACTGAAACGGAAGTGGAGCATCTATTTAGCATCATTCGGGATTTGGTAGACAATGGCATTACGATTATTTATATCACTCATAAAATGGATGAAGTTTGGAAAATTACCGATGAAATTACGGTTTATCGAGATGGAAAATATATTGGACAGGTAAATACTCAGGAGACCACTCGAAACAAGCTGGTGCAGATGATGGTAGGCAGGGAGATTACCGCGATGTTTCCGAAGGAATATGCGGAGATTGGCGATGTTTACCTAAAGGTTGAGGGTTTGAGCCGCAAAGGGGAATTTGAGGACGTGAGCTTTGAAGTAAAGCGCGGTGAGATTCTAGGCGTTGCGGGATTGATGGGTGCCGGTCGCAGCGAGATTATGGAGACATTGTTCGGTGTGCGGAAGAAGAGCGCAGGGGAAATTTATATTGACGGGAAGAAAATCCGGATTAATCGGCCCAGCGACGCGATTAAAAATAAAATTGCTTTGTTGACCGAAGACAGAAAACGGAGCGGTTGTTTTTTGCCGCTGAGCGTGAGACTGAATACCTATGTTGCAGCCATTAACAGCGTTGTTAAGGGGCCTTTTGTTGATTATAAGAAGACAGTTGCCGTTTCGGAAGATATGAAAAATAAGCTGAACATCAAGACGCCCAGCCTGGAGCAGAAGATCGTTAATCTTTCCGGCGGGAACCAGCAGAAAGTTTTGGTGGGCAGATGGTTGCTGACCAATCCGGACATTTTGATTATTGACGAGCCGACCCGGGGAATTGATGTGGGCGCCAAGGCGGAGATTCACAAGCTCATTTGCGCTTTGGCCAAAGAAGGCAAGTGCGTGATTATGATTTCCTCGGAACTGCCTGAAATATTGGGCATGAGCGATCGGATCATGGTGGTGAGCGACGGTAAAGTTGCAGGCTTTTTAACGGCTGAGGAAGCGACACAGGAGAAAATCCTGCTGTATGCAACCGGCGAGACCGAATAAGACAGGCTGGGGGGAGATTACTTTGGAAAAGATGAAGTTACCTACATCGTGGAAAGAGAAACGGGCGAAGTTTTTATCAACATATGGTACGCTGTTGATTTTGATTGGTATGATGTTGATTATGACCATATTGAAGGGGACTATGTTTTTGTCCTGGACCAATATTTTCAATGTGATGCGTCAGCAGACGGCCATTTCACTGATGGCTTTGGGCGTTATGCTGCCCATCATTACAGCAGGTACGGATTTATCCGGCGGATCGGTTATTGCCCTGTGCGGCGTTGTTGCCGCTATGCTGGCGCATCCGGAGTCGGCAGGCTCGGCAGCGGGAGAGTTTCCTTTTATTGTGCCCATCTTAGCGGGTATTTTGACCGGTGCTTTGTGCGGGCTGGTTAATGGGATTGTGATTTCTTATGGGAACGTTCCGCCGTTTATTGCTACGTTGGGTATGATGCAGGCGGCCCGCGGTATGACCCATATCATTTCTAACGGCAAACCCATCAATGGATTTACGCCGGCTTTTGAAGCAATCGGCGGGGGCAGCTTGTTTGGGATTCCAGTTCCAATTTATATTTTGCTGGGCGCAGCTATTATTATGTATTTTATTCTGCACCGATCCAAATTTGGAACCTATGTTTATGCGATTGGCGGCAATGAGTTGGCTGCGAAGGTTTCGGGGATTAAAGTAAACCTGAATAAAACCATGGTTTATGTGATTGCGGGTGCTTTTACCGGCTTGGCTTCTCTGGTGCTGACATCCAGAAGTATGGCGGGGAACCCTGCGGCAGGAGTTACCTATGAGATGGACGCCATTACCGGCGCTGTATTGGGCGGAACCAGCTTCTCGGGCGGTGTCGGAACGGCTTGGGGTACGCTGATTGGTGCGTTGATTATGGGCGTTTTGACCAACGGGATGACGATGCTGCAGATTGACCCGAACTTGCAGATGATTGTGAAGGGCGCTGTTATTGTTATCGCTGTGTTGATTGATGAGCGCAAGAACAGGAAGAACCGATAGGAATTCTTGAATCATTCAGGTAGATAAGCGAGCGGCCAGAGAAGGGCTGCTCGCTTTTTATTGTTTAAAAAAGCGCTAGGCTAGGCCCGTGGCAGAGAGGAGCTTTGGTGACTTTTCAAGCCCTTTACTTGGATAAAGTAAGCTAGGCCTGCCAACCAAGAATTGAGAATAAACAGGGCAGCGAAACGATAGAAGCGCGCTTTTACGGGCAGATTCGATAGGTAGTTTAAGTTGGCGGTAAAGACAGGGCTTTTTAGGCAGATATGAAATACCCCCGGCTAGGCGGGGGGATGATTCGCTATTTTGGACATTTGGGGGACGAGAAGCGGGCTTTATTTCTCTTCGACGGAGGGGAAGGCGTTGGCGGGGAATAAGGGGATTGGGGAAAGAAGCGCTGGAGGATGGTGGCTGCGAGCCAGCCGCAGACTATGCCTAGGCCTGCGCCGGCGATGATATCGGACGGGTAATGCAGGTAGAGGTAGATTCGGGAGAAGCCGACTAAGGCCGAAAACACATAGGCGAATATGCCGACTTTGCGGTTGGATAGGGCGATGGCGGTGGCAGCGGCAAAGGAGGAGCATGCGTGGGTAGAAGGAAAGGAAAAGCTGCTGGGTGCAGCAGCAGGCAAGAGGGCGCTTTGATTGAGCGCAAAGGGCCTTGGACGTTGTATGAGAGGCTTGAGGATATGGTCGGAGACATAGTAGCTCAGCAGCAGCGCGGCCAGCAGGGTAAGCCCCAGACGCCGGGTTTTTTTGGCGAATAGGCAAGCTGCGGCTACGGCCACCCAGATTAGCCCCGCATCGGTGATATGGGAGATTATGAGCATGCTTTGGTCTAGTATGCTGTAGCGCAGCAACGGCTGTAGGGAGTTTAAAAGCGATAGTTCAAAGCAAGAAAGACTCATAGGCGGGCCAACCCTTTCGCGGCGCTTGCATCAGCGCTATTGTCTGGGTTAGGTTGTGCATTTTTTGTGAATAATATGATGATTGAAAAGAGATTCGGCAAGGATGGGATAGGTTATGAGCAGGATGGTTTTTGAGAGTGAAGCTTAATAGAAGCTATTTTAGTGTTTGCTCTTCTTTATTGAATAATGCGTCGGCTTTTCTGTCTAAGAGCGGAGGCAGAAAGTAGGAGAGGGGAATAGACGGCGGGAATGTTAGAACCCATCCTTCTAGCCAGGCAAGGACAAAGCCTGCGGCAAAACCGTTCTTCACCAGACCCATGATGAGGGACATGGTACAGGACATAATCAGTGCCATCAGAACAGAAGAGAACAGCTTGGATTTTTTCATGAAGACGCTCCTTTGCATGGCATAGTATTTATATCATTGTAGCGTACTTTGGCGGATGGGGCAAGAAACGGGCATGTGGGCCATTGAACTTTGGAGCAGGCGGCTTTTTGAATTACCTTCTGCCGGTTTATTTTGGATGGGATATGTGCTATGATAAGATAATAAATCGTAATAGTATAGTAATGGGGGATGAATCATGGCAACGCTAGATTTTATTCATGTAGGGATTACTGTGAAAGACTTGGACGTCACTCGGCGCTTCTATGAGAAGCTTGGATTCACTGTGAGCAAAGAGCCCTTTGCTACGACATGGGAAGGCTATTGGAAGGCCAAGAACTTCTTCTATAAGCTGCCGGAAGGAACAAATGGGAAGATTCTTTTTATGGCATCCCCAAGCGGCGCAAAGGTCGAATTCTTCTGGTTTGACCAACTTGTGGACGGAGAATATGATGTGTGGAATCGTCCTGGAATTCACCACATAGCTTTGTCGACAGATGATATTAAATCTGTTGTGGAAGCCCTTCGAGCCGAAGGCGTGGAGTTTGAATTGGGGCCGGTGAAGGGGACGACACAGGAATTTGTGTTCTTGAGAGACCCGGATGGCAATATGATTGAGATTGGCCAGCCCTATGACCTTTAAGTAAGAAGAAAGCTCGTTGCCGGGTAAACCTTGGCGCTCGCTGAATGGGGGGCTTTGGGTTTTTGTTGCAAGTTGAGGGGAAGAGCTTTTAATCGGAGACTTAGAGGACCGCAATAAAGTAAGAAGCCGCGATCATACCGCGGCTTTTTTGCTGTTCAATGCTGCCGAAAAGACGCAGGCTTGTACGCAGACATGAAAATATCGCACGCCATCGAAAGACAGCGCGCGACACTTTGGGCGGCGGCTCGCGCTTTGCCCTGTGCTACCAATAAAGATGCAACATTTCGCCGCGGACATAAAAAACCGCGCCCCGTCAAAAGATCGTGCGCGATATTGTAAGCGGCGGCTCGCCGCTGTAATGGTTTGACTAAATAGATGACGCCTGTTTCGGGCAAAGAAAATTCGCAAACCACCGAAGCGATTTGCGAATGTGGGTCCAGCGTCACGCTGGTGGCACCCCCAAGGGGATTCGAACCCCTGTTACCGCCGTGAGAGGGCGGCGTCCTAGGCCTCTAGACCATGGGGGCAAATAGGATGTTAGCAAAATATATTGTATAATATGGCGAACAACTTGTCAAGCAAAAACCAAGTAGGCTGCCTCGAAAAAGGCGCGCTTTTCAAGGCCGGCGTCTTGATTTCGTTAAGCAGGGCAGAAGTATGCTGAACAAAAGAAAGGAGCAGCATGTGCGCTGCTCCTTCGATGCGGAACGATTGGCCCGGGCAGATTTAGCCTCGGGTGGCCTTAACTTTCATCCAGATATCGTTGTATCGATCGATGAAGTCGCCTAAGTCGTGGAAAATTTCACAACGCTCCAATGCTTCTTCGCTGGGGTTGTAGGCCGGATTGTTGCGCAATATCTCGTCTGCCTCGTCGAATGATTGTTGTACCGGCGTGGTGTAGCCGATATAGTTTGTGTTGATCAGCGCGATATCCGGCCGGCAGAGGAAATCGATAAACAGCATGGCTGCATCGTAATTCTCAGTGTCCTTCATGATGACCATATTGTCGAACCAAAGGTTGCTTCCTTCTTTGGGAATGGCGTAGGATAGCTCCTCGTTTTCCATGATGCAGTAGGCTGCGTCGCCGGAGTAGACCACGGCCAAAGCCGCGTTGTTGCCAATCATCTTATCCTTGACTTCATCGCCCACATAGGCCAGCACCAGAGGCTTCTGGGCGACCAGGTCCGCCTCTGCGGCAGACAGGGCGGCTTCATCGCGGGTGTTGATTTCGTAGCCGTTTTTCATTAGGGCTACAGCGATGGAATCGCGGATGGAGTCGTACATGAAGATCTGTTTTTCATAGGCCTCATCCCAGAGGATTTCCCAGCTGTCTACTGTTTCATCCACCATGGTGGTGTTGTAGAGGATGCCTAACGTACCCCACATATAGGGAACGGAGTATTGGTTGCCCGGGTCGAAAGACTGATCTTTGCAGAAATCCATGATTTCATCGAAATTCTCAAGCTTGGAGGTATCGATCTTGGCGAGGGAATCGTTGGCAATTAGCCTTTCGATAATATAATCTGAAGGGAAAGCGACGTCGTAACCGCCGGAATCCAGCATCACCATCATTTCCTCGTTGTTGGGAACATCTTGATAGTTGACTTTGATCCAGGGATATTCGTCTTCAAAGGTGGCGACGAGGGAATCTTCTATATAGTCGCCCCAGTTTAAGACGTTTAAGGTCACGTTTTGCTGCTGGCCTCCACCGGTATTGCCGCCGCAGGCAGCCAGCACAGGGACAATCATAAGTAGTACCAGGGCTAGGGAAAGAAATTTTTTCATTTTACAGTCTCCTTCAGATTATTTTTATCCCGCGATGAACGTCGGTTCACAATAACCAGCAAAATGATAACGCTGAAAAACATAAGTGTGGACAGGGC
Source organism: Christensenellales bacterium (assembly GCA_050945815.1). GTDB lineage: Bacteria > Bacillota > Clostridia > Christensenellales > JBMNTQ01 > JBMNTQ01. The sequence goes on from JBMNTQ010000001.1 coordinate 40,155, forward strand.
GTTGATCTTGGGGTTGAGGCCCCGCCGGGCCATGGAATATATTGTAACCGAGAGGTTCTGGGCGCTTTGTGAAGTAAACATACTGATGACAAAGTCGTCCAGGGAGAGGGTGAACGCCAGAATTGCGCCGGTAATGATGCCTGGACGGATATCCGGAATGATGACCTTGCGCAGGGCATAGAAGGGGGTGGCACCTAAATCCAGTGCGGCTTCGTACATCTGGGGGCGCATTTGACGCAACCTAGGCAGCACCGAGAAGATGACGTAGGGCACATTAAAGGATATGTGGGCCAGCAGTAACGTCAGATACCCCCGGGGAATGTTGAAGAACAAGAATAACAGCATCAGCGAAATACCGGTTACAATATCGGGATTCAGCATGGGGATATAGGTGACATTCAGCACCGCCGTCTTGGTGCGCCGCCGCATGTTGTGTATGCCGATGGCGGCGAGGGTGCCAATGATGGTGGCGATGATCGCGGACAATACGGCCACGGACAAGGAGATATAGAGGGCGTTGAGGATGCGCGCGTCGGAGAAAAGCTGCTCATACCATGTGAAGGAAAACCCGGTCCACTTGGACATGGATTTACCTTCGTTAAAGGAAAAGACCACCAGCACGAAGATGGGTGCGTAGAGGAAGAGCAGCACCAGTGCCATGTATATTTTGGTAAAAATCCCCGTCTTTTTCGTCATAGGCCGCCACCTGCCTGTTCAAGCTGGTCGTGCCGAGACAGCACCAGCATACTGACGATGATGAACAGCATCATGATGAAGGACAGGGCAGAACCGAAGTTCCAATCCTGTAGCGTCAGAAACTGATTTTCGATCAGGTCGCCGTATAGCATATATTGTGAGCCGCCCAAAAGGCGGGAGATGGCGAAGGTGGTGATGGCCGGCATGAATACCATCGTGATGCCGGAGATGACGCCGGGCATGGACAGCGGGAAAATAATCCGGGAAAATACGCGGCGAGAATTCGCGCCCAAGTCTTCCGCCGCTTCGACGAGGGAATTGGGGATTTTAGACAGAGCTGTGTAGATGGGCAGCACCATAAACGGCAGGAAATTGTAGACCATGCCTACAAGGATTGCCCCGGAATTGTACATCAGCTCCGCCCGCCCAAAGCCCAGGCCCATCAGCAGTTGGTTGATCAGGCCGTTGGTGTCTAGCAGCATCATCCAAGCGTAGGTGCGCAGCAGAAAGTTCATCCACATGGGCAGCATGAACCAGATCATCAGCCGCTGGGCCTTTTTCCCGTTGCGCGCCATATACAGGGCCACAGGATAACCTAAGACCAAGCAGATGGCTGTACAGATGAGCGCCAGAATGATGGAGCGCACGAGGACATCTACGTAGATTGGATCGAAGGTTTTGATGATGTTGTCCAGCGAAAAGACGAGCTGGCCGCTGATGTCGCTGGTAAAGGCGTAGTAGATGATGAGCAGCAGCGGCAGCAGGATAAAGACCACCATCCACAAAATATAGGGGTATCGTAAGAGTTTGCTCAGCATGGGCTTATCCTTTCTTCATAATATGAATCTCGTCCGGGAGAATATCCAGCCCCACTGCTGTGCCCACCGGGGACATGGAAGTGGAATGGACCAGGAAAGTGTGGCCTGGCGTCTCGACCTGCATTTCATAGTGGACGCCCATGAATATGACGGACTGAACCACGCCCCGGAGCATGCCGCTAGAGGCTTCCACCAGCCTGATGTCTTCCGGACGTACCACAACTTCCACCGGGGTGTTCTCCCCGAAGCCCTTGTCTACGCAGACAAATTCGCGTTGGCAGAATGAGACGCGCAGATCTTTTAGCATGGTTCCGGAAATGATGTTGCTTTCACCAACAAAATCAGCCACAAAGGCGTTTTTTGGTTCGTTGTAGATGTCGGTGGGGGTGCCGATCTGTTGGACCAGGCCGTCCTTCATGACCACGATGATGTCGGACATAGTTAAGGCTTCTTCCTGATCGTGGGTAACAAAAACGAAGGTGATGCCCAACTGTTTTTGCATATTCTTTAACTCGAGCTGCATTTCCTTACGCAGCTTGAGGTCGAGGGCGGCTAGGGGTTCATCCAGCAGCAGAACTTTGGGCTGGTTGACCAAGGCCGGGGCGATGGCTACACGTTGTTGCTGGCCGCCGGAAAGACTATCTACGCTGCGCTTTTCAAAGCCGTTTAGGCCAACCATATCCAGCAGGGAACCCACTTGTTTTTTTGTCAGTTCCTTGTCGGCGTTTTTGATCTTTGGGCCGAAGGCTACATTATCGTACACGTTCAAGTGGGGGAAAAGGGCATATTTTTGGAAAATAGTGTTGACGTTTCGCTTGTAGGGCGGGGTTTGGGTGATATCTTTGCCCTCAAACAACACCTTGCCGGTGGTGGGTGTTTCAAAGCCGCCTATAATGCGCAGGGTCGTGGTTTTGCCGCAGCCGCTGGGGCCTAGGAGGGTTACAAACTCCTGAGGACGAATAAAAAGATTTAAAACCTTGATCGCTTCTGTGCCATCATAGGTTTTGGATATATTTACTAGATCGATCAAACGTTCTTCCATGTCCATACTCCCCTAACTATGCGATTAAAATGTTGGCGGCGACGAGACCCACAAAACCTTTGCCGTCTGTTTCCCTGGATTGGTAATCCGATGGGGGCGGGCGGGGTTGAAATAGAAGCTGTCGCCTTTGCGGGCTTTATATTGCTCGTACCCCAGTTCCAGCAGGATGGAGCCGGATAGGACATATCCAAACTCCTCGCCTTCGTGGGGATCGTCTAAATAGCTGGAACCGCCGGCGCGCAGCGTCAGAAGAATCGGCTCGAGATTGTTTTTTTGGGCGCTGGTGACTAGCCACTGGATTTGGGAGCCTAATTCCTCATCTTCTTTTACAAAAATATCCTCCGGTTTGTAGATGACCTTTTCTGCTATGGATTCGCTGAAAAACTCGTGTATGTTTGTGCCTAAGCATTCCAGGATATCCAGCAGCGTAGCGATGGAGGGGGAGGTTAGGTTACGTTCAACCTGGGAAATGAAGCCTTTGGAAAGCTCGGCGCGATTTGCCAATTCTTCCTGGGTTAGGCCAAACGTAAGCCGCAATTGCTTTATTTTCTCGCCAATGTTCATAGCCAGCCTCCGACGTTTAATTGCAGAATCACTAAACAAAATGTTTAGTGATTCTAAACAGAAATTAAATCTATTTAAACATAAATTAGCGAAACAGTCAATAAAAATATTGTAAAAAAAATAGAGATGAGCACTTTTTTTGCTGGGAATTTTTGTTACGGAAAATGTGGAGTACTTTGAGAAAAGCGGCAGACTGAAAATTCAGTCTGCCGCTGTGGTTTAAAGATGGATTTAGGACTGTTCGGCTTGTGGGGTATCGAGCTGTTCCTGTGCTTCTTCCAGCTTGGATACCAGGGTTTTAACGATGCGCCGATCCTCGATTTCGTCTACTAGGATTTTCAAGCCGTAGGCTTCTACCTCAGGATAGCTGCCGTCGGCAGGAATGGAGTTGAGCTGGCCAAATACCAGGCCGCCTAAGGTGTCGAATTCGTCGATAGGAAGCTCGATGCTCAGCAATTCGGCTAGGGTGTCTAGCGGCATGGAACCCTCGACTCGCCAGAGATTATCTGAAAGCTGTTCGAATTCTTCTTCGGGCGGATCGTATTCGTCGTAGATGCTGCCCACAATTTCCTCTAGAAGGTCTTCCATGGTGACGATGCCGGAGGTTCCGCCATATTCGTCGACAACCACTGCAATATGCACCTTTTTTTGTTGCAAATCTTTGAACAGGACGTCGGTATGGACGGTTTCGGGTACAAAATAGGGAGTGCGCAGCAAATCTTTTAAGGGGCGGGGGCTTTCCTGGCAGATGTTGACGAAATAATCCCGCAGGTAGAGGATGCCGATAATATCATCGATGTCCTCGTCGTAGACGGGGAAGCGTGAATGACCGCTTTCTTGGATGATTTTACGAATCTCGATTGGGTCTTCGTCTACCCAGATGGCGTAAACATCGGTACGGTGGGTCATTACATCTTCAGCGTTTTTGTTGTCGAACTCGAATATGTTCTCAATCATTTCTCTCTCGTCGGTCGCGATGGAGCCTTTCTCCTCGCCAATGTCTACCATCAGTCGGATTTCTTCTTCCGTGACGGCAGCGGCAGCTTCGTGGGGGTTGATGTGTAGCAGCCGAAGGATGGCGTTGGTAGAAACAGACAGCAGCCAGACAAAGGGCGACATGATTTTAGTCAGACCGCCAATTAGGCCTGCTACCCTCATGCCGATTTTCTCAGGCGAACGCATGGCCAGCCGTTTGGGCACCAGTTCCCCAAATACCAGCGTGAAATAGGAGAGAATTAATGTGATAATGATGACGGCGATGGTGTTGAGGGTGCCGGCATTGGCGGAAGGGTTTGCTGCTATAATTCCGTCTACAATGCGGCTAGCAAAATTCTGAGAAGCAAATGCGCTGCCCAAAAACCCTGCAAAGGTGATGCCGATTTGGATGGTAGATAGGAAATTGGTTGGTTTCTCAGCAATTTTTAATAAGGTTACAGCCTTCGAGTTGCCTTCTTCCGCCATGCGCCGGATACGATTTTCGTTGATAGAAATAACGGCAATTTCGGTCATAGCAAAAAAAGCGTTAATCAAGATTAAGACTATCTGCAGAATAAGCTGTAATATCAGAGGGTCGTCTGACAAACAAAAGCACTCCTTTATGTTTCATATATTACTATATAATATACTATATTTCCGTTTTGTAAACAATGGAGCAATTGGCGGTATTTATCCGGTTTGTGGCATATTTACATCGAAAAAGCTGAACCATACGATTTAGCTTCTGTATGCTTCGAATATGTTGCTTTTGCGAGCTATTATCGACGATTTACATAAAGTTGGATGAGAAAATCTCTGTGAAGGGTTCTCTAAGCGGTTGAGGCCGGATTCATTGCGCAGGGAATTTGCAAAAAAACCACCCGAGCCGGCGGCAAGAATACAGGCATATCAGCATAAGCTGATTTTTTGGCAGAGATGCAATAGTTGGAGCAAAATGAAGATTTCTGTTTGCAAACGCCTGATTATCTGATAGAATATTTAATATCGTGCATACAATCTCATATCTATCCTTGCCGCATCGGTTAAAGACGTCGTGGCAAGCAACATATCGTAGAACAAGGGGGAAATCTGACGATGAAAGTTTATACAGCCAAAGAAATTAGGAACCTTGCCGTTGTGGGCCATGGCGGCGACGGAAAAACAACTTTAACAGAAGCGTTTTTGTTTAATGCCGGTGCGATTGACCGTATGGGCAAGGTGGAGGACGGCAGTACGACTACGGACTATGATCCGGAGGAAATAAAACGTCAAATATCCATCAGCATGGCTTTGGCGCCACTGGAGTATAAAGGCTGTAAGCTGAACATCATCGATACGCCCGGTTATTTTGACTTTGCCGGTGAAATGGTAGAGGCTTTGCATTTTGCCGATGGTGCGCTGATTTTGGTTAGTGCGGTTTCCGGGTTGAGCGTAGGCGCTGAGAAGGCTTATGAAATGTGTGACCAGAGAAACCTGCCTCGTATGATTCTGGTTAACCAGATGGATCGGGAAAATGCGGATTTCAATAAAACCCTGAACCAGCTTACGGATCGATATGGTACGCGGATTGTTGCGTTGCAGCTGCCCATTATGGAGGGCGGTTCGCTTGCGGGCTTTGTGGATCTGATTGAGATGAAGGCCAAGCTTTTTGACGGCACGAACCTCAAGGATGCGGAGATTCCTTCCGCCCTTTCAGGGGATGTTGAAGCTTTGCGGGAGACGCTGATTGAGGCTGCCGCAGAAAATGACGATGACCTGCTGGAGAAATTCTTTGGCGGAGAAGAACTTTCCAAAGAAGAGATTATCGCTGGGGTGCGTGCCGGCGTTATGCTGGGCAAGATTGCCCCTGTGCTGGCTGGCGCAGCGGCTCCGAACCTAGGGATTGGCGCCTTGATGGAAGGCATCATTGAGTATATGCCTTCGCCGGCAGATTTGCCGCCGGTGGCTTGCAAGGATGCAAAAACCGATGAAGAAACGACCCAGGCCTATGATGACACGCTGCCTTTCTCGGCGCAGGTTATCAAGACGGTGGCAGACCCCTTTGTTGGAAAGCTGTCTCTCTTTAAGGTGTATTCCGGCGTGCTGAAGAGCGATTCTTCTTTGTATAATATGCGGGTAAGCAAAAGCGAGAAACCCGGCACGATCTACAATATGCGCGGCAAGAAGCAGACGACAGTGACTGAGATTCATGCCGGAGATATTGGTGCCTTGGCGAAGCTACAGCATACTTTGACCGGCGATACCCTGTGCGAATCCAATCAGGGCGTGGTGTTCCCGGCGTTGGAATTCCCCAAACCCTGTATTTCCCTGGCGGTTACTGCAAAAAAAGAAGGCGAGGAAGACAAAGTATTTGCCGGCCTTTACCGCTTGATGGACGAAGACCCCACCATGATTGTGGAAAAAGATTCGGTGACGAGCGATACCCTGATTCGCGGGATGGGAGAGTTGCACCTGGAAGTTATTTGCAGAAAGCTGCAAAACAAGTTCGATGTGGAAGCACAGCTGAATGAGCCTAAGATTCCCTACCGCGAGACCATCCGCAAGACTGTGAAAGCGGAAGGAAAGCACAAGAAACAGACCGGCGGTGCGGGCCAGTTTGGCCATGTGTTTATTCAATTTGAGCCGATTCTTGACAGCAACGTTGAATTTGAATTTGTAGATAAGATTGTGGGCGGGGTTGTGCCGCGGCAGTTTATTCCCGCTGTGGAAAAAGGCTTGCGGGAGAGCGTGAAGAAGGGCGTTCTGGCCGGCTATCCGATGGTAAATTTGCGCTGTACCCTCTATGACGGGAAGTATCATCCGGTAGACAGCAAGGAGATTGCTTTTATCTCGGCTGCGCGTCTGGCCTACAGAAAAGGCTGTGCAGAGGCGAACCCTATACTGTTGGAGCCGATCTATAAAGTGGAAGTGAACATTCCGGACGAATACATGGGCGATGTGATCGGTGATTTAAACCGGCGACGGGGCCGTATTTTGGGAATGAACCCGGTGATGAGCGGTCAGCAGGTTTCTGCAGAAGTGCCGCTGGCGGAGATGTTTAAATATGCCACCGACCTCCGTTCAATGACCCAGGCCCGGGGTGTCTTTGATATGGAATTCCTGCGCTATGAGGAAGTTCCGGCCAACATTGCTGCGAAGGTCGTTGAGCAGGGCAAAAAAGACATGGACGATGCAGAATAATACGATATTTTAGCTAAGGATGCCGGGAGATACGTCCCGGCATCCTTTTTATGCTCCGGCTTTCTCCAACTGGGCGCGGCGGATAAATTATGCTATACTTTAAAATAGATCGTGTGGATGTTACACACCGAAACAGATGGGAAAAGGTAGGGGAAACGGTGGAATGATGCGGATTATGGTGCCGGCTACGACGGCGAACCTGGGCGCTGGGTTTGACAGCTTCGGGATGGCGCTGTCTATTTATAATGTTGTGGAATTTGAGACGGCGGCATCGGCTTTGCATATCGATGTGCAGGGCAGCTTGCGCGTACCTGTGGACGAAAGGAACCTTTTATACCAGTCGATTAAGCAGACGCTGGACGACCTAGGGGTAAAGACGCCGGGTTTGCGTATTCGGCAGCACAACTATATCCCTGTGACACGGGGGCTGGGCAGCAGCGCCGCTTGCAGGGTGGCTGGAGTTATGATTGCGGACATGATTGCGGAGGCAAAGCTGAGCCGGGAAGAGATTGTCGGCCGCGCTGCAAGGATGGAAGGCCATCCGGATAATGTGGCGGCGGCGGTGATGGGCGGCTTTACTATAGCCGGCATGGATGAGGGGCAGACCTTGGTCATGAAGATGGAAGTGGGGCCTTCGATGAAATGCTGTTTGCTTGTACCTGGGTTTCCGCTGCAGACTAAAAAAGCACGATTTTTGCTGCCTGATAAGGTGACACGGCAGGCTGCTGTCTATAACATCGGGCGTGCGGCTGTCTTTGCGGCGGCGATGGCGACCGGCCGATACGAATATCTGTGGGAGGCCAGCAAGGATGCGCTGCATCAGCCTTACCGGAAACAACTGGTGCCTGGTTTTGACGAGATTGTGCTGGAGGCGCAAGGATTAGGTGCGCGCGCAGCTTTTCTGAGCGGTGCGGGGCCTTCGATTGTGGCGCTGGTGGATCGGGAGCATGAGGCGTTTGAGCAGGGGATGCGCAGTTTTTTGCAAAAACGGCAGCTAGACTGGAAGGTTTTGATGACGGAGGTTTGTCAGGGGGGCGCGTGGTGTGAGCCGTGCTGAAGCAGAGAAGAATCAAGTTTTTAGGAGGATTGGTTTGAAAGCGGCAATTTTTGATATGGACGGGACGTTATTGGATTCTATGCCGATGTGGGGAGGGTTGGTTAGGGAGTACGTAGAGAATAAAGGAATTGTTTGCTCAGCGGAAAGCCTTCGAGACGTGGAGAGCTTGGCGCTCCAGCCTGCGGCTGCTTATTTTGCGGAGCATTTTTTGCAGGGAGAAACAGCCCAGAGTGTGTTGGAGGATTGGTCGGATTATGTTGTTAAGGGATATGCGACTGCTGTCGTGCCTAAGCCCGGTGTGATGGAGTATTTGGAGCGGCTGAAGCAGAAGGACGTGAAGATGTGTGTTGCGACTTTGACAGATAGATATCATGCCCAGCCTGTCTTGGAGCGGCTGGGCATGAGTCAGTATTTCGAATTTTTGCTGACTGTGCCGGAAGCGGGAAAAGACAAGCGCTTTCCGGACATCTATTTGCAGGCTGCGGAGAGGATGCAGCTTGCGCCGAAACAATGCGTCGTGTTTGAGGATTCGTTTTATGCGGCACGAACAGCGAAGAGCGCGGGGTTCGTTGTGTATGGCGTTTTTGACCCTCACCACAAGGGCGGGAATGAAAAGCTTCGGCAGGTTTCGGACCGATTTGTGGAGAGCTTTGAACAGCTGCTGTAAGAGCTTTTGAGCATTATCCGATTCTTTTCAGCACCAGTGCGGTGCGGGAGGGGGAGTAGATGGGCAGAGTCGGGAAGCCGGACTTGGTGGAGCGGGTTTGGTAGATGATGGTTGGGTCGATGCGGCTATGACCGCCAAACTCGGCCGTATCGGTATCGAAGCACACCCGATATTTCCCGTGTTCGGGTACGGGCAGCGTAAAGCCTTCGTAGGATTGATTGGGATGGAAGTTGAATAGGAATACGACACCGCCCTTGCGAAATGCGAGGGCTTTTTTTTCTTGATCCACCCAGAGATTTAGCAGGTCGGTGCTGGAGAGAATGTTAGTATCCTGTATGAAGGACAGCATGGCACGATCGAAGTTTGCCAGAAAACGGTATTTTAAATCTGGACGGTCGACTAAGCTCCACTGGCGGCGGGCGTAGTGGTAGCTGTAGTTGTTGCCTTCCCGGGGGAAATCCACCCATTCCGGGTGGCCGAATTCGTTGCCCATAAAATTGAGATAGCCCTCACTGCCCAAGCTGGCGGTGGACAGCCGGATGAGCTTGTGCAGGGCAATGGCACGGTCGATGACGATGTTGTCGTCGTCTGTACCCATGTGCCAGTACATTTCCTGATCGGCCAGCCAGAACATGATGGTTTTGTCGCCGACAAGGGCCTGATCGTGGGATTCCGAATAGCCGATGCTTTTCTCCTGAGGCCGGCGGGTGGTTAATTCGTGCCACATTTGCCAGATATCCCACTGGTTGTCGTCGTGTTTTTTTAGGGTTTTGATCCAGAAATCCGGGATACCCATGCCTAGGCGATAGTCGAAGCCGATGCCGCCGCTGGAGATGGGCAGACACAGGCCGGGCATACCCGACATATCTTCTGCGATGGCGATGGAGCGGGGGTTGATCTCTTTCATTAATTCGTTGGCTAGTTGGAGGTAGTTTACGGCATCGAGATCGGTGTCCATGGTGAAATACTGTTTGTATTCCGTGAAATCTACCCCGATACTGTGGCTATGGTAGAGCATGGAGGTTATGCCGTCGAAACGGAATCCGTCGAAATGATATTCCTGCATAAAAAACTTAATGTTGGATAAAAGAAATTGCAGGACACCATCCTTGCTGTAATCAAACAGGCGAGAATCCCAGACCGGATGAAAGCCGCGGCTGCCTGCGTGGAAAAACTGGGTATCTGTGCCGTCGAAGCCGGCGATGCCTTCCCGGGTGTTTTTGACGGCATGGGAATGGACTAAATCCAATAGTACGGCCAGGCCCATGGAGTGGGCGGTGTTGATGAGCTCTTTTAAATCGTCTGGCGTGCCAAACCGGGAGGATATTGCGAAAAAGTTGGACACCTGATAGCCAAAGGAGCCGTAGTAGGGATGTTCCTGGATGGCCATCAGTTGGATGGCTGTGTAGCCTGCTTTTTTGATGCGGGGCAGGATGTTGCGGGTAAACTCTTGATAGGTGCCTACTTTGCATTCTTCCTGCGCCATACCCACATGGGCTTCGTAGATGAAGAGCGGCGTTGTGCTGGGCAGATGGAAGTTGGCGTCGGTCCAAACAAAGGGCTGCTTGGGCGCCCAAATTTGGGCAGAAAAGTCGTGCCCGTGTTGCTCTTGAACCGCTCGGGTTGCATAAAGGGGAATTCTGTCTTGGGATTGGCCGTCTTTTTCCACTACGACTTTTACGAGGGAGGCGTGGGGCAGGGCGGCTTTTCCAGGCAGAAAAATCTCCCAGTTGCCATGGTCCAGCCTTTGAAGGGGATGGGAGGAAGGGTTCCAACTATTGAAATCTCCGGTTAGATAGAGGGCGTCGGCAGCGGGGGCCCACTCTCTGTAGTACCATCCGTCGTTACATGGGTGGAACCCGTAGAACAGATGGCCGTTGGCAAAATCGTTTAAGCTGGAGCAGCCTTGAAGCAACTGGGCGCGGCGGCTTTCGTAGCGCTGCATGCGCAGATTGATATCATTGGCAAAAGGCTTGAGCCAAGGGTCTATTTCGATGATTTTATAATCCATGGACGTACCTCCAGCACATATTCTTACTTTAATTATAGCGTATAATAAAGTGAATTGACAGGATTTGGAAGCTATTTTATAGATAGGAAAGGGTTATCTTTTTGCTAGATGGAAAACAAAGGCTTACATGGAAGAAATTAAATAAAAACTAGTTTTCATATTTGGACGACGACTTGGGATACTATATTTAGAAAACATTTTCTGTCGGTAGAAAAGTATGGAAAGGAGACGGCTAACTATGAAGAGCGGTTTTTTGACAGGCGTGATGACGGGTGGTATAATAGGAGTTGCAGCAATTGTGACTGCCATTGCTGTGAATCCAAGCCTACAGGGCGATAAGCCCAGAAAGTGGATTCGCAAGGGACGTAAAATGATGCGCCAGTTCATGTAGGAAGTTAACTATGATGCAATCCAGCGGCAGGTCAAATTGGATGTTCTTGCTTAAAAAGATGACCCGGTTTGCCATAGCAGCTGGGTTGCTTGTATTGGCCTATCTTTTGCGTGTGCCGCTGGCTTCCGCTTTGACGCCGGTGGTGATTGCCATTGTCATTGCTTATCTGCTGCACCCAGTCAACTGCTTTTTGCGGCGGACATGCAAGATGAAACCCTGGCTCGCTATTACGATTAGCTATGTGGCCCTTATATTGCTGATCGCTTTGATTTTTGTATTCGTGATTCCTTTGCTTGTGAGAGGAATCCAGCAGCTGATTGATTCGCTGCCAGAGATTATCAATTCTATCAGCGATGCGTTCGATCGGATTCAGAAACAGTTGTCTTCTGCGGGAATTGTGAACAGTTTGGGCGATTCTTTTCGCAACTTTACAGCATCGGTTCCCCAGATATTGACGGATTTGCTGGAGAATACGTTTGGCTTGCTGTCCAACACCATAGCGATCTTGACGACGGTGTTGATTTCGTTGTATATTTCGGTTTTTATTTCCAAGGATTACCGTCTGTTTTCTGAGGATATATACAGACTGTTGCCTAGGAGGCACCGCAAAGGCGCCCGGGAGATGGTGCAACGCATCAGCAATTCTTTGCTGGGCTTTTTGAAAGGACAGTCTATCGTTGCTCTGATAAGCTTTGTCGGCACCCTTGCGGGCTACTATATTATTGGCTTGGAGTATGCGCTGGCTTTGGGGATTATGATGGGCGTTGCGTCCTTGATACCGTATATCGGCCCATTTATTGGTGCGATGCCTGCCCTGCTAATTGGGCTGCTTTTTCCCGACAAGCTTTTGTGGACTGTGATTGTTATTGTCGTGGTGCAGGGTGGAATCGGGGTTTTGAGCCCCAAGATCATGTCGGACAAGCTGGATATTCATCCTGTTTATATTATGGTGGGCATCTTGTTCTTTGCCAGCTTGCTGGGCGTGATTGGTATGCTGTTTGCTTTGCCGATTATGATTATTATCCGCGAGATTATCGTTCAGGTTAGGATGGAGCGGCGAACAGAGATCGAGACGAATCCGGTTGATTGATTTATTATGATTGGAGGGGGTATTATGGAGAATTTTGACCATACCATGCAATTTTCCCGGGAAAAGGATCAGTATAAGACCCCAAAGGACATTATCATGGCTGTGTATGACGCCATGAAGGAGAAAGGATATGACCCGGTTAATCAGTTTGTGGGCTATATTACCTCCGGCGATCCGACCTATATTACCAGCCATAAAAATGCCCGGGCGCTGATGCGGCGACTGGACCGTGATATGTTGCTGGAAGAATTGGTGGGGTTTTACTTCGAAAACAAGACATGAGACAGGAAAGGCTGCCCGTTTATTTGGCGCAGCCTTATTTTTGTGGGGGGGAGGATGCCGGATTTGCGGATTATGGGACTGGATATTGGAGAGAAGCGAATTGGGATTGCTTGCAGCGATGCCCTGCTTCTAACGGCCCAAGGCTTGGAGAGCTACCAGCGCAAGGGGCTGGAAGCAGACCTTGCGCATATTGCCGCCTTACTTGAGGAAAAGCAGGCAAGGGAGCTTGTGTTGGGGATGCCGCGCAATATGAACGGCAGCTATGGGCCGGCCGCAGAGAAAGTGCGGGCGTTTGCCCAAGCGCTGGAGGCCCGCGTTGATGTGCCCATTGTTT
>JBMNTQ010000002.1:0-44636 GCA_050945815.1 Christensenellales bacterium
TGTCTCTCGCGGCTTACGTTTGCAGATCGGGCCTTGTATTTGCTTGAGCTTGATTAGGGCCGATGGTCTTCCGGGATGGATTTGGCAACACACAGGGCGCTTACGCCGGCGGCGCCTGAGAGCAGCAGGGCGCGGGCGCATTCGCGGATTGTGCTGCCGGTGGTTAGGACATCGTCTATGAGGAGGATATGCTTGCCTTGTACTTCCTTTGTGGCGAGGAAGGCGTTTTGAACGTTTTGGCGGCGTTTTTCAGCGCTCAGGCCGGTTTGGGGCGGGGTGTTTATTCGGCGGCTGAGGCCCTGCAGCAGGGGCAGGCCGGTTTGTTCGCTTAGGCAGGCTGCCAGCAGATCCGACTGGTTGAAGCCCCGCTGTTTTTGCCGGCGGGGGTGGATGGGCACGGCTGAGAGGGCGTCGGCTGGAAAGTTTGGCAGAGGATAGGCCCGCAGCAGCAGGGAACCTAGGGCGGGGGATAGGTAGCGGGCACCGTCGTATTTTAGCTTCTGAATCATGAGACTGACCGGAGGCTTATATTCTACGACGCTGAACGCAAAGATCCCTTCGGCCAACGCTGACGGGGCATGGAGATAGCACAGCTTTGCGTTGCAGGCGGGGCAGAAGTAGGCGCTCTGTGACAGGGCGGCTTCTCGGCCGCAGCCGCAGCACCCGATATTTGGATAGAGCAGGTTCAGCAGGGCGGAAACGGCGCGCTTGATCATGGCGAACCCCCGTGGAGCAGTTGTTCGAGGAGGGATGAAAGGCCGCTGTAGCGGCGGGCAATATGGTTGTTGTTGACCATGCGGACAACGCTTTGTTCCCGGCCGATAATCAGCACGGCTTTGCGCGCCCGCGTGATGGCTGTATAGAGCAGGTTGCGTGCAAACAGCATCGGCGGGCCGCCCAGCAGGGGTAGCACCACAGCGGGGAATTCACTGCCTTGGCTTTTGTGGATGGACAGACAGTAGGCGAGATCCAGCTCGTCGGCCTGGCCGAAATCGTAGGAGGCTTCCCGGGCGTCGTCGAACAGCACGCGGATGGTTTTTTCTTGCTCGTCGATTGTCAGGATGCTGCCGATGTCGCCGTTGAAAACCCCTTGACCTTCTTCCTCCCCCCAGACCGCGGCTTTACGCCAGCCTAGCTTATAGTTGTTGCGGGTTTGGATGACGCGGTCGCCGACACGCAGCAGCTTTTCACCGAAGCTATGCTGGGCTTTGCCTAAGGCTTCGGGATTGAGGGCTTGTTGAATCTGTTTGTTTAGGTTGATGACCCCCAGCTCCCCTTTTCTCATGGGGGACAGAACTTGGATGTCGCAGGCGGGGTCGAACCCCAGAAAGCCTTTTTTGCAGGCGGTTAGTGTTAGCTTTAAGGCGTCGGCTACATTGTCTCGGGGCAGGAAGCGAAAATCGTCGAATTGGTCGAGGCTGGGGGCTTCCCCGCGGTTGATGCAATGGGCGTTGACTACGATGCCGGACTGGTGGCTTTGACGGTGGACCTCACGCAGGCGGCAAACCGGGACTGCGCCGCTGGCGATGATGTCTTTGAGGACATTGCCGGGGCCGACTGAGGGGAGTTGGTCGGCGTCGCCCACCATGATGAGGCGAGCGCCTTCGGGTAATGCCCGCAGCAGGGCGCGCATTAAGAAGATATCCACCATGGACATTTCATCGATGATGACTACGTCGCACAGCAGCGGGTGTTCCTGGTTGCGCTGGAATGTTTCGCCGTGGGCGTATTCCAGTAGGCGGTGGAGGGTGGCGGCTTCGTAGCCTGTGGCCTCACCCATGCGCTTGGCTGCGCGGCCGGTAGGGGCGCATAGCTCGACGCCTAGGCCCATAGACTGGAAGATGCGCAGGATGACGCGCAGGATGGTGGTTTTGCCTGTGCCTGGGCCGCCGGTGATGACGCAGACGCCGTGGCTCAGGGCAAGGGAAACGGCTGCGCGCTGTTCGTCGGTCAGTTCCAGCCCTTCTTGATCTTGGGCTTCACGGATCAGATGGTCGGGGCTTTCTTCGTCGTGCACCAAGGCGCAGAGACGGCCGGCTACGTCGATTTCTGCGTAGAGCGGATGGGGGAGGTAGACGGCCTCGGTCTCGCCGTAGCGGCGCAGGAAGAGCTGTTGGAGGGCGATTAGATCCCCTAGGGCGGCTTCGATCTCCTCCGGCGGCAAGGACAACAGTTTCTCGGCTGTGGACAGCAGCGTTTCCTTGGGCAGGAAGGTGTGGCCTTCGCTCATGGCCCAAGACAGGGCGCCTTTGATGCCTGCTGCCAGACGGAAGGGTGAATCGGGCTGGATGCCCATTTTAAGGGCGATTTGGTCGGCAGTTTTGAAGCCGATGCCCTGGATGTCTTCCGCCATGCAGTAGGGATTTTCCCGGATTTTATCCAACGCTGTATCGCCGTAGGCTTTTTGCAGCTTGTAGGCCTGGCCTACGGTGATGCCGTAGTTTTGCAGACCTATGAGCAAATCCCGGGCAATTTTCTGTTCCCGAAAGGACTCGCTGATGGTTTTGCATTTGGCTGGGCCGATTCCGCGCACTTCTTCCAGCCGGTGGGGAGCGTATTGCATGATGTTTAGCGTTTCTGCACCAAAAAGAGCGACAATTGCCGCAGCGGTGCTCTCGCCGATTCCGCGAATCACGCCGCTGGCCAAATATCGCTCGATGTCCTCTTCGTTGGAGGGGGTATGGACTTCATAGGACGTTATTTTAAGCTGCCTGCCGTAGGAAGGATGGGCCACCCAGTCGCCGGTTAGGCTGACCCGCTCGCCTTCGCCTAGTAAGGGGACTTCTCCCACTGCAACGACAAAATCATCGCCGGTGTTTACCTCTAGAACGGTAAACCCGTTTTCATCGTTGCGAAAGATGATGGCCTCGACAAACCCTTCCAGCATCACTAGGCATCCTTTTTTAAGGTGGCGGCCAGATCCAACTTTTCCCAGGGGAGGTTTAGGTCGGTTCTGCCGAAATGGCCATAGGCCGCAGTCTGCTGGTAGATGGGCCGGCGCAAATCCAGCAAATCTAAAATAGCTTGGGGCCGCAGGTCGAAATGCTTTTGAGCAAGGGCGGACAGCGCTTCGTCGCTGATTTGGCCGGTGCCGAACGTTTCGATGGCTACGGAGGTGGGCCTTGCCACGCCGATGGCGTAGGACAAGGCGACTTCGCACTTTTTCGCCAGGCCGGCAGCTACGATGTTTTTCGCGACGTAGCGGGCGGCATAGGCGGCGCTGCGGTCGACTTTGGTGGGATCCTTTCCGGAGAAGGCGCCGCCGCCGTGGCGGGCATAGCCGCCGTAGGTGTCTACGATGATTTTACGGCCGGTCAGACCGCTGTCTCCATGGGGACCGCCGATGACGAAGCGGCCGGTGGGGTTGATGAAAACCTTGGTGTTTGCATCCAATAGATTGGCAGGCACGGTTTTCTTGATGATTTCGTTGTAGATGCCTTCGCGGATTTCCTCGATGGAGAAAGCATCGCTGTGCTGGGCGGACAAGACCACGGCATCGATTCGCACCGGAGTGTCGCCGTCGTATTCGATGGTGACTTGAGATTTGCTGTCCGGCTGCAAGAAAGGCAGGACGCCGGTTTTTCTTGCTTTCGTAGTGGCTCTGGTCAGTTGGTGGGCCAGGGCGATGGGCAAGGGCATCAGCTCGTCGGTTTCGTCACACGCAAAGCCAAACATCATGCCTTGGTCGCCGGCACCGGTATCTTTGCCGCCGCTGTCGCGCACTTCCAAGGCAGCGTTGACCCCTTGGGCAATGTCGGAGGATTGTTCGTCGATGGCGGTGAGGATGGCGCAGGCATTGCCGTCGAAGCCAGCTTCCGCGCAGCTGTAGCCAATTTCGTTGATGGTGGCTCGGGCGATGCTGGGGATGTCGACATAGCAGTTTGTGCTGATTTCGCCCATGACCAGCACAAGGCCGGTGGTGCAGGCGGTTTCGCAGGCAACGCGGCCGTATGGGTCTTGCGCTAAAATCGCGTCTAATACGGCATCGGAAATCTGGTCGCAGACTTTATCCGGATGGCCTTCGCTGACAGATTCCGAAGTAAAAATTCTTTTCATAACGGTTAACCTCCTAAGAATAGATAAAAATAAATTCCCTCGCCGCTATTGGAGAGGGAATGGGCTTTGCCATCATATACCCCCTCATCTTTCAAGCAAAAGCTTGCGGGAATTGGCACCGGACACGCCGGTTGCCGGGTTTCACAGGGCCCGTCCCTCCACCTCTCTGGATAAGGTATAAATTTATTATATCAGCAATCGCATGTTTGTCAATAGGAAACACCTCTGCTAAAAGCCTTGGATGGGATACGGTTTTTCTGGACAAAGGCTGAGGATTCTTTTATACTGGTTTTTGATGTGTGGGGGCGCTGTTTAAAATGGCGCTTGAAGGACGGGAGGAAATGGGCTTGAGGAAAACCCTGGGCGGCATCCGCCGGGCGGATCGGGATTGGAATATGATTGAGGACAATGACCGCATTGCTGTGGGCGTATCCGGCGGGAAAGACAGTATGTTGCTGTTGTATGCGCTGCATTTGTATCGGCGGTTTTCCCGGCGGGCTTATTCTTTGGAGGCGATTACGCTGGAGATGGGCTTCGAGCCTTTTGATGTGACGCCTATTCGGGCGTTTTGCCGGGAGATAGGGGTTTCGTATCGAAGCGTACCGACGCAGATTGCCCAGGTTGTGTTTGAGCATCGTAAGGAGAAGAACCCTTGTGCCCTATGTGCGAAAATGCGCCGGGGAGTTTTGCATGATGCGGCAAAGGCCGCAGGCTGTAATAAGCTGGCTTTAGGGCATACTCGAGACGACGCTTTGGAGACTTTATTGCTCAGCTTGCTTTACGAGGGGCGTTTTAATGTATTTTCGCCGGTGACGTATTTAGACCGTAAGGATATTACGGTGATTCGTCCGATGGTGTACTTGAGCGAGGAGCATGTACGAAACGCGGTGCGGCAGCAAAGCTTGCCGATTGTGGTCAACCCTTGTCCTGCCAACGGCCACACCAAGCGGCAGGAGATGAAGGAACTGTTGGCTTTGCTGGGCGGAATATGCCCGGATAGTAAGGATAAGCTGCAGAATGCCTTGATGCGCCATGAGAGCTATAACCTGTGGGACCGGGAGCGGATTTTGGAAACCAACCGGCGCTTGATGGAGGCGCGGCGAGGCCTGTAGGAGAAACCTAGGGGCATGTTAAAAGCTCCCGGCAAATTTGCCGGGAGCTTGTTTGCTTTTTTAATTGTACATGACATCTAGGAGATAGTCCTTAGCTTTGGACCAATCAATGATTACCTGTTCGTTGACGATGTTGGAGGCCTCTAATACATAATGGTTCATGTTGTCTACGTCTAGGTTGACCAGAATCGAGGCTAGGGCGAGGATTTGCTCGAGGTTTAGGTTGGTGTCGACATAATCTTGGAACTCGTTGTAGAGGGTGGTGGCCGTGGCAACTGCGCCCAATTCCTTGATGCGGGTGGCCATGCCCTTGATGTAGAGCTGTTGGTTTTTTGCGCGGGAGAAATCGCTGTCGCTGTAGGCTTTGCGCACGCGGACGAAATGCAGCGCTTCTTGGCCGTTTAGCACCACGGAATCGCCGGCTTTGCCGATTCGGGGTACATCGCGTTCTAATGTGACGGGTACGCCGCCTAGGGAATCGGTGATGGCGCCGAAGCCGTCCATCTCGACGCTGATGAAGTAGTCTACCGGGACGGTGATGCCGCTGGAGGTCAGCAGGTTGGAAATCGTGCCGCGGAAGGTATCGTACCGCTGGGCGTCGGTCGTGCCGCCTTGGACAAAGGAATCGGTGATTTTACCCTTGTAGGTTTTGGTGACGTTGCCGTCCTCATCGATTTTGCGGATATCGACTTGTGTGTCTCTGGGGATGCTCATCATGGATACGTTTTTAGTCTGTTTGTTGACAGTTAGGAGGATGATGGCATCGATGTTATATCCGCGGTTGGTTTCTTGGACATAGCTTTGGGTTTCGTCTTTGTCGCGCCCTAAAAGCGCGATGTTGACAACGTTATGGTCGAAGGAGACCACTTGCTCCGGCCCGTTGGAGGGGTTTAGGGTTACCTGAATATCGTCGTTGCGTTTTTCGAAAGCGAGGTCCGGATTTTGGAACACACGCTTGAAATAGTCGTAGCCGAATACGCCCAGCCCAATGCCGGATAGGATCAATATACAGAGAAAAACCCCTAATATTTTAACCAATTTGCTGCGTTTCAAAGTACACCTCCAAATAAATGCTTGTCCGCCCTAAGACAGAACAAGTCGCCCTTATTGGCCGGATGGGCCATTTGGGGCTTGCATACTGTACTATTATACACGGTATTGGGATATTTGCCTATCAAAATTACATATTTTTAGCAGATTTGCCTTGCAAAACCCGCTGTCACCTTACGTTTCTTTTTAGTATCCGCAATGGATGGTTGTTTTGAACAGGGAAAATTTCCCAAGGGAAGGCTGTTGCCAAATAGGGGTTTGGCACAGAATTCCATCAGAGCTTTAAACGCAGTTGGCTTCCGTCTTGTGCATAGCACAGGGCTGCTTGCAAAAACGCGTTGAACAGCGGATGGCTGCGGTTGGGCCGGGAACGGAATTCGGGATTGAACTGGACGCCCAGAAAGAAGGGGTGGCCTTGGAGCTCTACGATTTCCACGATGCCCTGGCTCATGCCGGAAACTTGCAGCCCTTTTTCGTGCAGGGCGGTGAGGTATTGTCCGTTTAGGGCGCTGCGGTGGCGGTGGCGTTCGTGGATAATGGTTTTGCCGTAGGCTTTGGACGCCAGCGAATCGCCGGTTAGTTGGATATCCTGGCTGCCCAGACGCATGGGTATTTGGGGAAGCGGGCTTTTGGGCGGCTCGAAGGGCAGCTCTTGAACAACGGGGAACGGCGTATCCGGCGCGAGGTCGGAGCGGTTGGCTCCGGATAGGTGCAGCACGTTGCGGGCGAATTCGATGACTGCTATTTCCATACCGGAATTGATGCCGAAAAAGGGCAGGTTGTTTTTGCGAGCACACTGGACTGCCAAAAGCTTGCCCTCGACTCCCAAATCATCGTAGCTGCCCGGCAGAAGTAAGCCTTGAACGCCTTCCAGCAAGGTGCAGGCGGTGGCTTCGTCTGTAAACTGGCAGGAGGACAGCCACACAAGCTCGACCTCTGTTTCGTTGGAAACGCCGGCGTGGTGTGTGGCTTCTGCTACGGAGAGGTAGGCATCGCGCAGCTCGGTAAAGCGGCCGACGAGGGCCAGCTTGATCTTGTGTTTGGGCTGGGTGCTGCGCTTTACCATGGCTTTCCATTCGTCCAGCGCGGGCGGCGGGCAGGTAAGGCAGAGCTTTTTGCACACAATGCGCCCTAACCCTTGGGCTTCCAGCATCAGGGGTACTTCGTATAGCGTAGGCACATCCTGGTTTTCGATGACGCAGTCCTCTTCGACATTGCAGAACAGCGCCAGCTTTTTTTTGACATCCTGGGAGAGGGCGTATTCCGTGCGGCATACGATGATGTCTGGTTGGATGCCGATGGAGCGCAGCTCGCGGACGCTGTGCTGGGTGGGTTTGGTTTTGATTTCACCGGCAGAGGCGATGTAGGGGACCAATGTGACGTGGATGTGTACGCAATTTTCCGGGCCCAGTTCCCACTTGAGCTGGCGTACGGCTTCTAGAAAGGGCTGGGATTCCATGTCGCCTACAGTGCCGCCTATTTCTGTGATGACAACGTCCGGGCCGGAGGTTTTCGCTACCCGAAACACATTTTCCTTGATTTCATCGGTGATGTGGGGGATAACCTGGACGGTTTCTCCCATATATTCTCCCCGGCGTTCTTTTAGGATGACGGACCAGTAGATTTCGCCGGACGTGATGTTGCAAACGCCTGTTAGATTTTCGTCGATGAAGCGCTCGTAGTGGCCTACGTCCAGGTCGCACTGGGCGCCGTCGTCGGTTACATAGACTTCTCCATGCTGGAAGGGCGACATGCCTGCCGGATCGATGTTGATGTAAGGGTCGAATTTTTGTATGGCGATTTTCAGGCCCCGGGCTTTGAGCAGGCGTCCTAAGGCTGCTGCTGTGATGCCCTTTCCCAAAGATGAAACCACGCCGCCACTTACAAAGATATATTTCGTATTCATAGACAATCATGTACCCCCATCAAAATATCATACTTTGCCATTTTAGCCCTGCAAGTTCGGCTATGTCAAGGATAAAAACCGACCGGGCGGTGTTTGGGCCCGGTCGGATCAGACAATCTTTAGGTTGAAACAGGACTGTCCGGCAGGAGAATGGTGTGCTGGGGGAGCGTTGCTGCGTCTACGATGAATTCGTTGGGCGCTTTCTTGATGTCCCAGCCGTCCATGGCTTGCAAAAAGCTGTCTGCATCGCTGATGTCGAAGGTCAGGTCCGCTGTTTTATAGTGCATGGGAATGACCACGGCAGGGGAGAGCTTGTCCACTGTGTCTTTTGCGCCGGCAGCATCGATGGTGAACACGCCGCCCACCGGCACCAGCAGCACATCGACTTTGCCGATGGAGGCGGCTAGAGCTTCGTTTAGGGGATGTCCTAAATCGCCGCAATGGCATATGTTGAGGCCGTCTACCGAGATGTTGTAGACTATGTTTTGGCCGCGCTTTGTGCCTTTTTCTTCATCGTGGAACGTGGGTGTGCCAAAAAAGGTGAAGCTGCCTACTTTTGTTTCGCCGCTTTGGGTGACTTTGACAAAGTCGCCCTGGACGGCGGAAAAGTGGTTGTGGTCGAAATGGTCGTGGCTGCTGCTCACAATGTTTGCAGGATAGTGGGGCAGCGGATAGCCTACGGTTTCGTCGAAAGGGTCTGTGATGAGAACGGAGCCGTCCTGTGCTGTTATCATGAAGCAGGAATGCCCCAGCCATCGAATTTTCATAAAGCATACCTCCTGATGTTATTTCTATGGTGCAGAAGAGTTAGGCCAGCGAGCATTCGCCGCTTTTGAAGTTGACCAATATCTGATTTAAGGTTTCTTCGCCGGATAGGTCCAGCTTGTATTCCAGGTCGAGACGGCCGCTGTTGTCGTCGAAGAAAAAATCCATGTGGGTGGGAAACATGCCTACCTGGACGTCGCCTAACGGCGTTGCGTAGCTGCCTAAAAAGAAATGGCCGTTTTTGAACACGAAATGGGAGTTGAAGGTTCCTTCCCGCGCCATAGTGACTGTGTTGTCTTGGACGCGCAGGGTGGTGGTGGTGCCTTCCATGCCGGACAGCGCCGACTCTTGGTATTGGAGCACATAGGCGTCGCCGTCTTTATAGTAGTTGCCTTCGGTGATGAGTTCGACAACGTCGTCGTCTTGGTCGGTGTAGCGGTTGCCTATAATGGAAAGCATAACCTTTTTTTTCATAGTAGATGATTCGCCCCTTTAAAAAAATCCATAACACTGCGGCTTAGCCGCTGTTCTAAAAAGAGTGTAGCATATTTACCGTGCGGCTACAAATTGTAACAATAGGAAAATACGAAAAAATATGACAGCGGTAAGGCTTTGTATCAGCTTACCACAAACGGACAGGGCTGGCCGCTGAGCACGGCAATTAGATTATCCACCGACATCATAGCCATGCTGTCCATCGCTTCTGTGGTATGGGCGCCGGTATGCGGCGTGGCGATGACATTGGGCAGACGCAGCAGCGGATTGTCTTGGGGCGGTTCTGTGGAAAAGGCATCCAGCCCAAGACCGCCTAGCTTGCCGTTCAGCAGCGCCTGGTAGGCCGCAGCTTCATCGATGAGACCGCCGCGGGCCGTGTTGATTAGCACGGCGCCTTGCTTCATGGAATCGATGGCGGCGGCGTTGATTAGGTTGCGGGTTTGGTCTGTGACCGGCAGATGCAGAGTAATGAAATCGGATTGTTTGAACAGGCTGCTGAGTTCGACCAGCTCGCAGCCATGGGCTGCAGCCGTTTCGGCAGAGACGAAGGGATCGTAGGCCAGGGTTTTCATGGAGAACCCGGCGGCGCGTTGTGCGACCGCTTTGCCTACAGAGCCGAAGCCTAGGATGCCTAAGGTTTTGCCGTAGAGCTCGACCCCGTACCGGCGCGGCCATCGGCCGTCCTTGACCTGCTGATTGAGCACGCAGATGTTGCGGCAGGCGCAGAGCAGGAGGCCGAATGTTAAGTCTGCTACGGCTTGGGTATTGGCACCGGGGGTGTTGGTGACGGTGATGCCTTTGCGTTTTGCGGCGGCAACATCCACCCGCTCGTAGCCTACGCCGTAGCGAGAGATGGCTTTCAGCGTGGCAGGCGCCTTTTCGATGACTTCTTTTGTGATGAAATCCAGGCCGGCAATGTAGCCGTCTACCCCTTGGAGCACGGGGAGGATTTCGTCTGGCTGCATGGGACGGCCATATGGGTTGACGACCACTTCTTCGGCAAAGGAACGGAGCTTTTTGCCGGCCGGTGAATCCAGGCGGTTGGCGAAGGACGTTGCACTGACGAGTATTTTCACAGATAATCCCCTTTTCATGTACTGCATTTTCTTCAGTATAACAAATCGCTGGGGAAAAAAGAACAGGCGTACGGAAAAAGATAGCGGACGAAGATTAAAAAGGGAAAGGGCCGCGCTTATGCGGCCTTTTCCCTAGCGTTATGAGTATGGTTTGTAGACAGGTAATAGACGATTGTGTTAGCGGGTTTGCTCGGTCTTTAGCTTTTTACAGGCCACATCGGTTTTTAGAAGCGAGGAGACTGTTTTGTAGACCATGAACGTGACCGCACCGTTGAGCCCGGCTTTAATCAGGTTGAACGGCAGGATAACCGGGAAGAGCATACCCGTGATGGCTTCTACAGGCATACCTGTAAACAGCGGGGTGATGATCAGATTGGCGCCTGCCATGACGATCGTCATGGCTAGGGTGCCCAAGACAAGGGCAAAGGCGGCGTTGGCGCGGGTTTTCTTGCGGCGATAGACGTTGCCTGCTACCAGCACATAGGCGCCGGTGGCTACGATGTGCATCAGGATGCCGTAGACGCCGCTGCCTGCGCTGACCGTTATCCCTTGGATGACCGAGGCGATGATGGTGAGGACCAGGCCGGCCAAGGGGCCAAAGGCGAAGGTGCCCACCAGGATCGGGATGTCTGCCGGGTCGTACTCGAGGTAGGGGGCGGCAGGGAAAATCGGGAAGTGTACCAGCCACACCAGCAGCACGGACAGCGCTGCGAACATGGCCATGGTTGTGAGTTTCTTGGTTGTCATAGAACAAACCTCCTGTTTTTGATAGGAAAAAACACCTGTAAGACTTATGTCGTTCAGGTGTTAAATATCAGAACGGAGGTGATGATTTTCAACACATCTTCTTTCATCCAGACTGTACTGTCGGTACCGGAAATGAACCGGTTCGGCAACCGAATGGCCGCTCGCGGACTTTAACCGCCGGTCGGGAATTTCACCCTGCCCTGAAGACATACGCTATTTGTATTTTTTCACTTATTATTATAAAGCATTGTTAAAATAAAAGCAAGGGCCAACTTCGGTTTTTTTGAAACGGCCCTTGTCTTTGCTTAACTAATATCTTTTTCCGCATGGGGAGCGGCCTTATCCTTGCCCAAATTCTCAAAGGCACTGTAGATCATTAGTTTGATGCGGTTGAGTTGGTTGACTTCGCTGGCCCCGGGGTCATAGTCTACCGGCACGATGTTGGCGGCGGGGTATAGGCGCCGGATTTCCCGGATCATGCCTTTGCCTGTAACATGGTTGGGCAGACAGGCGAAAGGTTGGACGCAGATGATGTTGGGGGTGCCGCTTCGAATAAGCTCGATCATCTCGGCTGTGAGCAGCCAGCCTTCGCCGGTGGTGTTGCCGATGGATAGAACCTCTTGGGCGTATTGCCCTAATTGGCGGATGGATACCGGCGGATGGAAGTGGGTGCTTTGGCTGAGGGCTTTTTTCATATGGCGGCGGTAGAATTCGACCAGCGAAATGGCCAGATTGCCGCCGATGGCGCTCCAGACGCTTTTGCCTAGGTAGCGGTGTTTGAAGTTGGTATTGTACAGGCCATACAGGAAGAAATCCACCAGGCCGGGCACGACGCATTCGCCGCCTTCTTCCATGATCATGTCTGCTACATGGTTGTTGGCAGTGGGGTGGAATTTGACTAAAATCTCGCCTACAACGCCTACCTGGGGTTTGATTTGGCCCGTTGTTTCAATGGCGTCGAAATCCGCCGTAATGGCGTAGAGGGCTTTTTTGAAGCCTGTGTAGTTGCCCTTGCGTACAATTTCCAGCAGGCGGGGACGCCACGTTTCATAGAGGGCGGAAACACAGCCCTGCTTGACTTCGTAGGGCTTCATTTTTAGCATGACGTTCATGAAAAGATCGCCTATGACAATAGACATAATGGCCCGGTGGGCCAGACCCAAGGTGAGCTTGAAACCGGGGTTTTTTTCTAGGCCGGCGGTGTTGAGGGACACCACTGCCACCTGCGGGTAGCCCGCTTCTTTTAGGGCTTTTCGCAAGAAGGCGATGTAGTTGGTGGCCCGGCAGCCGCCGCCGGTTTGCGTGATGAGCACCGACGTGGAATCCGGATCCCACTTGCCGCTTAAAAAGGCGTTGACAATTTGGCCCACCACGATGATGCAGGGGTAGCAGGCGTCGTTGTTGACATATTTGAGGCCGGAATCGATGTCGTCCTGCCCGACCTTTTCCAGGATGACGACGTCGTAGCCCATGGGCTGAAAGGCTTCTTGCAGGAATTCGAAATGGATGGGCGACATTTGCGGCGCGATTAGGGTATGGCGCTTGCGCATTTCTTTGGTGAATTTCTTGCGTACCCAGGCTACAGGCTCGAAGGGCAGCCGCGGTTCGTGGGTTTTGACTTTCTCGTCGATGGCGGCTTTCAAAGAGCGCAGGCGGATTTTCGCAGCGCCTAGGTTGTTGATTTCATCGATTTTCAGCAGGGTATAGATTTTGTGGCCGCCTTTTAGGATTTCTTCTACTTGATCGGTGGTGACGGCATCCAGACCGCAGCCGAAGGAATTGAGCTGAACAAGGTTTAGCCCCGGGGTTTTCGCTACGAAGGCTGCCGCTTGATACAGGCGGGTATGGTAGGCCCATTGGTCGACCGCGCGCAACGGCCGCAACAACTTTCCAAGGCCCGCTACGCTGTCTTCGGTTAGGACGGCCATGCCGTAGCCTGTGATGATGGAGGGGATGCCGTGGTGAATCTCCGGGTCGATGTGGTAGGGGCGGCCGCCTAAGACAATGCCTTGGGCGCCGTTTTCCTCCATCCATTTAAGCGCCAGACGGCCTTGGCGGCTGATATCTTGTTTGAAATGGGCTTGTTCTTTGTAGGCGGCGCGTACGGATCGGGCTGCCTGTGAGCGGGTGATGCCGAAGCGCTTGAATTCGTCATAGACCCGCTGGATCATTTTCGGCTTATTGTCTAGGGCGAAGAAAGGGTTCATGAACAGGACACCGTCCTCGCGCAGGGCATCCATGTTGTTGCGGATGGCCTCGGGGTAGGAGGTGACGATGGGACAATTGTAGTTGTTGTCCGCTTCTTTGAACTCTTTTTGTTCGTAGACGACGCAAGGATAGAAGATGGTGCGGATTCCTTGCTGAAGCAGATCTGCAACATGGCCATGGGTAAGCTTGGCCGGGTAGCATACGCTTTCTGAGGGGATGGTTTCCATGCCTAATTCATAGAGGGTTTTATCCGAGCGGCCGGACAGGCGCACCGAGAACCCCAAGCTGGTGAGCATGGTGTGCCAGAAGGGGTAGTTTTCGTAGATGTTCAGCGCCCGGGGAATACCGATTTCTCCTAAGGGAGCCTGTTCTTTTGGCAGGGAAGGATAGGAGAACAGCCGCTTGTATTTGTAGGCAAAAAGGTCCGGCACGTCGTTTTGTGTGGTAGGGGCCCCTGAGCCCAGTTCGCAGCGGTTGCCGGAGATAAAGCGGCGGTTGCCGTCGAAGGTGGACACCGTAAGCTGGCAATGGTTGGTACAGCGCTTGCACCGGGCCATCTTGCTGGAGGAGGTAAAGGAAGCTACTTGAGCGGAGGTTAGGATGGTGGATACAGCGCTTGACGAGGAATTGGAACGGGCAACCAGCGCTGCGCCGAAAGCGCCCATCAAATGGGCGATATCCGGGCGCACCACTTCGCGGCCAAGCTCTTGCTCGAGGGTGCGCAACAGCGCGTTGTTTTTGAAGGTTCCCCCCTGCACCACGACATGTTCGCCCAGCGCTTCGGGGCTTTTGATTTTCACAACTTTATAGAGGGCGTTCTTTATGACGGAATAGGAGAGCCCGGCAGAGATATCCCCTACGCTGGCCCCTTCTTTTTGCGCCTGCTTGACGCGGCTATTCATAAAGACTGTGCATCGGCTGCCCAAATCTACGGGGCTTTTCGCAAAGAGCGCTTCTTTGGCGAAGCTGGGAGCGTCGTAGCCGAGGGATTGGGCAAAGGTTTCGATGAAGCTACCGCAGCCGGAGGAACAGGCTTCGTTTAGCATGATGTTGTCTACGGCACCGTCTTTTATGTGTAGGCACTTCATATCTTGTCCGCCGATGTCCATAATGAAGCTGACATTTTTGTTGAAATACCGGGCGGCAGTGAAATGGGCGATGGTTTCTACCTCGCCGTAGTCTGCCATGAGTGCGGCTTTGAGGAGATTCTCGCCGTAGCCGGTGGTGCAGGCGCCGCCAATGTAGGCGTCGCAGGGCAGTTTGTCATAGATTTCCCGCAGGATTTGCAGCGCGGCGGCTATGGGGTTGCCCTGATTGCTGGAATAGTAGGAATAGAGAATCCGGCCCAGGCGGTCGATCAGCACGGCCTTGATGGTGGTGCTGCCGGCATCGAGGCCTAGGTAGCAAGGGCCCAAGGCTTCGCTGATATTTGCTTGTTTGGCTTTGTGTTGGGCGTGGCGATTTTTGAAAGCGAAATAATCCTCTTGGTTTTCAAAAAGCGGCGACAGTCTGCGGGTTTCTTGCTCGGGATCGCTTGCGTCTTTTAATCTGTCCGGTAACGAGGAGAGCAAGAAGGGCTCGCTTTGCAAGGGCTGGTCCTGCGCCATCAGCGCAGCGCCCAATGCTACGAAAACATGGGCTTTTTCTGGGTGGATGATGTTTTCGCTTTTTAAATCCAGGGTTTCGATAAAGCGGGCACGCAGTTGATCGAGGTAATGGAGCGGACCGCCCAAAAAAGCCACATTGCCCCGTATGGGACGGCCGCAGGCCAGCCCGGATATGGTTTGGTTGACGACCGATTGAAAAATGGAGGCAGCAATATCCTCGTGGGCTGCGCCTTCGTTTAAGAGGGGTTGTACGTCGGTTTTCGCAAACACGCCGCAGCGGGCGGCTATGGGGTAGATGGTTTGGTAGGAGGCGGCCATACGATTCAGCCCTTGAGGATCGGTGTTGAGCAGGGAGGCCATTTGGTCGATGAAGGCGCCGGTGCCGCCGGCGCAGGTGCCGTTCATGCGCTGCTCTAAGGTGGGCTTCATGTAGGTGATCTTGGCGTCTTCGCCGCCTAGTTCCAGCACGACATCCGTTTCGGGCATGTAGCGTTGTACCGCACGGGAAGCAGCGACCACTTCCTGGACGAAGGGCAGCCCCAACAGCCGGGACGCGCTTAAACCGCCAGAGCCTGTGACAGAGGCTTTGACCTTGCAGTCCGGATATTGACGCGCTACTTCCTCGAACAAGACATGCAGCGTTCCTTTAATGTCGGAAAGATGTCGAGAGTAGCTCTCGTATTGGATGGTGTGCTGCTGATCCAGCAAGACCAGCTTGACTGTAGTGGAGCCAACATCTAGCCCCAGAGTAAATGTTTGCGGCATAGTATAATCCCCTAAGTATTTAAAAAATAACTATAAATAGCTACAATATTATATCATTATCATAGTGGGAATGCAAAATATTGGAGAGAATTAGTGGGTATTGTGTGCTGTGGGGCGGACCGGCCTTGCTTATGCTTATGTTGGCGGTCTGTTTATAATACACAAAGGGGGAGATTTGTAGCTGTTTTGCCGCCGAATGGTTGCAATCCTGTGCTCGGTGGTGCAAAATAACGGTAGGGAGTTGGGTTTTATTGAGTGAGGGGTTTTTTAAAGGAGATTGCTTTGCGATTGTTTACCGCTCTGCTGCTGGATGAGAAAACCAAATCGGAGATTAGCTCGTTGAACCGCGGTTTTACAGGCGGGGATGTTACAAGAAAAGAGAACCTGCACAGCACGCTGAAATTTTTAGGGGAGCAGGATGGCGTGGCGGCTGATCGTGCGGCTGAGGCGTTGGAGACGGCGCGAGGCTATGGTACGTTATATTTGCGAACCGGGGCGTTGGGCACATGGGGCCGCAACCGGGATTTGGTTTACTGTGCGCTAAAGGATGGGACGGGCAGGCTGTTCGGCTTGTTTTCCCTGTTGGAGCAGGCGTTTTGCCGGCAGGGATTTCCCAAGGAAACCCGGCCGTATGTTCCGCATATTACCCTGTGCAGGCGTTATGTGGGGGCTTGTGCGCTGATGTGCAGCATACGGCAAAATGGCCGGATTTGCTACCGGCCCCTTTATACGGTGGAACTGGAGGGATAGTTGTTTCATGGAAGTATGCTATGTTTTGGGGAGAGCGGGCAGCGGGAAAACAAAATATTTGTTCAAGGAAGTGGAACGCGCGATCCAGCAGGGCAGGAAGGCTTTTTATATTGTGCCGGAACAATATGTTTTGCAGGCGGAGCGGGAGCTTTTGCAGGCGTTGGGGCAGAGGAGCCTGGTGGGCGCGGCGGTGCTTAGCGTGAACCGGTTGGCGGAGCGTGTTGCCGCGCAGGCGGGGCCGCTTTTGCGCGGCAGCATCAGCCCCCATGGCCTGGCTATGCTGGTGGGTACCTATGCGGCGCAGCTGCCGTTGCGCTATTATGGTGCGGTGGCACAGAAGCCGGGATTTTACGCCAAGATTGCCGAGCAGATCGGCGAATTGGAGCGGGCGATGGTCAGGCCGGAGGATTTGTTTGCTGCGGCGAAGAGAAGCTCGGGCCAAACGGCGGATAAGCTTTTTGATTTGGGCCAAATTTATCAGGCCGTGCAGAACAAAATGGCGGGCCACTATCTAGATGGACATACTCAGATTGAAGAGATGTGTGAGAGACTTGGCGAGAGCGGCTATTTAGATGGGGCGCTGGTGGCACTAGATTCCCTGGAGGATCATTCGGCTCAGAGCACATTGTTTTTTTCGACGCTGTTGGATTGTTGTGACAAGCTGATGGTGGCGTTGCGGCTGGATTATTCCGGGCAGGCTCGGGATCGGGCAATCTTTTCGGCTCAGAGAAGGGCCTTTGAGGGCTTTCGCGAGGCTGCGGCGCAAAAGGGCGTCATGGAGCGCGTGGTGGAGCTGGATAATAGGACTGTGGTGCAAAAACCCGGGGAGCTTGTCCATCTGGAGGCCAACTTGTTTGCCTTGCCCTATGAGCGCTACAAGGAACCTGTGGCGGCGATTCATTTGATGGAGGCGCCTACGGCTACCCAGGAAGTGGAATGGATTTGCTGCCAGATAGGCGAATATGCCCGCCGCTATTCTTATTCGGAGATTGCCGTTTTAGCGGACTTGCAGCACTATGGGGCGTTGTTTGAGCGGGCGTTTGAGCGTTATCAGATTCCGTATTTTACAGACCAGCGCCGAAGCCTGGCCCATCATCCGGTGGCTGTGCTGACATCAGCCTGTTTAAGCTGCTGTGAGGAGGGCTTTTTAAGCCGCGACATGATGGCTTTGATGAAGACGGGGTTTTGCGGAGTTGGCTTGGAGCAAGTAGAGCGGTTTGAGAATTTTGCTGCCAAGAGGGGCATTTTTGGGGCGCGCTATAAAGACCGCATAGACGGGGAAGAAAACGCGGACATGGAGCAGATTCGAGAGCAGATTATGCAGCCGTTGCTGACCTTGGCTCAGGAGCTGGAGCAGGCTGTGTCGGCTGTGGACATGGTGGGCGCGCTGTATGACTATTTTGTGCGCATCGATTTGAAGGGACAGCTGGACAGCAAAGTGCTTTCCCTGTATGAGAGCGGGCAGATGGATTTGGCGGAGGAATATGCTCAGGTTTGGAACCGGGGCGTGGTGGAGCTTTTGGAGCAGGCGCAGCATATATTTGGGGAAAACCCTTGCAGCATCTCCTTGCTGCGCAGTGTATTGGAGACGGGCTTTGATTCTCTGACTTTGGGGATTATTCCTACGACGGTGGATGAGCTGATGCTGGGGGAGGCAGGCAAAAGCTATTTGCACAGCGTTAAAATTCTGTTTGTAGCGGGCCTGAACGATGCGCTGATTCCTAAAGCGCCGGAGCCGAGGATTGTAGGGGACAGCGAACGGGAAAAGCTTTTGGCGCTGGATTTTCCGCTGCTGCATACCACCCGCTTTGAGCAGGACATAATGAACCATCGTATTTATACGCAGCTTTGCAAGCCCCAAGAGACTTTGCATCTGAGCTTTGCTTTGGGCGCAGCGGATGGCGCGGGGTTGCGCCCGTCTATGCTGGTGCATAATCTTAAGGGGATGTTCCCGGCCCTCAAGGCCCAGGGGCGACCGGAGGATTTGAGCCTGGTATGTTGTGAGCGCGGTACTTTTTCTATGATGGTGGGGGAATTGCGCCGGGCAAAGGAGGGGGAGGCGGTGCATCCTGTTTGGTGGGATGTGCTGGATTACTACGAGAAAAACGGCTACGAGCGCCGCTGCGCTCTGGTGAGGCGGGCGCTGGCCGGAGAAAACAGCGCCAAGGCTTTGCCGCCGCCCTTGGCCCGGGAGCTTTTTGCCAAGAAGGGCTTGAGCGCTTCGCGGATTGAGGAATACAACCGCTGCCCCTACCGGCATTTTGTGCGCTATGGCCTAAACCCGTCCGAGCGGGAGGACTATGTTGTGGAAGCGTTGGATTTGGGGACTATTTATCATGATGCGATTGATGGCTATATTCGTCTGCATGGAGCAGACAAGCAGGAGATTGGCTTCCATGAGGCGCGAGAGCGTATGGAGAATATTTTGCAGCCGATTTTGCAGGAATATGGTGCGGGTATATTTGACAGCAGCGCTCGTTATCGGCATATGGCGGAGCAGGTGAAGCGAGTTGGCGCCCGCAGCGTATGGGCGATTAGCCGGCACATTGCGAAAAGCGGCTTTTTCCCTCTGTATAGCGAGGTGCGGTTTGGCAAGGACGGCAATTTCCCGCCGATTGTTTTAGACTTGCAAGATGGAAACAGGCTGGAGGTGAGCGGCCGCATTGACCGGGTGGACGGCGCTACGATTGGCGGCCAGAATTATTTGACTGTGGTGGATTATAAGAGCGGGAATGCGGCGTTTGATTATGGGCAGGTTTATGCCGGGGTGCGGGTGCAGCTTTTGATCTATATGCAGGCCCTGCTTTTGGGCGCAGCCGACCGAGGGGAGGAAGCCAAGCCGGCGGGGCTGTTTTATTTTAAGGTGGACGATCCCCTCGTTTCTGCCGAAGTTGGGGGCAAGGAGGAAGCGGAGCGCCAGTTGCAGAAGGCACTGCGGCTGAACGGGGTTTTGCTGGAGGATGTGGAAGTTGTATCGGTGATGGATGAGAGCCTTATGACGGAAGGAGAATCTCGAAATATTCCGGTGCGTTTGAACCGCTTAGGCGGCTTTCGAAAAGACAGCGGAGCGTTGAGCGAAGGGGAGATGCAGGCTTTGCTTGGCTATGCCGAGGATTTGAGCAAGCGTACGGTGGATCGGATGCTGCGCGGTGAGGTGGATATTTTGCCGTTGCGGCTGAATGGGAAAGCTCCTTGCAGCTACTGCGATTATGCGGGGATTTGCGGTTTTGACGTGCGGCTTTCCAACCGGTATCGTGAGGAGAGAAGGCTTTCTAAAGACGAGTTTTTCCACAGGCTGGAGGGGACGCGGGATGTTTGAATTGAATGCGGCTCAAAAGGAGGCTATATCCCACCGCGGCGGGGATATTCTGGTTAGTGCCGGGGCCGGCAGCGGCAAGACCTTTGTATTGAAGGAGCGGATTTTGTCGCTGGTGGAGGAGGGGGTTTTGCTGGAGGATATGCTGGTGGTGACTTTCACAAACGCCGCGGCTGCCGAGATGCGCCAGCGCATACTGGACGGCCTGATGCACAGGGATTCGCCTTCTGTTCAGGAGCAGATTCGCTCTTCGGCGGCGGATAATATTTGTACAGTGCATAAGTTTTGTATGGAGGTTTTGCGTAAGCATTTTGCGCTTATCGGGCTGGACCCGGATTTTAAGGTGGCGCAGGAGGATATTTGTGCGGAACTGAAGCAGGAGGCGCTGGACGAGCTGTTTGAGAGCTTGTATGGGCAGGGGGATGAGGAATTTTTAGCGTTTGCTGCTTATTTTGACGACGACGATGACAGCATGATGGAATTGGTGGAGCAGAGTTACCGGTTTTCTCGCAGCCACAGCGACCCGGAAGGTTTTTTGCGCAGCGCAATGGCGAAGTATGGGGACGGGGGCGCGGTGTTTATCCGGGAGTTGACGGAGCAGGCGATGCAGCAGGCGCACCAAGCGCGCCAGTTTTTGGGCCGGGCCCGGGACTTGGCGAAAAACGCGGGGCTGGCAAAGCCCTTGGAGGTTTTGACGCTGGAGGATGCCGAGCTGGAGCAGTTTATGCAAAAGGCCCGGGAGGACTATGGTCAGGCGGCGAACTACTTATTGAAGGCCGGGGCCCAGCTTCGTTTTCCCAGTAAAGGCGTGGATGAGGCGGTAAAAGAGCAGATTAAAAGCGAGCGGGACAGGGCGAAAAAGATTGTCCGGGGGCTTGTGGAATCGCCTTTGAACAGGAGCCGGGTGCAGATGGACGAGGAAATGGCCGTAATCGGTGCGATGGTGGGGCAGGTCGTGCGCGTAAGCGGGCTGTTTGCCCAGCGTTATGCCCAGAAGAAGGCCAAGCGGCGGCTGTTGGATTTTTCGGACCTGGAGCATTACGCTATCGCTGCCTTAGATAAAGGCGCGGCTCAGGAGTATGTTGAAAAGTTTCAGTATATATTTGTGGACGAGTATCAGGACATTACCCAGGTACAGGAGGAGCTGTTGAGCCGAATCAGCCGTAGCAACCGGTTTATGGTGGGCGATGTGAAGCAGAGCATCTATCGCTTCCGCATGGGCGATCCGGGGCTTTTTCTGGGCAAATATGAGGACTATGGCAGGGGAGCGGGCAAGCGAATAGACCTGAATGAGAATTATCGTTGCAGCAGGGTGGTGGTGGATTTCGTTAACCGGCTGTTTGGCGGCGTGATGTCGCGATCGGTGGGGGAGGTGGAATATAGCAGGCAGCCTCTTGTTTTTGGCAGCGGGCAAGAGGGCGGGGAAGCGCAGATTATGGTGGTGCCTCGGGAGGACAGCGGCGATGAAGCGGCAGTTTTGGAGGCTCGGGCTTGCGCGGCGCGTATTCGCGAATTGAGAAAGGAAGGCTATGAATACGGCGACATTGCAGTGTTGATGCGGGCGGTGAGGGGCTTTGGAGACCTGTTTGCCCAGACATTGTCTGCCCAGGGGATTCCGGTTTTTGCGGACTTTGGCGGCGGCTATTTGGCGGCGCCGGAGGTGGAATTGGCGCTGAACTTCTTGAGCTTGGCAGACAACCGGAGGCAGGATGTGCCGCTTATAGCGGTTATGCGCTCGTTTCTTGGCGGCTTTGATGAGGAGGAATTGGCGCAGATTCGGCTGGGGTATCCGGACGGGGAATATTTCGACGCCCTTTGCTTAGCCGCTGAGCAGCAGACGGAGCTTGGCGAAAAGGCCCGGACGTTTCGGGCACTTTTGGATCGGTTTCGGCAGATGGCGCAGGTTTATAATGTGGAGGAGCTAACGGCGCGGCTGTTCTTTGAGACGCCTTTCTATGATTATGTGCAGGCGTTGCCTGACGGCGTGCAGCGCAAAGCCAACCTGGACCTTTTGCTGGAGCGCGCCCGGGATTTTGAGCAGAGCAGCTTTAAGGGTTTGTATTTGTTTTTGCGCTATATACGGCGCCTGCAAAAGCGGGGGCAGGATTTGGACGCTGCTGCTGGGCGGGGGGAGAACGACGACGCTGTGCGCATCACCACCATCCACAAGAGCAAGGGGCTGGAATTTCCGGCGGTGATTGTGGCGCGTATGGGCAAGGGCATCAACTTAATCGAAGGGAAGAAACCCTGGATTTTCCACAAAGAGCTGGGCTTGGCGCTGCGTTATGTAGACCCGTCTTTGCGCGTTCGGCGGCAGAGCGCTGCGTATGCTGCTTTGGTGGCGCGCTTGAACCGGGAGCTTTTGTCGGAGGAGATGCGTATGCTGTATGTGGCTATGACCCGGGCGGAGAAAAGCTTGACGTTGCTGGGCTGTTTGAAGGAGACGGGGCTGTTGCAGGAAGCGGGGGCGGCCCCTTCGCCGCAACAGGCGAGGAGCTATTTCGACTGGGTGGGATATGTGTTTGCCGGGCAGTGGGATGTGCGCGAATACACCGCTTGGGACAAGGAGGAGGAAGGGCGGTTTCGGCAGATGGACGGCAGCGGACAATATGGCGAGTATGTGCGGCAGCGTATGGCGTATCGCTATGAGCAGGGGCGGCCCCTTCCGTCTAAGGTGGCGGCTTCTAAGGTGGCGGCTGCGCTGGAGATGGGCGAGCTGGCGGCTGCGCTGCCTATTAAGGAGCTGAAGGTTCCCTTGTTTCGAATGCGGGAAGAGATGAGCGCGGCGCGGCGGGGGAGTATCTGGCATTTGCTGATGCAGCTGCAGGATTTGCGGGACACTTCGCCCCAGTCGGTGGGCAGGACGCTGGAGGGGATGGTGGACAAGGAACTGATTTTCCCGGAGGAGAAGGCGGCGGTTTCTCCGAAGATGGTGTCTGCTTTCTTTGACAGCCCGCTGGGACGGCGCATGAAGGCTTCGCCCAGGGTTTTACGGGAGCTGCCGTTTAATATGGCGGTTTCTCAGCAGGAGCTTTTGGGAGAAGGCGGCGGCGAGCTTCTGGTACAGGGCGTGGTGGACTGTTGTTTTGAGGAAGCGGGGCGCTATGTTTTAGTGGACTATAAGACGGATGCTGTGAGGGGTGACAGCAGAGCTTGGGCGATGAAACATGAGATGCAGATAGAATTGTACAGAAAGGCGCTGAGCTTCGCCGGTATGGATGTGGGAGAATGTTGGATTTTTTTCTTCAGCACCCAAGAGGCGGTGCGGATGTGGCCCAAAGAAAAGGACTGATGGGATGCGGATTCGATTATACCAAGGGGATATTACGACTTTGGCGCTGGATGCTATTGTCAATGCGGCTAACCCAAGCTTGTTGGGCGGCGGCGGGGTGGATGGGGCGATCCACCGGGCGGCGGGCCCGAAGCTTCGAGAATTTTGTGCGACATTGGGCGGTGCAAAAACCGGGGAGGCCAAGATCAGCCCGGGTTATAAGCTGAAAAGTACGTACATAATACACACGGTGGGGCCGGTTTGGCGCGGTGGCGGTGAAAACGAGCAGCAAGCGCTGCGCAGCGCCTACCAGAACAGCCTTGCACTGGCGGATGGACAGGGGCTTTCGCGCATCGCGTTTCCCTCGATTTCCACCGGGGCCTATGGCTATCCGCTGGCCAAGGCTTGTGAGGTGGCTGTGGAGACGGTTTTGGCGTTTGCAGCTAAGAGCCTGGAGGAATGCGTGTTTGTACTGTTTGACCAGAGGGATTATGAAGCTTATGTGAGCTATTTAGACGGGAAGAATATTGACTATTCGACCGGAATGGAGAAAATAAAAAATGAATAAGAATTATGCGATATTTGTGGACTTGGAAAATGCCGGCGGCAAGAGCGAGACGCTAAAAAATATTATCGAGAAGGTGAAGATGCGCGGGGATATTCTGCTGGCCAAGGTTTACGGCTATAAGGAGGAGTTTGCCGAACTTAAAGAAATTTTGTTGTCTAACACTTTTGCTGTTGTGCCTTCCTTGCGCTATGGCCGAAACCAGAAGAACAACTTAGATATTCAGTTGGTGATCGATGCGCTGGATGTGGCGTATACCAATGATTTGATTGATTGCTACTGCATTGTGTCCGGCGATAGTGATTATACGCCGTTGGTGGGCAAACTGAAAACCATGGGCAAGTATGTTCTGGGGATTTCCCGAAGCGAGGTGGCTTCGAGGATCTTTATCAACGCTTGCAATGAGTTTCTGTTTATGGAAACGGTACGCGGACCGGTGGCAGAAACGCGGCAAAAGGGTGATGAGGAGGATAACTTGCAGACCCTGGCGGCGGAAATTCGCAGCATTTTGCTGGAGCAGGAAGGCGACGACGAGGGCTATGTGCATGCTAGTGCCTTGAAAAACACGTTGATTCGCTTGCGGCCGGACTTTTCTGAGAAGAATTTCGGGTTTCGATCGTTTGGCAGGCTGTTAGCCCAGATTGAGAAAGTGTGCGGTTGTATTGAATGCAGGGAGAACGGCAAGATTTTGAAGGTGCGCCTGGTGCAGGAGCAGGGCGATAAGAAACTGGACAAGGATAACTTTAAAGAGTCGGTGCAGCCTATTTTGCGGCGCTTTAAAGAGACTGGGTTTGACCGGGTGAACCCCAGCATTATCAAGCAGACCATATTGGAGAATTTCCCGGATTTTGACGAGCGGGACTTGGGCGTTAAGCGGTTTAGCGATGTGGTGCGTTTGATGAAAAGCTGGAATATGGTGGAGATTGAATTCGATGATAACCGTTGTATGATTGCCAGGATTGTGTGAATGTGTTTGCTGCACAGATGCAGCTTGGCGGGTTGCCCTTGCCAGGGGGCGGGCAATCGGTGTAAAATAATAGGATAAGGAATCGGCGCCCGGGGCGTTTGCTGCCAGGACCCTGCGGGGCGAATTTGCGGGGGGATAGGCGCCGGCCTTGGGAAAAATTGAGGTAAACGGAGGACAAGTGAGCAATGTCGGATATGCTGGAGCAGAGGGCCTCGAACTTTATCGAGGAGCTGATTGACGAGGATTTGAAAAGCGGTGTGTACGATTATGTGCAGACCCGCTTCCCGCCAGAGCCCAACGGCTATTTGCATGTGGGGCATGCCAAGGCAATTTGCATTGATTTTGGCATGGCGGAGAAATATGACGGCGTGTGTAATTTGCGTTTTGATGATACCAACCCCCTCAAGGAGGACACGGAATATGTGGAGGCCATCATGGAGGATATTCGATGGTTGGGGTTTGAGTGGAACGCGGTTTACTATGCGTCGGACTATTTTGAGCAAATGTACGGCTTTGCCTGCCAACTGATTGAGAAGGGCAAGGCTTATGTCTGCGACTTGAGCGCTGAGCAGATTCGGGAATACCGCGGCACGCTGACTGCGCCGGGGCAGGAGAGCCCGTATCGCACCCGCAGCGCGGAGGAAAGCTTGGATTTGTTCCAACGTATGCGGGCGGGGGAATTTCCCGACGGCAGCCGAGTTTTGCGCGCCAAGATAGACATGGCTTCGCCTAATTTGAATATGCGCGACCCGGTCTTATACCGGATTGCCCGGGTGCACCATCATAGGACCGGGGACGATTGGCTGATTTATCCTATGTATGATTTTGCTCATCCGCTGTCTGATGCGGTGGAGGGCGTGACCCATTCCATCTGTACGCTGGAATTTGAGGACCATCGGCCTTTGTATGACTGGTGTTTGGAGCATGTGGGCTTTGAGCGGCCGCCGCGGCAGATTGAGTTTGCCCGGCTAAACCTTACGCGCACCATCATGAGCAAACGCTATTTGAAGCGGTTGGTGGATGGAGGCGTCGTTTCCGGCTGGGATGACCCGCGTATGCCTACGATAGGCGGCTTGAGAAGGCGGGGCTATACGCCATACGCCATCCGGGATTTTTGCGGACGCATTGGCGTTGCCAAGGCCAACAGCATGGTGGATGTGCGGTTGCTGGAGCATTGCGTGCGGGAGGACTTGAACCAGAATGCGGCGCGGGCGATGGCTGTGATTAGGCCGCTGAAGGTTGTGCTGGAGAACTGGCCGGCGGATACATTCGAGGACATTGAAGTGGAGAATAACCCCAATTGCCCGGAGGACGGCACCCATACCCTGCGCTTTGGCCGCGAGCTTTTCATCGAGCAGGAGGATTTTATGGAGCAGCCGCCTAAGAAGTTTTTCCGGCTGCGGCCCGGCGGAGAAGTGCGCCTGAGGGGTGCGTACATCATCAAATGCGAGCGGGTGGAAAAGGACGAGGCGGGCAATGTGACCGGCCTTATTTGCAGCTACGATCCGGAAACGCGCAGCGGCAGCGGTGCGGGGAGGAAGGTGAAGGGGACGCTGCATTGGGTGGAAGCACAGTCGTCGGTTGTAGCCACTGTGCGGCAGTATGATTACCTGCTGGATGATGACGATGAATCCGGACGCGAATTTATGGAGCGATTGAACCCTGAGTCTGTTGAGGTGTTGGAGGACTGCCGCATAGAACCGTTTGCTGCGGGAGTTTCTGTGGGCGAGCGGCTGCAGTTTATGCGCCAGGGCTATTTTATCAAGGATGCAGACAGCGCTTCTTTGCAGCGCCCGGTCTTTAACCGGATTGTGGGCTTGAAGGACAGTTGGGCTAAGATGGGAGGGCAGGGGAAGTGAGTGCGAGCATTTTGGAAATGATTATGCTGCTTTGCTTCGGCGCTTCCTGGCCGGTTTCCATCCATAAAACGTATACGTCGCGGACAGCAAAAGGGAAAAGTGCGATTTTTCTGATCTTGCTGGAAGTGGGTTATCTTTGTGGCATTGTCAACAAGCTGGTATTTGGGCCGCAGAATTATGTGGTGTTTTTCTATGTGTTGAACCTGGTGTTGGTGTTTGTTGATTTGATGCTGCATCTTAGGAACCGAAAACTTGACAGGGAGAGAGAGGAAGGCAAGGCATGAAAGTAAGAACCCGATTTGCCCCCAGTCCGACGGGATATTTGCACATCGGCGGGCTGAGGACGGCGCTTTATGGCTATCTGTTCGCTAAGAAGCATGGCGGTGACTTCATTTTGCGTATTGAGGATACGGACCAGGAACGCTATGTGGAGGGCGCTACGGAAGTGATTTATAAGACTCTGCAATTGACCGGCCTCTATTATGACGAGGGGCCGGATATAGGCGGGGAATATGGCCCGTATGTTCAGACCCAGCGGCGCGATATTTACCAGCGCCATGCCCATGAACTGGTGGAGCGGGGCGGCGCGTATTACTGCTTTTGTACGAAGGAGCGCCTGGACGCCTTGCGGGGCGAATATGAGCGGCGTGGCGAGACGTTTCGCTATGATAAGCATTGCAGAGCCATTCCTCGGGAGCAGGCGGCTGCGCGCAGGGCTGCGGGGGAGCCTTATGTGATCCGCCAGGATATGCCCACCACCGGCGAGACTGTATTTGACGATGTGGTGTATGGGCGTATTGTGGTGGAGAATGATACGCTGGATGATACGGTGTTGATGAAATCTGACGGGTT
This sequence comes from Christensenellales bacterium, assembly GCA_050945815.1. Classification (GTDB taxonomy): domain Bacteria; phylum Bacillota; class Clostridia; order Christensenellales; family JBMNTQ01; genus JBMNTQ01. Next base: position 27,368 of record JBMNTQ010000002.1, read on the forward strand.
GCCTACCTATAATTTTGCGAATGTGGTGGATGACCATTTGATGGAGATCAGCCATGTGATTCGGGGGTCGGAGTATTTGTCTTCGACGCCTAAGTATAACCTTTTATATCAGGCGTTTGGCTGGGAGCTGCCGGTATATCTGCATTTGCCGCCGGTGATGAAGGACCATGGGAAGAAGCTTTCCAAGCGGGACGGGGACGCCTCTTTTGAGGACTTTTTGGAAAAAGGGTACTTGAAGGAAGCCATTGTGAATTATATTGCCCTTTTGGGCTGGAACCCCGGCACCAATCAAGAAAAGTTTACCCTTTCAGAGCTGTGTGAGGCGTTTGATATCAAGGGCATCAGCAAATCGCCGGCAATTTTCGATGAGAATAAACTGGCTTGGCTTAACGGCGAATATATCCGTGCGATGGCGCCGGAAGAATTTGACGCGATTGCCCAGCCGTATTATGATTGCTGCTGGCAGCGTGGGCGCTTTGATACCGAGGTTCTTAGCAGGAGCTTGCAGCCGCGGGTGGACGTGCTTTCGCAGATTCCGGAGAAGGTGGGGTTTTTGGCCCAGTTGCCGGACTATGACATCGGACTGTTCGTTCATAAGAAGATGAAGACCGACCCTGAAAAGGCTTTGGGCGCTTTGCGGGCGGCGCAGCCTGTGTTGCAGGAGCTTGCGGACTGGGATGAGGCCAGTTTGCAGGATGCTATGACGAAGCTGGCGGCGGCACTGGGCATCAAGAACGGACAGCTTTTGTGGCCGTTGCGCATTGCCCTGGCGGGGCAGGAAGTGACCCCTGGCGGCGCCTATGAAATTGCTGTAACGCTGGGGCGCGAGGAATCGCTTCGGCGGCTGGGTGTGGGCCTTGGGAAGCTGGAAGCGGCGGCAAAATGAGAGAAATTTTAAAAAAACCTTGAAAAGTGTGAGGGTTTAGGCTATAATTCATTATTGCGTCCTTGTCCTTGTTTTGCAAGGGCCGTAAGACCAAAAGGAGGTGAAAACGCGTTATGAATCAGTATGAAGTACTCTACATCATCAACGCTGGATTGGATGAGGAAGCTACCAAGGCTTTGATTGAGAAGTTTAGCGGCGTCGTGACGGAAAACGGCGGCGTGGTGGACAGCATTGATGAATGGGGCAAGCGCCGGCTGGCATACTTGATCGACGATATGAGCGAAGGCTTTTATGTGTTGATGAAGTTCCAGGCTAAGGGCGAAGTGCCTACGGAGCTGGAGCGTAATTTTAAAATTACCGACGGCGTCATGCGTTATCTGATCACTCGTCAGGACGATAATTAAAGGCGGTGGAGTTTCGTGAATAAGGCAATTGTTATTGGTAATCTGACTAGAGACCCGGAGGCGCGGTCCACGACCGGAGGCGTATCGGTGTGCAGCTTTACGGTTGCCGTGCAACGGCGCTTTACCAACCAGCAGGGAGAACGGGAGACGGACTTTATTCCCGTTGTCGCTTGGCGTACCCTGGCGGATACTTGTACTCGTTATTTGCGGAAGGGGAGCAAGGTGGCCGTTAGCGGCAGAATTCAGGTGCGCAGCTATGACGCACAGGATGGCAGCAAACGATATATTACGGAGATCGTTGCGGATGAGGTTCAGTTTTTGGATCGTTTTGGCGCGGGTGCAACCCAGGAGCAGGGTGAGCAGCGTTCGCCGCAGCCGCAATTTAATGACGAGGTTCCCGGGTTTACTGTGGTAGACGATGATGACGAACTGCCCTTTTAATCGAAGATTTGATGTAAAGGAGAATGGCTATGAGCGAAGATCGTGCAAGACGACCGCGCAACCGTCGGGCCAAGCGCCGGGTTTGTGCGTTTTGTGTTGATAAAGTAGATCGTATTGATTATAAAGATGTGGCAAGATTGCGCAAATGCTTGACTGAGCGTGGCAAAATTATGCCCCGTCGTATGTCCGGCACTTGTGCCAAGCATCAGAGGAAGCTGGCGGCTGCTATTAAGCGGTCGCGGATTGTTGCCCTGTTGCCCTATGTGACTGACTAAGGATAGAAAGCCTCCGGCAGAAAAGCCGGGGGTTTTTTTGTTTTGCTTTATGGATGGGAGGGAGACCTTCCATTTGTTTTCTGTCCGCGGCTGGCAGACCCGATTTCGTTTAGCAAGGGGAGGGTTTGGACATGCCGAAGAAAAAGGCAGCTAACGTTTTGAAGAGAGCAGACAGGACTGTTTGCGGGCGGATCGAAGCAGGCTTGTAGAGGGCAGGCCACAACAGGCACCGGAAACCGACGCTGGAAACAGGGCCATGCAGGCGCATATGAGACATCCTCGGCTATGCCGGGGACTGGTTGTTTTGGGCTGGGTATGGCAGGGAAGGGCGGGAGGACTGGCGACGGAGAGAAAATAGGCAAAGGGCTTGACAAGCGGGGGATTTATTAGTATGCTTTTAATGAACTGAATCGTGTTGTCCGCTGGGGGCGCCGTAATGGCTGAGATGCATAGACTATGCAGAACCCTTGGAACCTGTTGGATAATTCCAACGAAGGGAAGCGGCAAAGAACAGCGGATTTGCTGTTTGATGTGCTACTTCCCCGTACTGTTTAGAGTACGGGTTTTGCTTTTTACCTCCGCAGACAGACGAAATTTTGCAGGGGGGTGTTTTATTTTGGAACCTATTCTAGATACTGAGAAAATTACATCGTATTTGTACATTGTGATTCCCGTCGTTGTAATCGGGCTGATTGCGCTTTTTGCGCTGATTGGGAGCCGGAAAAAGCAAGGCGCGCAGGGCGGGAAATGGAATACGAGGACGCTGACAATGGCGGCGATTTGCATCGCGCTGGGCTTTGCGCTTTCTTATATCCGCATTGTGCATTTGCCGCAGGGCGGCTCGGTTACGCCGGCCAGTATGCTGCCGCTTATGCTGTTTGCCTATTTGTACGGCCCGCGAAAGGGGTTTTTAGCCTGTATGGCCTATGGGCTGCTGCAGCTGCTCCAGGACCCATATATCGTACACTGGGCGCAGGCGATTGTGGATTATTTGTTTGCGTTTATGGCGCTGGGCTTGGCGGGGATCTTTTCTAAGGCCAGGATTGCTATTGGGAAGAGCCGGCAGCTGAATACCATTTTGCCGGGTATTGTTCTGGCGGCACTGGGGCGCTATATATGCCATACGGCGAGCGGTATCATTTTCTTTGCTGTGTATGCGGAGGGAACCGGCCTGAGCGTGTTCGCTTACTCTGCAGGATATAATGTTTATGTGTTGGTGGAAGGGGCGCTGTGCTTGGTGTTGATGCTGATTCCCCAGATGCAGAGGTTTGCTCTGGCCAGGCGGTTGGAGGTTCGGGGGGGATAGGCTGCTGTTTTCGATCAAACAGAATTGGCGCGGATTTCTAAAGCCCAAGGGAAGAAAAATGCTTCCCTTGGGCTTTGGTGGATAGAAGAGGGGTTTTGTGCCAATGGCTAGAGCATCTTCTTTCGCCACATGATCAGAGCTGTGATCAGGGCGGATAGGCCGGAGATGCCGGTTACAATCCAGAAGCCGTTGCTGTGCTGCTCGAAAGGCACGGGGACGTTCATGCCCCACAGGGCGGCCACAAACGAGGGGATGGCAATGATGATGGTGATGGCCGCGAGGAACTTCATGACGATGTTGAGGTTGTTGGAGATGACCGAAGCGAATGCGTCCATCGTGCCGCTTAATATGTCGCGGTAGATGTTACACATTTCAATGGCCTGCTTGTTCTCGATGATGACATCTTCCAACAGGTCTGTGTCGTCTGGAAATTTTTTGACGTCCTCGATGCGCAGCATGCGCTCTAGTACCACTTCGTTGCCCTTGAGGGATGTGCTGAAGAACACGAGGCTCTTTTCCAGGCGCAGCATTTGGATCAGCTCGCGGTTTTTCATGGACCGGTGCAGTTCCTGCTCGACGCGGATACTGGTTTTGTCGATCAGGCGCAGGTATTGCAGGTATTTGGTGGATATTTTGTATAGAATTTGCAGGATGAACCGGGTTTTCTTGGCAGTGTAGAAATTCCGGGTGTACTGGGTGATGAAATCGGTGATGATGCTGGTTTCTTGAAGGCAGATGGTGACGATGGCGTCTTGGGTTAGGATGATGCCTAAAGGCAGCGTGTTGTATACATGGGAGCCGCCTTCCGGCATAGCGTAGGGAATGTCTACGATGATAAAGATGACGCCGTCTTCTAATTCAATCCGCGCCCGCTCTTCATCGTCTAGCGGCGCGTGCAGCATTTCGGTTTCGAGGTGAAGCGCCTCGCTTACCTGGGAGATTTCCTCCGGGGAGGGGTTGCAAAGATGCACCCAAATCCCGCTTTCGGAGAAGGTTGCTTCGCGTAGTTTTTCGTTTTCTGTTTTGTGAATATAGAGCATATGAAAAACCCTCTTTCTCATGGGTGCAGCTTGGCATGGCCTGCCCCATTGCTTTTTTTACGGCACAAAAAAACAGACGCTTACCACAAAGAATAAATAGGGACAGCGTGCTTTACCTGTGCCGCGAGAAATAGCGGCTTTGCATAATGTTGGAAAATGCTTTGATAACGGAAAAGAAAGGTCGGTTAGACGCTTTTTGGCGCAAACCGGTTTTTCCCAGCAAGCTGAAAGCAAGTTTTCACGATTATGCCGCTACTACCGCCGTCTTCCACCGGTTTGCACCTCCTTGATTAAGAAAAATAATAGTGAGAGAAAAAAATGGAACTCTCAACTTTTATCATATTCCATGGGGCGGGAACTGTCAACCTGCGGGCAAAAATTTTACCCGCGGCTTTTCAAATACACCGCCAGTACGGCGATATCCGCCGGAGAAACCCCGGAAATGCGGGACGCCTGCCCCAAGCTCGCCGGACGCAGGGCGGATAGTTTTTGCTGTGCTTCGATACGCAGACCGGCTATGCTCGTGTAATCCAGATTCGGGGGCAGGGGCTGGGATTCCATTTTCTTAAACTGCTGGACAGAGCGTAGCTGTTTTTGGATGTAACCTTCGTATTTGATGTGGGTTTGTACCTGAAAGGCGATATCTTCGGGCAACTGGACGGCTAGGCCCTCGCTTTGCAGAGCATCGTGGGAGACGCCGCGTTTGAGCAGTTCGTACAGCTTCATGCCGCCGGATTCCGTACCCAGCAGGCGGGAGGCTATTTGAGCGCTTGCGCCGACGGACCGCAGGCGGCTAAGCTCTCGTTCGACTCCTTCCTTTTTGCGGCGGTAGAGGCGGTAGCGTTCGTCGCTGACCAGGCCGATAGTCCTGCCTAACTCTGTTAGGCGCAGGTCTGCGTTGTCTTGGCGCAGCAGCAGACGGTATTCTGACCGGGAGGTCATCATGCGGTAGGGCTCCGGAGTGCCTTTGGTGACCAAATCATCGATGAGTACGCCGATGTAGCCGTCGGAGCGCAGCAGAATGACAGGCGGTTTTTCTTGCAGATAGTGGGCGGCGTTGATGCCTGCCATCAGGCCTTGGGCTGCCGCTTCCTCGTAGCCTGAGCTGCCGTTTATCTGACCGGCGAAGAACAGGCCGCTTATGGTTTTGGATTCCAGGGATAGATTCAAGCTGTCTGGCTGGATACAGTCGTATTCGATGGCATAGGCGCTGCGCATGATCTCTGCTCGCTCCAACCCGGGGATGGTGCGCAGCATTTGGAGCTGGATATCCTCGGGCAGGCCTGTGGACAGCCCTTGTACATACATTTCGTCTGTGTTTGTGCCTTCAGGCTCGATGAAGAGCTGGTGGCGCTGTTTGTCCTGAAAGCGTACGACCTTATCCTCGATGGAGGGACAGTAGCGGGTGCCTGTGGCATCTACCATTCCGTTGTACATGGGCGCCCGGTGCAGATTGGCGCGGATGATATCGTGGGTTTGCTCGTTGGTGTAGGTTAGGTAGCAGGGGGTTTGCTGACGTTGGAGTTGGCCGGACAAAAAGGAAAAGGGGATGATGGTTTCGTCGCCGTATTGGGGGATCATTTTGGAGAGATCCAAAGAATGGCGGTTGATTCGCGCCGGTGTGCCGGTTTTGAAGCGGCGAAGGCCGACCCCAAGCTTTTCCAGAGATTGGGACAGGGCTGTGGCGGGAAACAGGCCGGAGGGGCCGCTTTGGATGGCGCATTCGCCTACGATGACGCGGCTTTTCAGGTAGACACCGCTGGCCAGGATTAGTGTGCCGCAACGGATTTGTGCGCCGGTGCGGGTTTTGATGCCTTGGATTTTGCCGCCGGATTCCAGAAGTTCGGTGCATTCGCCCTGCTTGAGGTAGAGATTTTCGCATTGCTCCAGCGCTTGTTTCATGCGCTGTTGGTAGCTGGTTTTGTCCATCTGGGCTCGAAGGGACTGTACCGCCGGACCTTTGGCGGTATTGAGCATTTTTATCTGGATGAAGGTGTCGTCGGCGGCTAGGGCCATTTCGCCGCCTAAGGCGTCGATCTCCCGTACCAGATGTCCTTTAGCTGTGCCGCCGATGGCAGGATTGCAGGCCATCAGGGCAACAGAATCCAGGTTCATCGTTAAGATAAGGGTTTTGTGTCCTAGGCGCGCCAAGGCCAAGCCGGCTTCGCAGCCCGCGTGGCCTGCGCCTATAATGATTGCGTCGTAGCAGGTATCGTACATGGATGGCCTCCTCCCGCGAAATGGGAAACTAGATGGTGTTGGGATAAAAAGGGCAGGGGAAGGTTCTCCGCCCTGCCTTTTTCCTGAGAGAAAACAGGCTGCAGCAGTTAGATGCAGACGTTATTTTTAGCTGTGCGGTATTTCATCGGGCCGCTTAGATAGAGGTTGTTGCCGCGGCTGTCTATGGCAACGATTAGCGGGAAATTCTCCACTTTTAGCCGGTAGATGCCTTCTGCGCCCAAATCTTCGAACGCGATCAGTTCGGCAGCTTTCACATGGCGGGACAGCAGCGCCGCAGCGCCGCCGGTGGCTGCAAAATATACAGCGCCGGAGCGCACCAGAGCATCGATGACGGCTGGGCTGCGGTTGCCTTTGCCGATAACAGCCGCAAGCCCCCGGTCGAAAAGCGCTGGGGCGTAGGCATCCATGCGCCCGGAGGTGGTGGGGCCGCAGGGGCCGATGACACGGCCGGGGGGCGCGGGGCAGGGGCCGACATAGTAGATGCATTGGTTTGGCAAGGAAAACGGCAAGGGCTCGCCTGCGTCCAGCATGGCCACAAGCCGCTTGTGGGCCGCGTCTCGCGCTGTATAGAGGGTGCCGGACAGCAGCACCGAATCGCCGGCTGTCAGGCGGGAGAGCGTCTCTTTTTGCAGAGGGGTGTGTAGAGATTCCATGGGGGCTCCTTTCCTTAGAGGACAATGGTTTTGTGACGGGCGGCATGGCATTGCAGGTTGACTGCGACGGGCAACTCTGCAATGTGGGTGGGGTAGGTTGCGATGTGGACGGCCAGCGCGGTAGTAAGACCGCCGAGGCCCATCGGACCGATGCCCAAGCCATTGATGTGACAGAGGAGCTCGGCTTCCAGTTGGGCTAGGAGCGGATCGGGGTTTTTGCTGCCAATTTCCCGCAGGACCTGCTCTTTGGCCAAGAGGGCCGCTTTTTCCATGGTGCCGCCGATGCCTACGCATACTGTAAGGGGCGGGCAGGGGTTGGCACCGGCCAACTCTACCGTTTCTATGACGAAATTTTTGATGCCTTCGGTGCCGTCGGAGGGCTTGAGCATACTCAAGCGGCCCATATTTTCGCTGCCGGCCCCTTTGGGCGCGACGGAGATTTCTAATATATCGCCCGGGGTTATCGTGGTGTGGATGACCGCCGGGGTGTTGTCTTTTGTGTTGATACGGGTGAGTGGGTCTAGGACGGATTTTCGCAGATAGCCTGCTTCGTAGCCCTGTCGAACCCCTTCGTTGATAGCATCGTAGAGGTTGCCCTGGATATGCAGGTCCTGTCCGAGCTTCAAAAAGACCACGGCCATACCGGTGTCTTGGCAGCAGGGAAGGCAATTTTCCCGGGCGTATTCCATGTTTTCGATGATCTGTGCCAGCGTTTCCCTGCCAAAGGGCGAAATTTCGCTGCTGTGGGCGTTCCCCAGCGCCTGGCTGATATCGGGGCCTAGGTTGGTGCAGGCGTCGATACAAAGGCGCTGTACGGCTTGTGTGATGGCGGCGGCGGATAGTTCTCTCATGGGTTTGGCTCCTTCCTAGAGGCTGTGGAAGATGGGGGATTGGCGGTCGAAGGTGCAGAGGTAGGCAAAGCCTTGACTTTTGAGCGCCTCGATCATTTCGGGGAACAGAAAGCCTATGGTTTCCGGCCGGTGGGCATCGGAGCCCAGGGTGATGATTTCGCCGCCTAAGGCGCGATAACGCCGCATATAGCTTAGGGTGGATTCGATATCCCGGGTTTTGCGCAAGGGGGAGGTATTGATCTCGATGCCCTTGCCCCGGGCAATCAGCGCGCGGAAGATTTCGTCTAGGATGTCCGGCGCATCGTCGTAATAGAGCGGCTTATCGCAAAAGACCGGCAGCTTGGAGGGGTAGTTGACGTGGCCCAGTACGTTGAACTGGGGTGCCGTTTTTGCTGTATGCAGGCAGGCTAAAAGATAATCTTGGTAGACCTTTTTGCGCATGCTTGGGGTATAGCCGGCGCAGAAGATATCTTCACCGTCCAGCAGGTGAACGGAGGCGATGATGAAATCCAGCGGACAGTCGGCGAGCAGCGCCGCAGTGGCTGCGGTATTTTCCGGGGTGTGGCCGACTTCCAGCCCGGCTTTGATAGGTAGCGCCGGATATTTCTTGCGGAGGCTGGTGAGGTTTTCCAGGTAGGCGGGCAGGTCTACCTCGAACGCGATGCCATGGAGGGAGAAGCCGATGTCTACATGGTCGGTAAAGCAGATTTCCCGTAGGCCCAAAGACTGCGCTTGCTGCGCCATATGCTCCATGGGCGTTTCGCTGTCGGCGGAATAACGGGAATGGAGATGATAATCGTACAATGTATGCCTCCTTCAGGGTAGCGTAGTCTGGTTGCTACTTTACAACAATGTTGACCAGACGACCTTTGATGACGATGACTTTCACGACGGTTTTGCCGGCTAGTTGTGCCTGAATTTTTGAATTTTCCAGCGCCGATGTTCGGATGGTTTCTTCTGAAGCGCCGGCTGCGACGTCGATGTTGCCGCGCACCTTGCCGTTTATCTGTATGCCGATATTGACGGTATCGAGGGTGAGGGCGGATTCGTCACAGAGGGGGTAAGGCTGGTCGAATATCGAATAGGGACGCCCGCATGTCTGCCAGGCTTCTTCGCAGAAATGCGGTGCCATAGGCGCCATGATCAGCACCAGGGTTTCCACGGCCATGCGGAAGAAACCGGGGTTTTTGCAGCCGTTGTCTCGGTATTTGTTGAGGGCGTTGACCAGCTCCATCAGCCGGGCGATGGCTGTGTTGAACTGGAAGCGCTGGACATCCTCGCCCACTCGCAGGATGGTGTTGTTGAGGATGTAGTTTAAATCCTTGTCGGAGCTGTTGGGTTTGCCATTCTTCGGGCAATGGACGGCTTGTTCCACCAGCTTTTCTACGCGGTCCAGGAATTTGTTGACGGCTTTGATGCCGTCGTCGCTCCAGGCGCCTCCTTCAATGTAGGAGAAGCCGAACATCAGGTACATCCGAAAGACGTCGGAGCCGTATTTTTCCACGAATTCGTCTGGAGACACCACGTTGCCGTAGGATTTGCTCATTTTGTTGCCGTCTGGCCCTAAAATCGTGCCTTGGTGGATCAGGCGCAGGAAGGGCTCGTCGAAATTCAGATAGCCCATGTCTCGGAAGGCCTTGACGAAAAAGCGGGCATAGAGCAGGTGCATGCAGGCATGCTCTGCGCCGCCGACGTAGGTGTCTACCGGCAGAATTTGGTTGATTAATTCTTTGTTCCAGGCTTCTTGATCGTTGTTATTGTCGGCATAACGCAGGAAATACCAGGACGAGCACATGAAGGTGTCCATGGTGTCGGCTTCTCGCTGGGCTGCGTGGCCGCAAACCGGGCAGGAGACATTCATGAACGCCTTGTTCTTTTTCAGCGGGGAGGTGCCGTCTGGGGTGAAATCTACGTCGTAGGGCAACAGCACGGGAAGATCCTGCTCCAGGACCGGCACAGTGCCGCAGACGGGGCAATGGATCATGGGGATGGGCGCGCCCCAGTAGCGCTGCCTGGAGATGAGCCAGTCGCGCAGGCGATAGTTGACTTTGGAAGCAGCTTTGCCTTGTGCTTCCAGATGCTGGAGGATGGTTTGCATGGCTTGCTGGCTGGATTGGCCGTCGAAGCCGGGGCTGCCAGTTACGATGCCGTACTCTGTGAAGGGCAGCTCCGGCTCGCTGCCATCGTTGGCCAGAATGACCCGTTCGATGGGCAGGCCGGCTTTGCAGGCGAAGGCAAAATCCCGCTCGTCGTGGGCAGGCACGGCCATGACCGCGCCGGTGCCGTAGGAAAAGAGCACATAGTCTGCAATATAGAGGGGGACGCTTCGGCCGTTGATGGGGTTGGTGGCGTAGGCGCCGGTGAAGACGCCGGTTTTTTCGTCGGAGGTGGACAGCCGTTGGATTTCGGATTGCTTGGTGGCTTTCTCGACGTAGGCGGCGACTTCATCGCGGCGCTCGGCTGTGGTGATTTCGGCAACCAACGGATGCTCCGGTGCGAGCACGGCATAGGTGCAGCCGAAGAGCGTGTCTGCTCGGGTGGTGAACACAGTGAAGGATTTGCCGGTTCCTTGGATGGGGAATACGATCTCGCCTCCAGTGGAGCGGCCAATCCAGTTGCGCTGCATGGCTTTGGTGCGCTCCGGCCAATCCAGAGAATCTAGACAGGCGAGAAGCTCGTCGGCATAGTCGGTAATTTTGAAGAACCATTGGGTTAGGTTTTTACGCAGGATTTCTGTAGAGCAGCGCTCGCAGGCACTGTCTACGACTTGCTCGTTGGCTAGAACCGTGTTGCAGCTGGGACACCAGTTGACCGGCGCTTCCTTGCGGTAGGCCAGGCCATGCTTGTAGAGCTGCAGGAAGCACCACTGGGTCCAGCGGTAGTATTCCGGCAGACAGGTGACGACTTCGTGGTCCCAGTCGAAGGAAGCGCCGATATTTTTTAATTGGGCCTCCATGGTTTGGATGTTTTGCAGGGTGGAATCTTGGGGGTGGATGCCGGTTTTGATTGCGTAGTTTTCAGCGGGCAGGCCAAACGCATCGAAGCCCATGGGGTGGAATACGTTCTTGCCTTGCATGCGCTGGAACCGGGCGAAGGTGTCGGAGGGACCATAGTTGTACCAGTGGCCCACGTGCAGCTTGGCAGCGGAGGGATAGGAAAACATTTCCAGCATATAGAACTTGTCCCGGTTGTCGTCGGGACGGAAATGGTAGAGCTTGGTTTGTTCCCATTTTTGCTGCCATTTGGTTTCTATTTTTTTACGGCTCATAATTGCACCCCTTGATTAGTTGTTTTAAATAGAAAAACCTTTCGTCCCACCAGCATTTCAGAGACGAAAGGACGTTGTGCGGCACTGTTGCGCATGTCCTTGAGCAGGCTGCGGCTTTTTGCCCGGAGCCTATGACCATCGCAAAAGCATGTTATAACGGCTACCTGCCAAGGAAGCCGGCAGACGATAATTGCAGGATATCATCAATAAATGATAATATAGGATGGCCGTTTTGTCAAGGAATTATGAGGGTTTGGAGGAGGCTGGCGGCGGCGGAACCTTTTACTCTTTGGGGGAATACTGTATAGAAATAAGGTGAGGAAGGAGTGCTTATGTTTGGTGACGGTGGATGAGCAATATTCCTATGATGTTTTGATGCAGGACATAGCGGCTCTACAGGAGCGCTATACGCAGTTTATGCGGGTGGAGACTTTGGGCTATTCCGTTTTGGGCAGGGAGATTCCTCTGTTGATTTTAGGCAACGACAACGCGACCAAGCAGGTGTGGGTGGACGGCTCGATCCATGGGCGGGAGTATATGACCAGCCAGGTGGTGATGATGCAGGTGGCGTGGCTGCTTCAGATATCGGAGGAAGCCGGGACGTTTGTATGGCCCAATGTCCAATACCATATTGTCCCCATGTTGAACCCGGATGGTGTGGAGCTGTCGCGGTTTGGACTGTCTTCGGTAGATGATTTGCAAAAGAGGGAGGAATTGCTAGCCATCAACGGCGGCAGTGAGGATTTTACCCGCTATAAGGCCAATGCCAACGGTGTGGATTTAAACTCCAATTTCCCGGCTTATTGGGAAGAAAAGGATACGGGCGTGTATGCGCCTGCACCGGAGGGCTTCAAGGGCTATGCGCCTCTGTCGCAGCCGGAGACCCAGGCTGTTGCCCGGTACATACAGAGAAGGCTGGACGCCAGCGTCTCCTATCATGCTGTGGGCGCTGAGATCTATTGGTATTTTTACCAGACCGGGGATAGGCTGGAGCGGGATCGGGCGGTGGCGATCGCTGTGGGAAACATTACGGATTACCGGCTGATGCCTGAGCAGGATTCTTTGTCCGGCGCGGGGCTGCGGGATTATCAGATACTGGATTTCCAGCGTATTGGACTGACTATAGAGATCGGGCCGACTACAACTCCTGCGCCGCCGCCCCTTTCGGACTTGGATGTGATTTGGCAGCGCAACCGGGATGTTTTGCTGAGGCTGCCGCTGTATATCCCGTAAAAGGAGCGCAGAAAGGGCCGAAGCGAGAGCGGGCGCAAAACGAACCGGGCACGATTTGGCTTTACACAGCAGAGATGGATGCTACGGTTGGCGCGGCGTGTATGCGGAGGTGGTTTCGCTGGGGGATTGGAGCGATTGCTTCGGGTAAACAAGAAGGGGGACAGGATAAGAAAGAGCGAAACAGCCCACGGAGGAATGTCTCCATGGGCTGTTTCATTTTTACAAAGGTTTGAAAGATTCACAATGGGCATTATCGAGCTTTTCTGCTTGTGATACATGCAGGGTGCGGGCTCGGCAGTTCCAGTCTTTGTTGTGGCGGCATTGTCTGACGGTGCAGGCAATGATGGTATCCGGTGCGTCGAATTCGCCAATTTCGCTCATCGACATGGCAAGGCCGTTGCCTAGCTTGCCGGGTGAGATTGTTTTCATCCGTTGGATGGCGTTGTTTGTGTAGCTTCCTATGTCGTCGACGTAGCTTCTGCAACGGGTTTGACTGCTAGAGTCCGCACGATCGCCTACGATAAGCAGTTGCAGGGCGTTGCAGGATGTAGCGATGTTGTGAATGCAGCTCTTTGCTTTGCAGACTACTTGAGGTGCTTGATTGCTCATGTCAGGATTTCTTGTAGCTGCAGCACATGCTGTCTTCCGCCCGGTTAGCACGATCGTTGATGGAGCCGACCATGATGCTATCCAGTTTACAGTACTTTTCTTGAGCATTATAGGTGCATGTGTCTACACTGCATCGGATCTGTCGGTTGGTGTCTTGAAACATTGCATTACCTCCTGTGTGTTGTTTTGCGCATCAGCGCACCTTTATTATTTCCATTCTGCCGCTGCTTATGCTTGATATAAAAAAGAGAAATAAAAAGTGGACGCTGCTTTGTGTTTGAGCGGCTAGTCTTGCTGGCAAGCGCAGCTGTGGCCGCCAAAATGCGCCATACAGTCGGCGCAGACGTAACTTTGGCATTCGTCGCAAATGTGAGCCGAGCGGCTGTCCACCGGATTGCTGCACATCGAGCAATTGATCCAGCTCATAGAAGCATCCCTCCTTTTTTTCATTACAAGCTTATCTTTTGGAATAAAAAAAGAACTATACCGGAAAAATTTTGAAAATTCCGTGTGTTCCTCGCCGCTGCTTGCGCAGAGCCGTTGATATAGGTATGATAGAGGCAGAATAAAATGGGGAGCAGGCTTTTGATATGGATACGATTTATGCTTTATCCACGCCGCCGGGCCAAAGCGCCATTGCCATTGTGCGCATCAGCGGCGCACAATCCCGGGAGGTTTTTGAGCGGGTGTTTCGCCATGGGGGACAAACGCAAAGCCACCGCTTGTATTACGGAGATATTGTGGACGAGGATGGCGTGGTGGACGAGGCTATGGCTGTTTTTATGGCCGGCCCGAATAGCTATACGAGAGAAGATATGGCGGAATTTCATTGCCATGGCTCGATGGCCGTGGTGAAAAAACTGATGCAGACCCTGGACAGGCAGGGCCTGCGCCTTGCCCAGGGCGGGGAATTTTCCAAGCGGGCGTTTCTCAGCGGACGGATTGATTTGGCTCAGGCGGAAGCTGTGATGGACTTGATCGCTTCCTCTTCGGAGCGGGGGCGGCAGACGTCTTTGCGGCAGATGAAGGGGTCGCTTTCTCAGAAAATTATCGCATGTCGGGATGGGATTGCGAATATTTTGGCTGCACTGGAGGTTTCTATTGACTATCCGGAGGAGATGATCGACGTTTTGGGCGTTGGGGAGGATATGGACGGCGTGTTAGAGGAGTTGGCGGCGCTGTCGGCAACGTTCCATACCGGCAGGATGATCCGGGAGGGAGTGGCTGTGGCGATTGTAGGGCGGCCGAATGTGGGGAAATCCTCGCTGCTCAACGCCCTTGTGGGCAGCGAACGCGCTATTGTGACGGAGGTTGCCGGGACGACTCGGGATGTGATTGAGGAGCCGTTTCAGATAGATGGGATGCCGGTTCGGCTGATTGATACTGCTGGGATTCGGGAGGGGGAGGACCCGGTGGAGAAGCTAGGCGTTGCGCGCAGCTTTGCTGCTTTGCGGGAGGCGGATGTGGCGGTGCTTGTGTTGGATACATCGCGGCCGCTGGTCGACGAGGATCGGAGCATTGCCGAATCGATTGGGGGGCCGTTTTTGATTGCGCTGAATAAAAGCGACGGACCGGTGGTTCTGCCGCCGCAGGAAGTGGCAGACGCGTTTCCCAATGTGCGGGTGTTGCCGGTTTCGGCTGCTACCGGCGATGGTTTGCACGCCTTGGTGGACGCGCTATACGATGCGGCGCTGGAGCGGGGCGGGGACGGTGGATTCTCGGAGGCTGTGGTGAACCAACGGCATCAGGAGGCCATTTCCCGGGCGCGTGAGGCAATCCAGCAGGCAAAACGGACACTTTATGAGCTGGAGGATGAGGCTTGTGTGGCCACTGATTTGCGCATCGGCTGGGAGGCTTTGGGGGAAATCGTAGGGGAAACGGCTACGGAGGATTTGCTGGACCGGATTTTTTCGCAGTTTTGCTTGGGGAAGTGAATGTGCGCAAGCCTGGCAGAGGGGCATATGCTTGAAAGATAGTTGGATAAGCTAAAGGCTGTGTAACAGAGCGTTACGCAGCCTTTTTGGTTTTTACTGATATGTTTGCGGGGGCTTTTAGCCTCGGGCTACCTCGCTGATCTTGACCGGGCGGCCTTCTCGAGCGGAGATGTTGCAGGCTTCCGCGATCAATACGGATTGCAGCCCATCGTTGCCGTTGGTGGGCATTTCGCCGCCGCCATTGAGCGCTTCGAAGAAGGCTGTCATCTCCGTTGCAAACGCATCGCTGTAGCGTTCCAGGAAGAACCACGGCGGGCGGGCGGAGGTGACATCGTCGATGGTGGTGACTGTGACGGTGTTGGGCGTGTCGTTGAGCGCCTGGACGCAGCCAAGGTCGCCCATGACCTCGGTCCGCTGGTCGTAGAAATTGGCGCGGCGGCTGTTGTTGATAACGCCTAGGGCACCGTTTTCGAAGGTCAGCGTTACGATGGCCGTGTCTACGTCGCCGTAATCTGCAACTCTGGGGTCGACAAGGCAAGCGCCTTTTGCATAGACTTCTACAACTTCACTCATCGCCAGGAAGCGGATCATGTCGAAGTCGTGGATCATCATGTCTACATAGATGCCGCCGCTGGTGGCGATATATTCCATCGGTGCGATCGCAGGGTCGCGGGAGGTGATGGTAATGAGCTCCGGCTTGCCTACTTTTCCGGCAGCTACTGCGTCGTGTACGGCTCTGTGGTTGTGGTCGAAGCGGCGCACGAAGCCCATCATAAATTTAATGCCTGCTTTTTCGACTGCTTCTAAAGTGGAGTAGATGCGGTCGATGTCCAGATCCAGGGGTTTTTCACAGAATACGTCCTTTTTGGCAGCGCAGGCTTTGAGAATGAGATCGCTGTGGGTAGGCGTAGGTGAGCCGATTAAGATGGCATCTACCTCGGGATCTGCGAAAACAGCTGCGTCGTCTTTCAGGACATGCTCGACGCCCAAGCCCTTTGCCCAGGCTTCTGCTTCAGGGGTTAGGAAAATGTCAATGATGTATTTGATCTTGACATCGGGAAGATTACGGATAATGTTTTCTGCATGTAATTTGCCGATTCGGCCGGCGCCGAAAATTGCTACAACGTTTTTAGCCATAAGAAACCTCCTAATAGTTTTATGATAGTGGGAACGCCCAAAAATTGTTCAGTATACTACACATCCTAAAGGCCGGTGCATTTTCGGATATATTCCCGACCCATTTTGGCGTACTGCAGCGGATTGGCTATGTCTGGGTCCTGCTCGGCTTCTACCATCATCCAGCCTTCGTAGCCGCCATCTTCCAGAACTTGGAAGATGGGTGCGTAGTCGATAGCGCCTTCCGGGTCACCCGGGACGGTAAATGCGCCGGCATACACCGCTTCTAGGAAGCAGCTGCGGCGAATGCGCATCTCTTGCAGCACATTGGCTCGTACATTCTTCAGATGGACATGGCCTACGCGATGGACGTACTTCTTGAGGACTTTGAGCGGATCGCAGCCGGCGAAGTAGAGGTGGCCTGCGTCGTGCAGCAGCCAGACTTTCCCTGGCTCTGTCATGTCCATGAAGCGGTCGACTTCTTCTTCTGTTTGGACGCCGGTGCCCATATGGTGGTGCAGACACAGACGCATGCCTTTTTCCGCGGCTAAATGCCCAAGCTCGTTGATGCCGTCGGTGAATTTCTTCCAGTTGTCGTCGTTGTAGATGACTTTATGCTCGAAGATGGGCAGCGGCGTGCCTTGGAAGCCAAAGCTTTGCTCGGAGAAGCTGATGGCCCTCGCGCCGGTGTCGTAGAGGAAATCCATGTATTCTGTAAAGTCCTTCTTGACTTTGTCGAAGGGCTGGGACAGAATATAGCCGCTGAACCACTGACCGCATATTTTGTGGTTGTATTTCTCGAGATAGGAGCGCAGCACGTTAATATCCCGCGGGTATTTGTTGCCGATTTCACTGCCGATGTAGCCGGCCTCCGCCATTTCGGAGATGCACTGTTCAAAGCTGATGTGACCGCCCAGCTCCGGCAGATCGTCGTTGGTCCAGACAATGGGGGCAATGGCCACAAAGACCTTGTTTTTATCCATCATAGCTGTTTTGCCTCCTGAAAACGTTT
>JBMNTQ010000003.1:0-40556 GCA_050945815.1 Christensenellales bacterium
TGGTTGAGGGCCGTGTTGATGGCGATCTGGGCAGCTTTATCTACGTCCTGCTTGACTGTCGTAAGCTGGGGGTAGTAGGTGTCGCCTAGAATGCCGTCGAAGCCTACAACGGAGAGCTGGGCGGGTATGCCAAGGCCGCAGCTGAATGCCCGCTGTATCACTCCTTGGGCTACAAGATCGTTGGTGCATAGGACGGCCGTGGGCGCATCGGGCAGCGAGAGGAGATGGTCGAGGGCACAAACGCCGCTTTTTATATTCATGTTGTCGGCACGGCAGATATATTCCTGCGGCACGCCCAGCCCATGACGCTGCATGGCGGCCTGAAAGCCCTCGAAGCGGCGCAGGGAGGAAACAACATCCTGTACGCCGGCGACGGCTATCTTGCGGTGGCCCAGGGAAACAAGATGGTCGACTGCTAGAGCTGCACCGCCAAAGTTATCGGAGGTAATGACCGGGATATCGCTGCCTCTGGGCATTTCTACCATACGGTCGATGGACACGCATGGGATGCTGCCCGCGATTTCCCGTACCAAGGCGAATGGTATGCCTTCGGTTAGGATCAGGGCGGAAACCTGGATGCCTTGGAGGTATTTGAGATATTTGCTTTCCCGCTGGACATCGTTTTTCGTGTCGCAGATGATTAAGGTGTAGTCACGGTCGAAAGCCAGTTCATTCAAGCGCTGGATCAGCATCGTGAAAAAGGGGTTTGCAATATCGTAGACGAAAAGCCCCAAGGATTTGGAATCCCGTGCGAAGAGCTGTTTGGCCAGCTCGTTGGGGATATAGTTGTGTTCCGCTATGACTTTTTGGATGCGCTCGTATAACTCCGGCGTTACTTTTTCCGGGTGGTTGATGGCACGGGATACTGTGGCGATGGAGACATTGCACAGCTCCGCGATTTGGCGGATGTTAACCGAGCGTCTTTTTTTATGGGGTTGGTGGGTCATAGGCTGCATACCTCTAAGAATGTATCATATTGAGAGGCGCGAAGCGTTTCCTGGGGCGAATAGGCCACAGAATCGATGGAATCGCGCAGGATATTTCGTACAGCGGCTAGGCTATGATCTGCCGCTTTGTGGTAGATCAGCTGTACGCCGATGTTGCCTAGGGAAGTGGCCTCGTAGGGGCCGGCAATGACCTGCTTGCCAGTGGCGTCGGCACAGAGCTGGTTTAGGAATTGGTTCTGGGCGCCGCCGCCTACGATGTGCAAAGTGGGGTATTCCTTTTGTGTGATGGCCGCGATATCGTCGGTTACGGCTTTGTAGCAGAGGGCCATGGACCCGTAAACTGCACGGATAACCTCGGCATGACTGCAATTCTCCTTTTGGCCTGTTTGCGCCAGCAGCTTGCGGATGGCTTCCAGCATGCTGGGAGGATTGAACAGCGACGGATGGTTGGGGTTGAACACGAGGCTTGCATCCTCGGCTTGTTTGCCCAAAGACACGATTTCATCCCAGGAAAGGTCGATCCCTTGGGCGCGCAGTTCGCGGCGAACCCGCTGGATGATGAACATGCCCGCGGAGTTTTTTAGGAAGGTGGTGGTGGAGAAGGCGCCGCCTTCATTGGCAAAGCCCTTTTCATAGACTGCATCGCTTATGATGGGCTTTTGCAGCTCGGTGCCAATCAGGCCCCAGGTGCCGGAGCTGACATACAGGAAATCCTCGGAGGATGCCGGGATGGCCGCGATGGCGCAGGCCGTATCGTGGGAGGGGACGCAGATGAACGGACATGCGTTGATGTGCAGTTCGTCTGCAATGCTGCGCTTGAGGCAGCCGATCAGCTCAGCGTTTTGTACCAAGGGCGGGAGAAGGGCTGGGTCTAGATTCCAGTGCTGTAAAACCGACTGGGAATAATCGTTGTCGGTTACGTTGTAGTATTGGGTGGTGCTGGCGATGGTGGGTTCGCCCCGCTGTTCGCCGGTAAAGAGGTAGACCAAAAGATCCGGGATGAGCAGCAGGCGGTCGGCTATGTCGTAGGTTTCCGGGAAAGCCCGGCGGTAGCCTAGAAGCTGGTAGATTGTGTTGATTTGATCGTTGTGGATGCCGGTTTGGTCGAACATGAACCGGCGGGTGTTGCTGTCGAGTTCGCTTAGGACGCCGGCAGCCAGGCTGTTGCGGTAGCACATGGGATTGCCTAAAAGCTGCCCCTGCTTGTTTAACAGGCCAAAGTCGATGCCCCAGGTGCAGACGCCTACGCTGTCGATGCGGCCACACTTGCGATAGGCCATTTGCAGACCTTTTTGCAGTTCGTGGAAGATGTGGAGGATATCCCAATAGAAGATGCCCTGCACTTCAATCTCACGGTTTTCTACTTGGTGGACCACTTCCATGTGGATGCGCTTGCCGTCGTATTGGCCCAAGACCACCCGTACAGACGAATTCCCACAATCGAATGCTACACAGTTTAATGAGTTTTTCGCTTGCATGGTTTGCTACCTCCAAACAATTATTGTGCGCCGGCAAAGACTGGGATGCCCATTTTCTCTGCCAAGCTTAGGTAGGGAGCAAGATCTGCTTTTTGCAGCGGCTCCAAATCTTTTAAGGCATAGTCTTTGCCCAGACAGTCGTACTTTGGACCGCCCAGCCTGTGGTAGGGCAGAAGCTCGACGCTCTTGAAGCCGCCGCTAAGACCGGCCACAAACTCAAACATGGATGTCATATCCGCCAGGTTGTGGTTGAAGCCGGGGATGACCGGGATGCGCACAATGACGTTTTCGTGCTGTGCGCAGATTGCTTTTAGATTGGCCCGGGGGACTGTGCCCGCCTGAGCAGTGTGTTGACGCAGCTTTTCGTCGTCTGTATGCTTTAAATCGAAAAAGACCAAGTCTAACAGCGGTAAACTGGGCGCTATGTTGGTGAAAGGTACGGCGCCGCAGGTTTCGATGGCAGTGTGCAGGCCGTTGGCTTTGGATAGATGCAGCAGCGCCTGCAAGAAGACCGGTTGGGCGAAGGGTTCGCCGCCGGAAAAGGTGACGCCGCCGCCGGAGTTCTCGTAGTGCCTTTTATCGCGCAGGACAACATCCAGAACATCTTGAGCCGAGACCTCTTTGCCGGAAAGCTTCCGCGCGCCGTAAAAACAATTCTTTTCACATAAGCCACACCGGGTACACAGAGAAAGATCGGTGACCAGCCCATATCGCTCGGAGTCTGAGATGGCGCCGGTGGGGCATTGGGCTACGCATTTACCGCAGCCGCTGCATTTGTTTGCATAGAACAGGATATCCGTTTGCACATTTTGGGATTCCGGGTTGGAACACCACAAGCAACGCAAAGGACAGCCTTTTAAAAACACCAGCGTACGGATACCTGGACCGTCTTCGATCGCATAGCGTTCAATATCAAATATGATTCCTTTTTTTCTTCCCCAGTCTGTCATGCTTACACACCTCGTTGTAGATTTCCGGCGAGCCTTGGGAGGGCGGATTAGAATTGTGGTCGAGAGGGCTGATGAAGCTTTAAAAATCTGAATGTTGTCGGTGCGGATTGGTACACTAGCAAAGTATCAAGAAAGAAGCTTGAATAAGTCGGTTACAAAACATGTGAAACATGTTACAAGATAATTGTAATACACCTTTTGTGTAAAGTCAAGATGAAGCGGAGGATTTGTTGCAAAAAAATACAAAAAAATGGTAGGCAAAAGAAACCGGGCTTTGCTTTTTACGGCAAGCACGGTTTTGCATCTTTTTAATGATTTTTTGCTGCTTAGACGTTGAAGCGAAAGACGATGACGTCGCCGTCCTGGATACGGTAGTCTCGCCCTTCCAGCCGCATCAGCCCCTGTTCTTTGGCGGCCTTCTCACTGCCCAGCCGTATCAGGGTTTCGTAGTCGATCACTTCGGCGCGGATGAAGCCCCGTTCGAAGTCGGTATGGATTTTGCCTGCTGCCTGGGGAGCGAGGGTGCCGTCTTGGATGGTCCACGCTCTGACTTCAGCAGGCCCTGCCGTTAGGTAGCTGATCAGCCCCAGAAGGGAATAGCTGGCGATTACCAGGCGATCCAGACCGCTTTCTCCGATGCCCAATTCGTCCAGGAAGGCTTGTTTTTCGTCTGATTCAAGGCCGGCCAGTTCTTCCTCGACTTTGGCGCAGATGGAGATTAGCGCTGAGCCTTCTTGCTCGGCGTAGGCGCGCAGGACGCTGACATAGCGAGATTCCTCTTGGCCGATGTCGTCTTCTGAGATGTTGGCTACATAGATAGTAGGTTTGGCCGTAAGCAGAAAGAGAGAATCTGCCAGAGATTGCTCTTCATCGTTTAAAGAAATGGAACGGGCCATGACGCCGCTTTCTAGTTCCTGATGGATGCGCTTTAAAGTTTGGACTTCCCAAGCAAGCTTCCTATCGCCGCTTTTCGCTGCTTTGCTGGAGCGTTGGATGCGGCGCGATACAGTGTCCATATCTGCAAACAGCAGTTCGAAATTGATGGTTTCTACGTCGCGGATTGGGTCGACGCTGCCGTCTACATGGACGATGTTGCCGTCGTCAAAGCAGCGTACCGTCTGGATGATGGCGTCGACTTCGCGAATATGGGATAAAAAACGGTTGCCTAGGCCTTCGCCGGAATGTGCCCCGCGCACCAGGCCGGCGATGTCTACAAATTCTATTATGGCCGGCGTAATCTTTTCCGGATGGTAGAGCGCCGCAAGCTTGTGCAGCCTATCATCTGGCACCGCCACAACACCTACGTTGGGCTCGATGGTGCAGAAGGGATAGTTTGCGGATTGGGCGCCCGCTTTGGTAATGGCATTGAATAAGGTGCTTTTGCCCACATTGGGCAAACCGACCACTCCGAGCTTCATATGATGTATCTCTCCTGTTTGGATTTTTACCGTATTCTGACGGATAGTAGCTTAACCAAACTAGTATACTTTATTTTGTAAAGGAAGGGAAGTATAAACCAGATTTTACATAAAAGGGATATATTTGATAGAAAGCAGACAGAAATTAACTGGGAAAAGCCGGGTATAATCTTAATCCAATTGCAAATAATAGCATTGCATAGAAAATCAACCTTTGGAACGAATAAGGTTAGAAAGAGAATGAGAATGGGCGGGAGGAAGCAGAGCATATGAAAGCGACCGGAATTGTCAGAAGAATTGATGAGCTTGGGAGGGTGGTCATACCAAAAGAGATCAGGCGGACGTTGCGCATTCGAGAGGGAGACCCATTGGAGATTTTTACCGACCGGGACGGCGAGGTAATTTTGAAAAAATATTCACCAATAGGGGAGTTGAGTGATTTTTCTAAGGAATATACGGAATCGCTCTACCACTCGATGGGGCATGTTGCTTGTATTTGCGACAAGGACACGGTGGTTTCCGTAGCCGGCACTGGAAAGCGTGAGCTGTTGGACAAGGCGATCAGTTTGCAGCTGGAGCAGCTGATCAATGAGAGAAAGAAGCTGGCGGCAACTAAGGGCGCAGGCTTTATCAGCATTACGCAGGATGAAGAGGAGAGCATGAAATATCATGCGCAGGTGATTGTGCCCATTATTACGGAGGGTGACGCCATTGGCGCCGTGATACTATTGAGCAAGGATGAGGGTGTTTCTATGGGGGAGGCGGAGATTAAAGTAGCTGAGACGGCAGCGCAATTTATTGGGAAGCAGATGGAACAATAGCGGCGAGAGCCTAGGATACAGCGAAGAAGGCACGGCATTTTGGCCGTGTCTTCTTTTGTTTTTGCGAGCAGCCTGATTAGGGGGCATCGGGGCTGTGGCGCGGGGGAATATTTTCAGGGCGGTAGACTAAGTAGCAGGGGCGGCGCGTATAATGGTTGAGACAATTATTTTTGGATATATGTACCGAACCTATAAAGTTTGGTATAATACTACTGTTTGGCAGATGCCTTCAGGAGGGTACATGAGCAAAAAAACTTTTGTCAGAGGTGCCGCAATACTGGGTATTGTAGGCCTTATTGTAAAAGTGATCGGGGCGTTTTACCGCATTCCCCTGACCGCCATTATTGGCGAAGAAGGAATGGGGATTTATCAGATTGCGTACCCGATCTACACCTATCTCTTGGTGATTTCTACATCGGGGCTGCCTACGGCGATTTCTAAGATGGTGTCTGAGAAGGTAACCCTGGGAGATTATCGCGGCGCTCGGCGTGTTTTCAAGGTATCGTTTCGTTTATTGCTGGTGCTTGGAGCGGTGTCTACCGCCGTTCTTTGGTTTGGAAGCGACCTGATTGCCGGCTGGCTGGGCGACCATCTCGCTGCTACTGCCATACGCTATATTGCACCGGCGCTTTTCTTTGTGTCTGCGATGTCTGCTTATCGGGGCTATTTTCAAGGTATGCAATCCATGGCGCCCACGGCTGTTTCCCAACTGGTGGAGCAGGTGGGGAAGCTGGCGATCGGGCTTTATTTGGCCAACGCATGGTTTAATATGTATTTGCCCCAGGGTCAGGGGATGGCTGCGGCTATGGGGGCTGCCGGCGCGATGATGGGCGTTTCGCTGAGCGAGCTTGCGGCGTTGGTTATGCTGATGGGCGTGCATAGGGGCAAGAAGAACCAGCTTCGTCCCTATATAAAGGCCAGCCCCAAATTGTCGCAGGAATCCTTCGGCCGGGTGGGAAAGAATTTGGCAAAGATTGCTATACCGGTGACGGTGGGCGCATCGATTACTCCGTTGATGGGCATGATTGATGCGGCCATTATCAACAACACCTTGCAGGCGGTTGGGTATGCCCTGAGTGAATCGCGGGCGATGTACGGCGTTTTGACCGGCGTTGTCAACACGCTGGTGAACATGCCTGCTGTGTTTACTGTGGCGTTGGCTATGAGCCTGGTTCCTGCTATTGCGGAGTCTAAGGCGAGGCGGGATATGAGGCAGCTGCGCTCCCGGGCGGGTACGGGGCTGAAGATTGCGATGCTTATCGGCTTGCCCTGCGCGGTAGGGTTGGGGATTTTTGCCCAGCCTATTATCCATCTGCTCTACCCCAGTTTGTCGGAGGCTAATACGCTGTTGTCGATTCGTCTGTTGGAACTGATGTCGTTGGCGGTATTCTTTATTTCTTTGCTACAGGCTATGACCGGGGTTTTGCAGGGGATGGGGAAGGTGAATGTGCCGGTTTTTAACCTTTTGATCGGCGCAGTGATAAAAATCGTGATTAGCCTGGTGTTTATTCGTGTTGAGAGCATTAACATCTACGGCGCGGCATTGGGCAGCATTGCCTGTTATGCGACAACGGGTATTTTGAATGTGGTGTGTATGGTGCGCTTGGGGGGCATACGGTTTAAAGCTTTGGATTATATTGTCAAGCCGGTGATATCGACCGCTGTTATGGGCGCTGTTTCCTACCTGGCTTACCGGGTTTTGGAAGGGGCGGCGGGCGCAAACATGGCTTTGGCCGTTGCGATTGTTGTAGCGGTGGTGGTTTATGCTGTGCTGATTGTGCTGACTAAGGCGTTGAGCAAGGATGATTGGGCCTATTTGCCCGGCGGCTACAGAATACAGAAGCTGCTTGGAAAAATTGGTATTATGAAATAGAAGGAAAGATGGATGGGTATAACGATAGTAGGTATGGGCTATGGAGGCGCGCAGGATTTGACACAGGCGGCGTATAAGGTTATATGCGGCGCTGGGCGTTTGTATGTGCAGACGGCGCGTCATCCGGTTGCGAAGTATTTGGAAAACAATGGGATAGCTTTTCATTCTTTGGACAAGCTATATGAGAATGCTGCGGATTTTGATGAGCTGAACCAGAGAATTATTCAGGAAATAAGCGGGCAAGATTGTGTTTTGGGCGTTTTGGGCGACGGTGTTACCGGCAATGCTGTTGTGGAACGGTTGTTGGCGCAGGGCTTGGCAGACAGGATTGTTCCCGGTGTTTCCCTGCAGGCGGCTTCGGCTGCGCTGCGCTCGTGCTATGGGGGCTGTGTGATGGTGCCTGCTGCTGCTTTTGCCCAGACTGTGCCGGGGGAGCAGCCGATGGCCTTCTTTGAGCTGGATCGGCCGCTGCTGGCGGCGGAGATTAAACTGCATTTGCAGGAATATTATCCGGATGAGACCGAGGTGACGCTGGTTTCTTTGGGGGCGGGAGATTTTTCCGTGCGGGATTTGCCCCTCTTTGAGCTGGATTGGCAAAAGGATTGGGATGCGTTTACCTGCCTGTTGGTTCCGGCGCTGGATTTTGCTGCGCTGCGGCGTTTTGGCTTTGGACAGTTGGCCGACATTATGGTGCGGCTGCGGGGCCCGGGGGGATGTCCTTGGGACCGGGAACAGACCCATGAAAGCCTGAAGCAGAACCTTTTGGAGGAATGCTATGAGGTGTTTGAGGCGATTGACGAGCAGGACGATGACAAACTGTGTGAGGAATTGGGCGACGTTCTTTTGCAGGTGGTGTTTCATGGGATGATCGCCCAGGAGCAGGGGCGTTTTAGTTTGCGGGATATCATAACCGGGCTGTGCGAAAAGCTGATTCGGCGGCATCCGCATATTTTTGGACACGCTTACGCGCCTACGCCGGACGCTGTGGTAAACAGCTGGGAGACTATCAAAAAGCGGGAAAAGGGGTTTTCCTGCCAGAGCGAGGTTTTGAAGAGCGTACCCGTTTGCTTGCCGTCGCTGATGCGGAGCTATAAAGTGCAAAAGAAGGCGGCGAACGTGGGGTTTGACTGGGAGGATCCAAAGGACGCTTTTTTAAAGATTGAGGAGGAAACCGGTGAACTTCGGGAGGCTCGGGGTGAACAGGTGCGGGAAGAGCTGGGAGATTTGCTGTTTGCTGTGGTGAATGTGGCGCGGATATTGAAAATCGAACCGGAACTGGCTTTAAAGGACGCGATTGATAAATTTATCCGCCGTTTTGAGGCGATGGAAACGCTGGCTATGGGGGCTGGGAAGCAGCTTTTTGATATGCGTCTGGAGGAGATGGATGGGCTATGGGATGCTGTCAAGGCGGCTGAGAAGGACGAATAGGCAGATTTTTTAAAAGAAAACGCCCAGAATAGCGGAATTTATTGGAAAAGAGTGTTGCAAGTTTAGGACAACCCATGTAAAATAGCCGATAGAAACCAATGGATTTTTTATAATGATAAGGAGGAACATGCTGTGAATAAAACTGAACTTATCGCCGTTGTGGCTGAAAAGGCGGAAATCTCTAAAAAGGAAGCCGAGAAAACTGTGAGTGCTTTTGTAGAAGCTGTAGGCGAAGCGTTGGCGAAGGGTGAGAAGGTACAGCTGGTGGGCTTTGGCACGTTTGAAGTAAGGCAGCGGGCTGCTAGGAAAGGGCTCAACCCCCTGACTAAACAGGAAATCGACATTCCCGCTTCTAAGGCTCCCGCCTTCAAGGCTGGTAAGGCGCTGAAAGAGAGAGTCCAATAAGCTGATAGGAACCAAGCAAAAGCCGGAGTATTCCGGCTTTTGTTGTTGGAGAGGAGGGCGTTTTTTGCGACTGGACAAATACCTTAAAGTATCGAGGCTGATTAAGCGAAGGACTGTGGCCAATGAAGCCTGCTCGAAGGGGCGGGTGTTGGTAAACGGCAAGGTTGGGAAGCCGGGCAGCGAGGTAAAGGAAGGGGATATTCTGGAGATTGCCCTGGGGGAGCGGCGAATGAGGGTGCGGATTTTGTCCTTGGTTGAGCATGTGCGCAAGGAAGAGGCCGCAGGGATGTTTGAGATTGTGGAGTGAGGGACTATGAAGCTGAGCGGGATTTTGCTGGCGGCGGGCAGCGGCAGCCGCATGGAGGATGGGCAGGACAAGCTGTTTCGGCTCATTTTGGGGAAGACGCCCCTGAGAAGGAGTATGGAGGCGCTGTGCGCTTGTGGTGTGGAGGAGCTAGTTATTTGCGCTTCTCGGGAGAACATCCATGCTTGTCTGGCTGAGACGGCAGGGATGGGGGTTGCTATTCGCGTCGTCTTGGGAGGGGCGTTTCGGCAGGATTCGGTTTTTGCCGGGCTGTGTGCCCTATCTAAGGATTCCAATCTGGTGTTGGTGCATGACGCGGCACGCTGTTGTGTGGATTTGGCTACTATAAAGCGCTGTATAAAGGGGGCACTGCAGGTTGGCAGCGGGATTGCGTCGGTGCCGGTTAAGGACAGCATACGCAGATGTGCGGGGGGCAAAACGGCGTTGCTGGATCGAGACAGCTTGTATGCTGCTCAGACGCCTCAGGCTTTTCGTACGGCACTGCTGCGGCTGGCCCACAACAATGCCCACAGATGTGGTTATGAAGCTACAGACGATGCGGCACTGGTGGAGTATATGGGAAGATCGGTGCATTTGGTGGAGGGCAGTTATGATAACATCAAGCTGACTACGCAGCAGGATTATGCAGTGGCCGAGACGATTTTGCGCGGCCGGCAGGAGGCGTATGGTGCGATTGCCCTGAAGGGACAGCGTATTGGAGCGGGCTATGACGTGCATCGGCTGGCTTATAACCGAAAGCTTATACTGGGCGGTGTGGAGATTCCTTTTAAAAAAGGGCTTGTGGGGCATTCTGATGCGGATGTTTTGACCCATGCGGTGATGGATGCGTTGTTGGGAGCGGCGGCTTTGGGAGACATTGGCAGGCATTTTCCTGATCGGGATTCGCGCTATCGTGATGCGGACAGCCTTAAGCTTTTACACGCTGTGAAAAAGAAGCTGGAGGCGGCAGGATATTACCCGTCTAATCTGGACGCCTGTATTATGGCGCAAGAGCCTAAAATGGCCCCGCATATTTTTGCGATGGAGCGGAATATTGCCCGGGAACTGGGCATTTTAGCGGACTGTGTGAACATTAAGGCGACTACGACCGAGGGCCTTGGCTTTGTGGGGCGTGGGCAGGGAATCGCAGCCAATTGCGTGGCGATGGTTAAAAAGATTGGCGAATTATGATATAATTAACTGTCATAAAAGAGCGTTGCGCAGGCTGAGGACAACGTTACAGGTTGTTGCGGCTGTGCAATGGAGGTTGGGGGATTTGGATGTCGAAAAAGGGCAGGCTTGGGACGCCATACAGGCGCAGCAAACCCAAGAACATGTTTCAGCCTAAAAGGCGTTCTTCGGTAGGGATGGCTGTTTTGAGGATACTGGGCGGTATTGTGGTGACGGTGGGCGTGCTGGCTTTGTTTGCGTTGGTGATTTTGCCGGCGTTGAACGGTACCGGCGTGTTTGCGCCGACGGAATCCTTTTCGCTGAACCAGCCGCTGCATAGCCCAAACGGCTTGCAGACGCCGCAGCCTACTGATAATTTACAGAAGAATGTTTCGGAAGTGGTTTTGCGCAACCGCAATGTTTTCTCGCCGTCCTTCTACGGCGACGAGATGATATTCAGTGCGGGCAACGATGCTGCCGGCAACGCTAAGATGAACTGGATTTATCTTTATGATACGGTGATTCGGGCAGAGGAGGAGCGGGTGGAGGGTATTATCCTGGAGAACGACGACTTGATGGAGCCGCAGTTTAATGAGGATTATATCGTCTATCTGGATGCCAAGCGCAGCGGTGGTGCGGAGTTGTGTGCGTATGACCGCAGAACCGGTGAGACGAACCGGATTAAGACCATTCCTGCATCGTTGCCGAAGATACGGTTTTGCGATAATATGATTGCTTGGGTAGAACGCACCGGAACCAACCAGGACAAGCTGTATCTCTATGATTTAGAGCAGAAGCTGGCGGTTACGGCCGCAGTATTCAATGGCTCGATCTATGGAAGCAGCGCACCGGGCCTGTGTGAGGGCAAGCTGATTTGGGCAGACCAGAGTTTGTCGGTGACCGAGGGCGGCGCGGAGCAAAGCGTGATTATGTCGCTGGACATTCGCTCGGAGACAGGGCAGCTTAAGGCCTATACCCCCGGGATGTTTGTGCACAACCCTATGACCAACGGAGACGAAACCATCTGGGGCGGCGAACATGCAGGCAGCGGCTGTGCGCTTTATGCCAGTGTGAATGACGGACCGCCGCGCAAAATTGACGACAATGTCTCCCAATACGGCATAGGCGACGGGTTTGCCGCTTATTGCAAGGGTGGGGTTTTATATACCTATAGCTTTGAAAACGCTGTGGTTTCCCGGCTGTCTCCCCATGGGGAGTTATGCTCGCTGTCTAGTGTAGACGGCAAGCGGGTGGTTTGGATGAACGTGGTGGAGAAGCAGGCGGGTGAAGAGGTCAACTTGGTGGACGATCGGGATATTGTGAAATATGCCGATGTGGAAGGATAGAAGATGGCAAAGAATAAGACAATCTTCGTCTGCGGCGATTGCGGTCATGAGAATCCCGGCTGGCTGGGGAAATGCCCTGGTTGTGGCGCGTGGAACACGTTTGTGGAGGAATTGTTTGTAAAGGAGGCCTCGGGAGCAAAGGGTGCGCCTTCCCAAGGTGCTGCTGTGCCGATTCGTTTGTCTGAGGTGCAGGGTGAGAACATGAAGCGGCTTTGTACCGGCTACAGTGAGCTGGACCGGGTTTTGGGGGGCGGGATTGTACCGGGTTCGGTCGTGCTGTTAGGCGGCGATCCGGGCATTGGGAAATCTACGTTGCTTTTGCAGGCGGGGCACTTTTTGTCTGCGGCAGGGCAGAAGGTATTGTATATTGCCGGTGAGGAATCGCCTGCTCAGATCCGTATGCGCGCCCAGCGCATTGGTGCCGGGGGCGATTGTTATATCTTGGCAGAGAACAACCTGGATGCTATGGAGAGCAGCATGGCTAAGCTGGAGCCGGACATCATCATCGCGGACTCGGTGCAGACGCTGTATCGGCCGGCTTTCTCCTCGTCGCCGGGTAGTGTGGGACAGGTGAGAGAATCGGCTGCTTTTCTGTTGCGTGTTGCCAAGACCAGCGGCGCGGCGGTTTTTCTGGTGGGGCATGTGACTAAGGAAGGCGGATTGGCCGGGCCGCGGGTTTTGGAGCATATGGTGGATACGGTGTTGTATTTTGAGGGCGAACGCAACCACAGTTTCCGGATTTTGCGGGCTGCAAAAAACCGCTTTGGCTCTACCAATGAAATCGGAATTTTTGAGATGCGGGAGGACGGGATGGCCCAGGTGGAGGACGCTTCTGCCGTGCTGTTGGCGGGGCGGGCGCAGAATACGCCGGGGACGGCTGTGGTGTGCAGTATGGAGGGCAGCCGGCCGCTGCTTGTGGAATTGCAGGCGCTAATCAGCAAGACGGTGTTTGGTATGCCCCGGCGCAACGCCACCGGATTGGACTATAACCGTATGATTTTGTTGATGGCGGTGTTGGAGAAGAAGGTGGGTATGAGCTTGTATAACCAGGACGGCTATCTAAACGTGGTGGGCGGCATCAAGCTTTCGGAGCCTGCGGCGGATTTGGGCATTGTTATGAGTATCGCTTCCAGCTACCGTAATATCCCCTTGCCAGGAGATGCGGTTTTGATGGGGGAGGTGGGGCTGTCCGGCGAGGTGCGCCCGATCGGGCGTATTGAACAGCGAATCGCGGAGTGTGCGAAGTTGGGCTTTAAGCGTTGTATGATTCCTGCGGGGAATCAAAAGGGCTTGAAGGATATGGGCGTGGACTTGATTGGCGTGTCTAATTTAGGGGCGGCTATGGATTATTTGCTGTAGTGCGCGGTAGGCTACAATCAAGGGTTGGAGAAGGGAAGCGGCTATGCCGCTTTTTTTGTTGCCTGAAAGGCTTCTCAAGAGGTGTTGCTTTCTTTATGTGTTCGCAAGCAAACGGCGGGATGGAGGCGCGCAAGGAGGGGAGCAGCAGCGGGTTGGCTTAGGGGGGAGGGCGGCAGAGAGGTTGTTTTTTTGCTCTGGGGATTTTTGTTATATATCTTGGCGCGGCTCCATAAATATAGATATGAGAACCGGGAGGTGGAGGGATGATGGAGGGAAGTAAAGAAATCAGCAGGATTCAGGTGGGGGAGATGCAGCCGACACGCAGCCATGCTGTGCGGGCGAAGACCACGGAGGCATCGGCGGCGATTGTGGCTGCGCGGAGTCGGCGGCGAAGAGTAGTCGGGAGCAGAGGGGGAGATCGGGACGAGGAGCAGCGAAAAACCGCTACGCTGATCATCAAAGCTTGTGTGTGTGCTGCCCTTTGTCTGGCTGCATTTCTGGTGCATCTATCGGATACAGCGGCGGCGCAGAGTATTTCTCGGGGGATTCGCTCGGTTTTGACTTATAATATTGATCTTGACGAGACCTTGGGCAAATTGAAATTCGTGGATAATTTTATTCCGGGGGTACAGGAGGTCTTTACGGAGAAAAGCAGCTTGATTCAGCCGGTTTTGGGCAGTGTATCCGAGGGATTCTCGCAAAATGGGCGGGGGATTTTGTTTGTGGGCACAGAGCAGAGCAAGGTGGTTGCGTCGGCGGACGGCTATGTTTCGCAAATGGGGGAGGATGAGCGCTATGGGCGTTTTGTAGCCATAAAGCACGGTGCTGGAGTGGAGACCTTTTATTATGGGTTGGAGACGGTGGAGATAAAAGAAGGGAAGATCGTTAGCCGGGGACAGACTTTAGGGGCGGGCACAGCACAAGTTTTCTTTGAGGTGCGTCAGGATCATGTGGCTGTGGACCCGGTGGGCTATATGGATTTCGCAAGCTAAGCAAGTTGAGCAGCACGGCGATTGGCCGAAGCCGTATGGGCGCTTTGGAAGCAGCATACGGCTTTTTAGCGCAGGAAAAAGACAGGGCTTTTTTGGGGGATGGGGCTTATGAGGTTGGGCACTTTTTTTGATATAGAGGTGCGGGTTAATATTTTTTTCTTTGTGGCGCTGGGGGTTGCGCTGATTACTGGGTATTTGGAAACTCTGGCTATGATATTTGTGGTGATATTGCTGCATGAGGCCGGCCACTGCATAGCTGCCCGGGCGTTGGGGGTGAAGGTGGAGCGGATGGATATACTGCCTTTTGGTTGCGCTGCAAAAATGCAGAGCGCCCTTGCCTACAGCCCGCTTTCGGAGGCGGCAATTGCCCTTTGCGGGCCGGCGGTCAATGCAGCTTTGGCTTTGGTAGCGGTGTTTTTGCAGCATTATGTTGAGATTGGTGTAGATTTATCTTGGTTTGTGCAGGTAAATTTATTGATTGGCGGCTTTAACTTGCTGCCTGCATTGCCCTTGGATGGCGGGCGGGCGGTGCGTGCGTTTTTATCCCATAGGCTGGGTGTAACGAGGGGGGCCAAGATAGCGGTTTATCTGACTCGCAGCATTGCTTTGGGCTGCTTGGGCCTAGGGGTGTATGAACTGATTCAGGGGATTTTTTTGCCCAATCCGTTTTTTATTGCGGGGTTGTTGGGGGTTTATTCTTTCAGGACGGAAAAGGCCGCTGCTTATCTGCCGGTGAAGAGCATGTCGGATAATGCGGCGCGGCTGTACCGGAAGGGATATTTGCCGGTGCGTCATGTGGCTGTGGACGGCAGCATGACTTTAGGGGAGTTGGCTGGGCGTATGCTGCCCGGGCGCTATACTTTGGTGACGGTGGTGGACGCCGGCGGCGGGTTGCTGAGCGAAGGGGAGCTGGTAAGTGCGTTGATAAAATTCGGGCCTCATGCCAGGATAAAACGGGTAATTGCTGCTAAAGCAGCCGGGGGGATTCAGTGATCGCGGCTCTTGGGAGAGATTGACGCAAAGGAACAATGGTGTTAAACTAATTTATACCCTATTTTTAAACAAAAAAGAAACTGGAGCAAAGTTGCGTTGTGTGAACTGGAACAAAAACTGGAGATGATTTTGCCTCTGGTAGAGAAGCCTTCCCGCTATACTGGAAATGAGCTGAATATCTGCCGCAAGGCGGATGCTTCGGTTCGTTATCTGTTTTTGTTCCCTGATGTTTATGAGGTGGGGATGTCGCATCTGGGTGGGAAAATTCTGTATGAAGTCATCAATGCGGACACGGACACGGCAGGTGAACGTGCTTTTGCGCCTTGGCCGGATATGGAAGAAAAAATGCGCGAGCAGGGAATTCCCCTTTTCTCGTTGGAAACGAAAACCCCTGCTGCGGCCTTTGATTTTTTGGGATTTACTCTGCAATATGAGATGAGCTATACCAATGTTTTGAACATGCTGGATTTGGCCGGATTGCCGCTTCGGGCGGCAGACCGGGGAGAGGACGCTCCGATTGTGATGGTGGGCGGCCCTTGCGCGTTCAACGCAGAGCCCATCGCCCCTTTTGTGGACATGGTAGCTTTGGGCGATGGTGAGGAGAGCATGGGGGAGGTTTTGGCGCTATATCGGGAATGCCGGGCAAAGGGGCAGGGCAAGGAGGCGTTTTTGCGCCGAGCTTGCGCCATTGAGGGCATATATGTGCCGGGATTTTATCAGCCGCGCTACGACCAGGACGGCGTTTATCAAGGGACGTTTCCGACCCGCAGCTATGCGCCGGCGACTGTTCAGAAGCGTATTCTTTGGGATTTGCGGGAATGGGCGCTGAGCAAGCCTATTGTGCCGTATTTGTCGGTGGTGCATGACCGGATTATGCTGGAAGTTTTCCGGGGCTGTACCCGGGGCTGCCGTTTTTGTCAAGCGGGATATATCTACCGGCCGGTGCGGGAGCGTACGGCGTTAGATTTGCTGGAGACGGCCAAGGAGTTGGTGGAGGCGACCGGGTATGAGGAGATGTCGCTAAGTTCGCTCAGTACCGGCGACTATTCCCAGCTGATAGAGCTTTTGCCGTTGTTGACGCAGACCTTTGAGCAGCAGCGAGTGGCTTTGTCGTTGCCTTCTTTGCGCGTCGATTCCTTTGTGAAGGAATATGCCCGGGAGGTGGGAAAGGTAAAGAGAACCGGATTGACCTTCGCGCCGGAGGCGGGCACCCAGCGTCTTCGGGATGTGATTAACAAGGGTGTGACTGAGCAGGACTTGCTGCGTACGGTTTCGGATGCTTTTGCGGGCGGCTATAATGTGGTGAAGCTTTATTTTATGATTGGGCTGCCCACAGAGACGGACGAGGATTTGGACGGCATTGCGGACTTGGTGAGAAAAGTCGGGGATTGTTATTACCAGATTCCCAAGCAGCAGCGGGCCCGGGGGCTGACGGTTACGGTGAGCGTTTCTTCTTTTGTACCCAAACCTCACACGCCGTTTCAATGGTGTGCGCAGGATAGTATGCAGGAGCTTTTGCGCAAACAACGATATTTGAAATCTATTTTGAACATGCGCTATGTGAAATACCAGTGGCATGATAGTAAACTGAGTTTTCTGGAAGGGGTTTTTGCCCGAGGCGGCCGGGAGTTGGCCGAGGTTTTGGAGGCGGCCCATGCTTTGGGTTGCCGCTTTGACGGCTGGCAGGAGCATTTTGATTATGAGCGTTGGATGCAGGCATTTGAGCAGGCCGGCCTATCGCCCCAGGAGAAAACCGGCGCTTTTGCGCTGACAGACCCATTGCCCTGGGCACATCTTTCCGCTCAGATTGAGCAAGACTATTTTCGGCGGGAGTATGAGAGGGCGATTCGGGCGCAAACGACCCGGGATTGCCGGGAGGGCTGTAACAATTGCGGCATTGCAGGGTGCAGCGGGGTGGTTGTATGCGGATGATGGCTAGATTTTCCAAGGGAGAGGGCGTGCGCTTTTCCTCGCATCTGGACACCCAGCGCCTGTTTCAGCGGGCTATGCGGCGGGCGAAGATTCCGTGTAGATTTTCTCAAGGGTACAACCCCCATCCAGTTATGTCGTTTGCCAGTGCTTTGCCGGTGGGGGCGACGAGTGAAGGGGAATATGTGGATATTGCTCTGGCGCAGGAGTTGGCATCGGAATCGTTTGTGGAGCGGATGAACGGCGCGCTGCCGGAGGCGGTGCGTATTGTGGGGGCGCGTCCAATTGAGGATTCGTTTCCTTCTTTAACGTCGAAGGTGTATGCAGCGCGCTACCGGGTGGACTTCTTGCAGGGGGGGGAATGGGCGGCTCCTGTGCGGCACTTTCTCTCTAAGGACAGCGTATTTGTGGAAAAGCAGGGGAAGGGCGGGCTGCGCAGCTTGGATATTCGGCCGCTGGTGTATGAACTGACGCTTAAAGGAGATGGGCTGGATATGCTGTTGGCTGCGTCCAGCGCGGCCAGTGTTTCGCCTAAGCTGTTGCTTAAGGCTCTTTATGGCGGGGAGAGCAGCGCGCGTTTATGCCGTTTGGAGATGTACGCAGACCGGCAGGGAACGTCGCTTTTTGATTGGAAGGAACAATGAATGTATGGCTTTGATATTTTTTCTAAAGGTGGCCTTTTTATATGAAGATTGAGTTGATATCGGATAAAAATCTGCATGAAACCCGGGTTGCATTATTAGAAGATGGGGACCTGGCGGAACTCTACGTTGAGCGGGCGGATAACAGAAGATTGGTGGGGAATATTTATATGGGCCAGGTGGCCAACGTTTTGCCGGGGATGGACGCAGCTTTTGTGGACGTGGGCCTGGAGAAGAACGCTTTTCTCCATGCGTGTGATATCTTGGTGGATAGCTCGGACTTTGAATTTGAGGGACAAAACACGAAGGTGCAGCTAAAGCCCAGCATTCGCAGTATGCTCAAACAGGGGCAGCATATTATGGTGCAGGTTCTGA
Source organism: Christensenellales bacterium (assembly GCA_050945815.1). GTDB lineage: Bacteria > Bacillota > Clostridia > Christensenellales > JBMNTQ01 > JBMNTQ01. The sequence goes on from JBMNTQ010000003.1 coordinate 18,430, forward strand.
AAGACCCAGGCGGCACCAAGGGCGCTAAGGTGACCACCCATGTGACCTTGCCCGGACGCATGGTGGTTTTGATGCCTACGGTGGATCATATTGGGGTGTCTCGCCGCATTGAGGGCGAGGAGGAACGCAGCCGGCTCAAGAGTATGATGGAGCGGATTAAGCCGCAGAATATGGGCGTGATTGTGCGTACGGTGGCCGAGGGTAAATCGGAGCAGGATTTTGTGGAGGAGCTGGCGTACCTTTGCCGCCTTTGGGAGGAAGTTCAGGCCAAGGCGGAGGAGAAAGCCCCTGCTTTGATTCATGCGGAGGGGGATGTGCTGTATCGCTGTGTGCGCGATTTGTTTACGGCGCAGGTTAGCCGCTTTGTGGTGCATCGGGAGCATGCGGAGAAGGTGAGATCGCTGACCCGGGCGATTGCGCCGCAGCTTTTGAACCGTATTGAGATTTTTGACGGAGACATGCCTTTTGATGCGTTTAACCTGGAAAACAAGGTGGACCGGGCGCTGCATACGAAAGTTTGGCTGAAGAGCGGGGGCTATTTGATGTTTGATAGCACCGAGGCGCTGATGGTCGTGGATGTGAACACAGGAAAGTATGTGGGCAGCGAGAATTTGCAGGATACCATTTTAAAGACCAATTTGGAAGCGGCGCGGGAGATTGCGCGGCAGCTTCGGTTGCGTAACATCAGCGGTATCATCATCATTGATTTTATTGATATGGAGCAGGACAGCCACAAAAAGATCGTGGTGGACGCTTTGTCGGAAGCGATGAAGCGGGATCGGAATAAGTCTAATGTGCTGGGCATGACGGGGCTGGGGCTGGTGGAGATGACGCGCAAGAAATCTCGTCAGCGGCTGGATGATATTATGTTGATAAAATGCCCGTGCTGCAGCGGGGATGGGCGGCTGCTTTCGCCGGAAACAGTGGCCCTGGATATCAGCCGCGAGGCGCTGGACTGGCTGCGGCGGCCAGATTGTGAGGCGGTTGTGGTCAATGTTCATAGCTGTGTGGCGCAGTATATTGCGTCGAGATGTAAGGCTGGCGGGTTTTTCAAAAACTTGCAGGGAAAGACGATTTATGTGCGTGCTAATACGCGTATGAAGCAGGAACGATTTGAAATTATGGAATACACGGTGGCGGATGATGTGACGGGTTGTGATATTTATTGTTGACATGGATTTTACCGTTGTGGTAAAATGATTCGGTAAGCCGCTCAGAATCGGTTTTTTTAAGTCTCTTGGACAGGTTTTACGGGAGCACCGAGTTTTGGCGAGACTGGGTAGAGGAGGTGCGTGATGTACGCGATTATTGAAACAGGCAGTAAGCAGTATAAGGTTTGTGCCGGCGATGTGATTTATGTAGAAAAACTGAATGCGCAGGAAGGCGAAACCGTGCAGTTTGATGTTCTGATGCTGTCGGATGGAAGCGGCGTTAAGGCCGGTACACCGATTTTGGACGGCGTTTCTGTGGAAGGCGAAGTATTGGGCCATGGCAAGAGCGCAAAGGTTATTGTGTTTAAATATAAGTCCAAGAAAAACTACCGTGTCAAGCAGGGGCACAGGCAGCCGTTTACCAAAGTGAAGATCGTTTCCGTTGCCGGACACAAGGCTGTTGCGCAGGAAGCGGAAGCAAACTAGCATGACTAGAATTCACCTTTGGAAAAAGGACGGACTTTATTTGGGCCTTCAGGCAAATGGTCACACCGGCTTTGCCGAGGAAGGGCGGGACATTGTTTGCGCGGCGGTTTCCGTGCTTTGTCAGACTATGATTGTAGGGCTGGATGAGGTTGCGGGCGTATCTCCTGATTATCGGATAGAAGACGGTGAGCTTTTTTGCCGGGTAGGGGAGGATAACGCCAAGAGACGCGACGTGCAGGCAATTCTGCGCACGATTGTGAAGGGCTTGCAGGCAGTGTATGAACAGTATCCAGATTTTATGGAACTCTTGGAGATGGAGGTGTAGAAGAATGTTTAAAATGAATTTACAGCTTTTTGCGCATAAGAAGGGCGTGGGAAGCTCTCGTAATGGCCGAGATAGTGAGAGCAAGCGGCTGGGCGCCAAGCGGGCAGACGGGCAGTTTGTTTTGGCGGGCAACATACTGGTGCGCCAGAGGGGTACCAAGATACACCCGGGCAACAACGTAGGCAGAGGTAAGGATGATACGCTGTTTGCTATGGCTTCCGGTGTGGTGCGCTTTGAGCGTTTGGGTAAAGACCGCAAGCGCGTCAGCGTGTACCCTCAGGAAATTGCGCAATAAACGCAAGGCAGATTGGATGGTAATAGCGAGGGCCGCAGTTTGTTCTGCGGCTTTTGTGTTATAGTATGAAGATGGAGACTTGGGGGTCGGGGCTGGACATGGATTATCAGGATATTGTTTGGGAGGGCGACGTTTGTATTGTAAAGGGCGTGCGGCACTTTCATCCCGCACGCATTTTTGAATGCGGGCAATGTTTTCGTTTTGAGGAAGTGGACGGCGTTTATCAGATTGTCGCATACAGGCGCAGGCTTTTCTTGGAAAGACGGGGGCGAGACGTGGCTGCGTATCCTTGTACGCCCGAGGATTTTGAACAGATTTGGAAAGATTATTTCGACCTGGGCCGCAGCTATGAGCAGTTGTGCGCTGGATTAGCCGAGGATGAGCGCCTTAAAGAGGGCATATGCTATGGCGAGGGGCTGCGTATTTTGCGGCAGCAGCCGTTTGAGACGCTGGTTTCCTTTATTATTTCGGCCAATAACAACATCGGCCGTATCCGGGGGATCGTGGGGCGGTTGTGTGAGCGCTATGGCGACTTGTTGGAGGATGACTATGGGACGTACTATGCGTTTCCTGAGCCTTGGCAGTTGGCGGCGGTAACCCAGGAGGATTATCGGGAGATTGGAGCAGGGTATCGGGCGGTGTATCTGGCCAAAACGGTGGAGCAGGTGGTGGGGGGGAAGGACCTGGAGAGGATTCGTTCCTTGAATTATGCGGAGGCGAAGCGCGAGCTGCTTGCTTTTCCCGGTGTGGGGCCAAAGGTTTCGGACTGTATTTTATTGTTTGCTTATGGCTTTGGGCGTGCTTTTCCGGTAGACGTTTGGGTGCGGCGCAGTATGCAGGCATATTTGGGGGGAGACGCTACGGAGGATGAGATTCGGCAGTATGCTTTCCGGCGCTTTCGCGAGGTGGCGGGGCTGGCCCAGCAGTATCTGTTTTTCTATGAGCGGGCTCGTAAACGCAAAAAGGGCGGCGCATAGGGGGAGGGAACGCCCTCTTTGCATCCTAAGAGGTTCTTGACACCTTATTGAAACTCTGATAGATTTTTCTTAATTATAGGTGGAGAGTGGTATGTGCTGCGAAAGGAATGAGAGGTGGGTTGTTTTGCAAAAGATAATTGGAGAGGGGTTGACTTTTGACGATGTGTTGCTGGTACCCCAGGAGAGCAATATTTTGCCGAAGGATATCGACCTGACAACGAAGCTGACGGAGAGATTGGTGCTTAAAATACCGCTGATGAGCGCGGCGATGGACACGGTAACCGACGCCCGCATGGCGATTGCCATGGCTCGGGAGGGCGGGATGGGTATTATCCATAAGAACATGAGCATAGAAGAGCAGGCGGGCCATGTGGATCGGGTGAAGCGGTCGGAGCATGGAGTTATTGTGGATCCGTTTTTTCTTTCACCGGACCATAAAATTGCTGATGCGAATGCTTTGATGGAGCGTTATCGTATTTCCGGCGTACCCATTACCAAGGACGGCATTTTAGTGGGCATCATTACCAACCGGGACCTGCGCTTTGAGACGGATTATTCACGGCTGATCAAAGAAGTGATGACCAGTGAAAACCTGATCACGGCCCCGGAGGGGACAACCCTGGAGGAGGCTAAGAAGATTCTGGGGCGTTATAAGATTGAGAAGCTGCCCATTGTGGACCAGAACTTTGCCTTAAAGGGCCTGATTACCATTAAGGACATTGAGAAGGCTATCCGGTATCCGAATTCTTCCAAGGACAGCGGCGGCAGGCTGTTGGCCGGCGCTGCTGTGAGCATTGGGAAGGACGCGATGGATCGGGTGGCGGCTTTGGTCGCTTCTAAGGTGGATGTGATTGCTGTGGACACCGCCCATGGACATTCCAGAAATGTTTTGGATTTGGTGAGCTTGATTAAGAAGACCTACCCTGATGTGGATGTGATTGGCGGCAATGTGGCGACGGCAGAGGCAACCAGGGCGCTGATTGAGGCCGGAGCGGATTGCGTAAAAGTTGGCATCGGGCCGGGTTCGATTTGTACAACCCGAGTGGTGGCGGGCATCGGTGTGCCTCAGTTGACCGCTATTATGGATTGTGCCCAGGCGGCGGCGGACGTAGGCGCCAGGATTATTGCGGATGGCGGCGTTAAGTATTCTGGGGATATTGTGAAGGCGATTGCCGGCGGCGCCGCTGTGGTTATGGTGGGCAGCCTTTTGGCCGGAACCGAAGAGAGCCCCGGAGAGATGGAGATTTATCAGGGCAGGAACTTTAAGGTTTATCGCGGCATGGGTTCTTTAGAGGGCATGAGCCGGGGCGGAAAAGACCGCTATTTCCAAAGCGAGGCCTCGAAATTCGTTCCGGAGGGCGTGGAGGGCCGGGTGCCTTATCGCGGGCCCTTGAGTGAGACGGTTTTCCAGCTGGTAGGCGGCTTGAGGAGCGGCATGGGCTATTGCGGTGCGCCGGATATTGAGAGCTTGTGGAGAAACGGTAAGTTTTTGCGTATTACCAATGCGGGCCTGGCGGAAAGCCACCCCCATGATGTTTTGATTACTCGGGAAGCGCCGAACTATTCGGTTAGGATTTAAGCTGTTTTGATGAAGGCCCGCCCTTTTCGCGGAGAAAAGGACGGGCTTTTTTCGCGGAGGAAACGAGCGGGCAGGTTTAGGGTGGACTATTTTCCCTGAAGCGTTTAGCAAGGTGAGGGAGATTGTCTGCCGGATGGGCGTTTTTTGCAGGAGGCGGGATGGGTGGCCTAGGGATTGTATGGCGGGATTGTATGGCGGGAGGATGGGGAAGACTTGATGGAGACATTGTATTTGGACTGTGCAGCCGGGATAAGCGGAGATATGCTGATTGGGGCGCTGCTCGACCTGGGGCTGGACTATGAGCTGTGGGAGCGGCGGCTGGCACTTTTGGGCATCGACGGGGAATACCGGCTGGATATGGAGAGAATTGTGAAATATGGCCGAGCCGGCGTGAATTTTGACGTGGTTGTGCGGGGGAAATGGGCCAAGGACGCTGCTTTAAAGCGTCGGTTTTTTGATGTGGCGGGGCTGGTTTGCGAAAGCGGCTTGTCGGGGAGAGAAAAGCGGCGCAGCTTGAAGGTTTTGGAGGCATTGGGCAATGCTCAGGCCCGGGCTCATGGGATTGCGCTGGAGCAGGTGGCCTTTCATGAACCCGGTGCGGTGGATACGATTGTGGACGTAGTGGGCGCTTGTATTGCGGTGGAGATGCTGGGCGCCGGGCGCATTGTCTGTTCGCCGGTGCATGTGGGCTATGGGAGCGTGTGCCACCGGGGGCGGCGCTATTCGGTGCCGGCTCCGACGACAGCGCTTTTGCTGGAGGATGTGCCTACATATAGGGAGGCGGCGGGTGAGCTGACCACGCCCACCGGCGCGGCGCTTTTGCGCGGGCTGGCTCAAGAATTTGGGGCGTGCCCGGACTTTTCTTTTTGTAGGGAAGGGATGGGGTTTGGGAAAAAGGAGTTTGGCTTGTTGCGGGGATTTCGCGCGGTGATGGGCCGGGAGAGGGTGGCGCGTTAGTCTGCTAAAAAGCACGAAACATCCGGCGGCATAGAATGCAAAAAAACTAGAAACAGGAGAATAACCTGCAAATACTTTGATAAAAAGAACAGAACGTTCGTCTTATAGCGAACGTTTATTTTATTAGGGCATAAAAGGTTCAAAAATACGATTGATTTTTGGCGTGGACTTTGATATGATTAAATGTATGAAAATTGAAGGATGACCCAAGGAAGCGGAGCCCTTGTTCGCGGGATGGTATGGGTTTTCGAATGGTAAAATGGAAGTTCTGGGAGGCTTGGGCAGGAATCGGGCCTCCCAGAATTATTAGGATTTGGAAGGGGATTCAAACGATGGCAAAGGTTGCGGTTGTGATGGGAAGCGACAGCGATTTCCCTGTGATGGGGGGCGCTTTGGAAGTGTTTCGTAAGTTCGGAGTTGAATGTGAAGTACGGGTGATTTCGGCTCATAGGACGCCGGATGCGGCCCATGGGTTTGCGGCCGGTGCGGAGCAAAACGGCATAGAGGTTATTTTGGCAGCTGCAGGGAAAGCGGCGCATTTGGCTGGGGTTTTGGCGGCGTATACGACCTTGCCTGTGATTGGCATTCCCATCAAATCCTCTACAATGGACGGGCTGGATTCGCTGTTGTCTACGGTGCAGATGCCGTCGGGGATTCCGGTGGCGACGGTGGCTATCAACGGCGCTGAAAATGCGGCGCTGTTGGCTGTGCAGATTCTATCGTTGCGCTATCCGGAGTTTGGAGAGAAGATGAAGGCATTTAAAGCGGAGATGGCCCGGAGTGTGGAAGCGAAAGACAGGGCGCTGCAGGACAAGCTGGCGCAGGAGCTTTGAGCCTGCGGGGATGGGGAGCAAAGGGAATGAGCTATTATAATGATATAAAGCCCCTGGATGACCGTATGGGGGAAGAATGCGGCGTTGTGGGTATTTTGGGCGGCGCCAATGTGGCGGAGGCTGCTTATTACGGCCTGTATGCATTGCAGCATCGGGGCCAGCAGAGCGCCGGCATTGCGGTGTCCAGCGGGAAATCCATTCGTTATGTTAAGGATATGGGCCTGGTGTCCGATGTGTTTCAGGAAGACGGGCTAAAGGCTTTGGGCCAAGCGGTGATGGCCTTAGGGCATGTGCGCTATTCGCCGTATAAGACGAATAATGTTGTCAATTCCCAGCCGTTGGTGGTACGCTATCAGTATGGTGAAATTGCCGTGGCCAACAATGGTACGATTGTGAACCAGGGCAGAATCCGCAGGAAGCTGGAGAAGCAGGGGGCACTGTTTCAGACGGATATGAACAGCGAGATTATTGCCCACTTGATTGCCCGCAACAACGACGGCAGCTTGGTGGAAGCGATTGGCCGGGCTATGAACGTTTTGAAGGGGGCTTATTCGTTTGTAGTGATGAACGGGGATGCGGTGGTGGGGGCGCGTGATCCGGGCGGGTTTCGACCCCTTTGTATTGGAAAGCGCCAGGATGGCTATGTCCTTGCATCGGAGAGCTGTGCGCTGGATGCGATCGGCGCGGAATTTATGCGGGATGTGCGGCCGGGAGAGATTGTTTCCTTGGACAAGGACGGCTTGCATTCCTTTGATAGCGGTATTGCGAGGCGGGACAGCCTATGCATTTTTGAGTTTGTGTATTTTGCGCGGCCGGATTCAGCCATCGACGGAATCAGCGTGTTTGAGGCGCGGCGGCGGGCCGGAAGGCTTTTGGCGAAGGAAGCTCCGGTGGATGTGGATATGGTGGTGGGCGTGCCGGATTCGGCTCTGGCAGCGGCCATGGGTTATGCAGAGGAGGCGGGGCTGGCCTATGGGGACGGGCTGACCAAGAACCGCTATGTTCCCCGGACGTTTAACCAATCTAAGCAGGTTTTACGGGAGGAAGCAGTGGATATTAAGCTGAATGCCCTAAAGGACAACATTGCGGGCAAACGGCTGGTTTTGGTGGATGATTCGATTGTAAGGGGTACGACCAGCAAACGCATCGTGGATTTGTTGCGCGGCGCGGGGGCGAAGGAGATCCACCTGCGTATCACCAGCCCGGAGCTGCGTTTCCCTTGTCCGTATGGTATTGATATTGTTGCCTCAAAACAGCTGATTGCAGCTTGTCATGACACGGAGGAGATTTGTACTATGCTGGGAGCGGACAGCTTGGCGTATTTGACGCAGGAAGATTTGAAAGTTTCGGTATGCAGCGATAAGGGCTATTGTATGGGATGCTTTGACGGGCATTACCCGATTGGCGTAAAGTAGGAGGAGAAACGGGATGAGCTTGACTTATAAAGAAGCCGGGGTTGATGTGGAAGCCGGCTACCGGTCGGTGCAGCTGATGAAGGGGCATGTGGCCGCTACGATGAACAGCCAGGTTTTGAGCGGGCTGGCAAACTTTGGCGGTATGTATGCTTTAGGTGCGGAAGCTGGGGATAAGGTTTTGGTATCTGGCACCGATGGGGTGGGTACTAAATTGATGCTGGCTTTTGTGCTGGATAAGCATGATACGGTGGGCATCGACTGTGTGGCGATGTGTGCTAATGATGTGGTTTGCCATGGCGCTGCACCGCTCTTTTTCCTGGATTATATTGCGACCGGTAAGGTTGTGCCTGAAAAGATTGCGGAGATTGTTAAGGGCGTGGCTGAGGGCTGCCTTCAGGCTAATTGCGCGCTCATCGGCGGTGAGACTGCTGAAATGCCCGGCCTTTATGGCGCCGATGAATATGATATGGCGGGCTTTTGTGTAGGGATGGCGGATCGGGATAAGCTGATTGACGGAAGCGCTGTGCGCGAGGGGGATGTGTTGGTGGGGCTGGCTTCGTCCGGCATACACAGCAACGGCTTTTCCTTAGTGCGGCGTTTGTTTAAGATGAGCAGTTCCTGCTTGGATCGGTATGTATATGAGCTGGAGACGTCGTTGGGTGCAGAGCTTTTAAAGCCGACTCGTATCTATGTGCGCACGGCGCTGCAGATGATTCGGGAGTTTGATGTGCATGGGATGGCCCATATCACCGGCGGCGGCTTTTATGAAAACATTCCCCGTATTTTGCCCTGCGGGCTTCAGGCGAACATTGTCGAGGGGAGTTGGCCCAGTTTGCCTGTCTTTGATCTGATTCAAAGTGAGGGGAATATCGAAAGGCAGGCTATGTTCAATACCTTTAATATGGGGATTGGCATGGTGATGGCACTTGCACCTGAACAGGCAGACGCCGCAGTTGAGCGGGCAAATGAGCTGGGTGAGAAGGCGTATCGGATCGGCCAGGTGGAAGCAGGGGAAGCGGGGGTCGTGTTTTGCCCATGAGGAACATCGCGGTGCTGGCAAGCGGCGGAGGCAGCAACCTTCAAGCGTTGATCGATGCCATTGAGGCTGGGGAAATTGCCGCAAAAATTTCATTAGTGGTGGCGGGGAAGCCCGGGATTTTTGCCCTGGAGCGGGCGAGAGCCCACGGCATTGAGAGCGTTTGCATTTGCCGTGGTGATTATGAGGATGTTTGTGCTCATGATAGGGCGCTTAGACAGGTGCTGCGGGATTGCGGTGCGGACTTGGTGGTTCTGGCGGGATATCTTTCCATTTTAGGGAAGGACTTGGTGCAGGAATACCGAAACCGGATACTCAACATTCATCCGTCGCTGATACCGGCCTTTTGTGGCAGCGGTTATTACGGGCAACGGGTTCATCAGGCTGTTTTGGACTATGGGGCACGGGTGAGCGGGGCTACGGTGCACCTGGTGGACGAGGGAACCGATACGGGGCCGATTATTTTACAGCAGTGTGTGGAAGTTTTGCAGACGGACAACGCGCAAAGCTTGGCAGCTCGGGTGCTGGAAGCGGAACACCGCTTATTGCCTCAGGCTGTGAAGCTGTTTGTGGAAGGGCGTGTGTCCGTGGAGGGGAGAAAAGTGACCATTTTGGAGGAGGAGGCATAACATGGCGAAACGTGCGTTTATCTCTGTTTCAGACAAGAGAGGGATTGTGGAATTGGCCAAGGGCCTTGTTGATTGCGGCTATGAGATTGTTTCTACCGGCGGAACGGCTATGACCCTGGACAGCAATGCGGTGCCGATTATATCGGTTTCCGATGTAACAGGATTTCCTGAGTGTTTAGATGGGCGGGTTAAGACGCTGCATCCAAAAGTGCATGCGGGGATTCTGGCGGTCCGCGATAATGCGGAACATATGCAGGAGCTTGCGGAATTGGACATTGCGCCGATTGATATGGTGGTGGTGAACCTCTATCCGTTTAAAGAGACCATTTTGAAGCAAAACACTACGTTTGAGGATGCCATTGAGAATATTGACATTGGGGGGCCCAGTATGCTGCGGGCGGCCGCCAAGAATTTTCAGGATGTGGCCGTGGTTGTGGATACGGCGGATTATCCCCGGATTCTGGAGGAGCTGCGGGAGCAGGGGGAGGTTTCTCTGGCGACTAAGCACGGTCTTTGCCGGAAGGTATTTGAGCATACTGCGGCATACGACGCATTGATTTTCAGCTATTTGAGCAAGCAGGCCGGAGCGGAACTCCCGGAAAAGCTTACTCTGACCTACGAGAAGGCGCAGGAATTGCGCTATGGTGAGAACCCGCATCAGCGAGCGGTTTATTATAAGGAAATTGGGAATTTCCCGGAGTGTTTGCATGAGGCGGAGGTTTTGCACGGGAAGGAGCTTTCCTATAACAACATCAACGACGCAAACGGCGCCATTGAGCTATTAAAGGAATTTGACGAAGTGAGCTGTGTGGCCATCAAACATGCGAACCCCTGCGGTGTGGCCAGCGCCAAGACTGTGCGTGAGGCGTATATCTTGGCGCATGACGCAGACCCGATATCGATTTTTGGCGGAATTGTGGCGGTAAATGATACGGTGGATCGGGATACGGCGCTGGAGATGTGTAAGATATTTCTGGAAATCGTGGTGGCGCCGGATTATACCGATGATGCGCTGTCGGTTTTGAAATCTAAGAAAAACCTGCGTATCTTGAAGCTGCCCCAGGTAGGCAGAAAGCAACCTAAGGGCACGCTGGATATGAAGAAGGTGGGCGGCGGCCTGTTGGTGCAGGACGCAGACCTGGAGCTTTTGCTGGGCAGCTTGTCTACTGTGACCAAACGGCAGCCTTTAGAGACGGAGCTGGAGGACATGCTGTTTGCATGGAAGATTGTGAAGCATGTGAAATCCAACGCTATTGTATTGGCCAAAGGCAAGCGTACGTTGGGCATCGGCTGTGGACAGACCAACCGTATTTGGGCGCTGGAGCAGGCGATTGAGCACAGCGGCGACGAGGTGGAGGGCGCGGTCATGGCCTCGGACGCTTTCTTCCCCTTTGATGATTGTGTGACGGTTTCGGCCAAGGCCGGTATTCGTTCTATCATACAGCCCGGCGGTTCGATTCGGGATGAGGATTCTATTAAGGCCTGTGATAATTTTGGGCTTTCTATGGTGTTTACCAATATCAGGCATTTTAAACATTAAGGATAAGGTTGGGGTGTTGAGGGTTGAGGATACTTGTAGTAGGCGGCGGCGGCCGGGAGCATGCCCTGGTTTGGAAATTGGCGCGCAGCCCGAAGGTGGATGAAATATACTGTGCGCCGGGAAATGGCGGCATTGCTGATTTGGCGCAGTGTGTGGACATAGCGGCATCGGATGTGGACAGGATGGTGGAGTTTGCCGTGGAAAACGGGGTGGACTTCTGTGTGGTGGCACCGGACGACCCGTTGGCTTTGGGTATGGTGGATGAGATGCAAAAGCGGGGGATTCCTGCTTTTGGGCCGGACAAAGCGGCTGCGGAAATTGAGAGCAGCAAGGTGTTTGCCAAGGAATTGATGCGCAAATATGGCATTCCTACAGCGGATTACGGCGTGTTTTCCCAGGAGGAGCCGGATGAGGCTTTGGCGTATGCTATCGGGATTGGATTTCCTGTGGTGGTTAAGGCGGACGGGCTTGCCCTGGGTAAGGGCGTGATGATTTGTGAAAATGAGAGCCAGGCCCGGGATGCCATTTGGGACATGACACAGAACAAACGCTTTGGCAAGGCTGGAGAGCGTATTGTGATTGAAGAGTTTTTGAGTGGGCCGGAGGTTTCGATACTCTGTTTTACAGATGGAGATACGATGTTGCCTATGATTAGCGCTCAGGACCATAAGCGGGCGCTGGACAATGACGGCGGGCTTAATACGGGCGGGATGGGCGCTTTTGCTCCTAGCCCCAAGTATACCCCGGAGATTGCGGACTTTGTTGAGCGCAAGATTATGCGGCCGACGATTTACGCCATGGCCCGGGAAGGGCGGCGGTTTAAGGGCGTGTTGTATTTTGGAGTGATGCTGACAAAGAGCGGGCCAAAGGTTTTGGAATATAACGCCCGTTTTGGAGACCCGGAGACGCAGGCGGTTTTGCCGCTTTTGCGCAACGACTTGATGGAGATATTTGAGGCGGTGGAGCAGGAGCGGCTGCACGAGATCACCTTGGAATGGGAGAACGATTTTGCCGTTTGTGTGGTGATGGCGTCGGGGGGATATCCGGAGAATTATCAGACCGGGTATCCGATTCGGGGCATGGAGGATGCAGAAGCGTTGGAGAAGGTGTTGGTTTTCCATGCGGGCACCCGGAAAAAGGGTGATGCGGTTGTGACGGCGGGCGGCCGGGTTTTGGGCGTTGTGGGCCTAGGAAACAGCTTGGAGGAAGCGATGCGGTGCGGGTATGAGGGAATTGGGCGCATCCACTTTCAAGACGCGCACTATCGCACCGATATTGGGAAGAAATAGGATTGGGGCAGGAAAAGGCGTTCTTTGCCGGGTTGGGAGAAGGGCTTTTCGGATGGGCTTTCCTGCTTTAAATATCTGGAAATTTTAGGGGCATGCTGATATAATGAAACCGAGAAGAGGGCTGGATAGGACGGTGGGAGGTGTGCCTTTGCGCAGAGTTTTTGCAGGAATGATTGTTTTGCTGGTGATGGTGTTGGCCGGCTGTGGTGAGGATCCTTTGATTCAGCCTTCCCAGAGCGCGGCTGATTCCAAGCCGTCTGCAACGGCGCAGATTGAGGACGTTGATGGAGATGAGATCATTAAGCCTCTGCAGCCGAATCAGAGTGTTTCGGATATCCGACTGAATGCGCGGGACTGTGTTTTAGGCTTTACTCTGGGGGTGCCGGAGGAGTGGACGCTGGCGGAGGATTCTTCCCAAAGCTTTGTGATGCGGGATCGGGATCAGGGAGAGCTGGCTGTGGAGAAAGCGGCAGGCCTTGCAGGTAAGAGCCAGGAGGAGATCGTGCGGGAATATGTGGAGATGCTGCAGGGAGATGGGGTAGGCAACGTGGATGCGGCCCAGGAGCTGAGCATTGGCGGCCACAGCGCGGTTGGTTTCTTGTATTTGTCGGAGGACGAAACTAGGGATGTGTCTCGTTTTTTGATTCAGGACGGGAATAGAGTGTATGATTTTCAGTTTTCGTGCTCGGTTGACGATACACTGGACTTCTATGTCTATATGGATGCGATTTTGCAAAGCCTGAAGATAGGCGCTTAGAGGGGCAGGAGGCGGACGGCTTGTTTGGATTTTCGTGAGAAGCATAGCCTTTTTGAGCATGAGAAAGGAGCGGGCAAGCCGCTCCTTTTATTATTTTGGTTTATTTGGCTGTGCTGACGATACTGTGCATGTCGTAGAGGCCCGGATCTCGGCCGAACAGGAATTCCGCTGCCCTGCAGGCGCCGTGGGCGAAAACCATGCGGGATTCAGCTTTGTGGGTGATTTCTATGATTTCGTTATCTCCTAGGAAAAGCACTTGGTGTTCCCCGACGACGGTGCCGCCGCGTACGGCATGGATGCCAATTTCACTTTGGCGCTTTTCTGACCGGCCGTGGCGTCCGAATACGTAACCTTTGTCGTTGCTGAATATTTCGCTTATGCCGTCGGCCAGCAGCAGCGCCGTGCCGCTGGGGGCATCGGTTTTCATGCGGTGGTGCTTTTCTACGATTTCGATATCGAAGCGTTCGCCGAAGAAGGCCGCTGTAATCTTTGCAAGCTCGAGCTGGAGGTTGACGCCTAGGGACATGTTGGCACTTTTGAAAATGGGTATTTCCTGGGCGCATTGGGCGATATAGTCGATCTCTTCTTCCGAAAAGCCTGTGGTGGCGATGACGGCGGGGAGCTTTTTTGAACGGCAGTATTCCAAAATGCTGCGGATGGCACTGGGGCGGGAGAAATCGATGAGCACGTCGCTGGAACCTTCGTATTGACGGATGGTTTCATAGACGGGGAAGCCCATCGCAACATCGCCTTTTTGGCTGTCGATACCGGCGGCAATTTCAAAGCCGCGTTTTTGGGCGACGGTAATTAGTTCCTTGCCCATTTTTCCGTAGATGCCGTTTATAATGATTTTCATAAGAGATCCATCCTTTGTTAATTGGGCGTATTGATTACGCGAGAGTTAGCCCGTAGTTGACCATCGCTTGTTTCAGATAGTCGACATGGCCGCTTTCAAGGGGCGTCAGCGGAAGGCGCGGCGACCCCATATTGAAGCCCATGAGGGTTAAGGCCATTTTTATAGGGATGGGGTTGACCTCGCAAAAGAGGGCTGCGCATAATTCCAGCGCGCCTAACTGCAACGCCCGGCTGCCCTGGATATCGCCGCGCTTGTATAAGGCGACCATATCGTGCATGACCTGGGGAATGATGTTGCCCATCACCGAGATGACACCCACCGCACCGACTGACAGCATGGGGACGATATGGTCGTCGTTGCCGGAGTAGATGGCGATTTTGTCCGCGCACAGGGCGCAGAGCTTGGTGATTTGGCTGATGTTGCCGCTGGCTTCCTTCGTGCCGTAGATGTTGGGGTGTTCTGCAAGAGCGGCCATGGTTTCCGGCAGCATATTGACCCCGGTGCGCGACGGAACATTATAGGCGATGATCGGGAGGGCTACAGCGTCGGCTAGGGCGCTGTAGTGGGCAATCAGCCCCTTTTGGGTGCATCGGTTGTAGTAAGGGGTGACGACTAAAAGGGCGTCTGCCCCGATTTTCTGAGCGATCAGCGAATCTTCGATGACTTTGGTTGTATGGTTGCCGCCGGTGCCTGCCACCACCGGAACCCTACCGTTTACTGTATCTACGCATACTTCTATAGCCGTTTGCTTTTCCTGGGCTGTCATGGTGGAGGGCTCGCCGGTGGTTCCGCAGACAATGGCGGCGTCGCAGCCGTTTTTCACTTGGAATTCAATGAGTTGTTTAAACACGCTTTGGTTGACGCCATTTTCAGTGAAAGGCGTAGATAAGGCAGTGCCGCTGCCTTCAAACAGGCATTTCATGATGCTCCACGCTCCCTTTCTTGCCGCTAGAGGGTTTTAGTTGCTTTGTTGGCGGATAATTTCCTGTGCGATTTGTACGGTGTTGGTTGCTGCTCCCTTGCGGATATTGTCGGCTACAACCCAGAGGTTGACACCATGATCCACACTGTCGTCCCGGCGGATGCGCCCGACAAACACGTCGTCTTTGTCTTGGGCATGGATGGGCATGGGATAGACGTTGTTGGAGACATCGTCTTCTACGACCAGGCCGGGGAAACTGGAGAGCTTTGATGTGAGCTCTGCCAGATCGAAGGGGGATTTGAGCTCTACGTTGATGGATTCGCTGTGACCATGGAAAACCGGTACGCGAACGGTGGTTGCTGTAATGCGTAATGAGGGGTCGCCCAGAATTTTACGGGTTTCCTCGATCATTTTTTGTTCTTCTTTGGTGTAGCCGTTTTCCAGAAATACGTCAATATGCGGCAGGCAGTTGGCGAAAATGGGATGGGGGAACTTTGAAGGCGGCTGGCCTGTAAGGCCGTTTTGCAGGTCGTTGTAGCCTTCTACCCCTGCGCCGGATACGGCCTGATAGGTGGAATAAACGATGCGCTTGATGCCATAGGCATCGTAGAGCGGTTTGAGCGCTACCACCGCCTGCGTGGTGGAGCAGTTGGGGTTGGCGATGATGCCGTTGTGCAGCGCGATGTCGTTTGGGTTGACCTCCGGAACCACCAGGGGCACTTGAGGATCCATCCGCCATTGGCTGGAATTATCAACGACTACAATGCCTTTGGAAACGGCAATGGGGGCGAACTGTTTGCTGATGGAGCCGCCTGCTGAAAACAGGGCGATATCGATGTTTTTGTTGTCGAAGCAGGTGGGTGTCAGCTCTTCTACGGTAAGCTTTTTGCCCATAAGCTCTATTTCTGTACCGGCAGAGCGGCGAGATGCGAACAGGTAATAGTTTTCGACCGGCAGTTGCCGCTCGGAGAGAACTTGCAGAATTTTGCGTCCGACCATGCCGGTGGCGCCTACGACCGCGATGTTGTACTGTCTCACGAAAAAAACCTCCAGATAAGATTTAAGAGTATAAAATAAGCAGCACATTTGCGCTGCTGTAGGATAAAACAAAAGTTTTATTGCAACAGATAGCGCCACACCAACGTAGGAAGTTGATGTGAGTGGCACGTCATTTCGGCGTACCCCCAGGAAACATAGCCCGAACCCTGTTGTTTCCTTCGGCGCTTGACCCTTTCCCGGCAAACGGTTTGTGCGGCTGATTCGGCAGCCTTGCCGTGCGGTACTGATGTGAAGCGCACCTCTAACCTGTAACTGTCTATTTGAAATTTATCATATCACCTCAGCGCGCCTGTGTCAAACTTATTCCTTGGATCCTTGGATTTTGTTGATGGGAAGGCTTGGGGCTTTTCTTATGAGATGATTTAGGATATTATATGAAGTATGATTGGGTTTGTGCGGCAAGGGCCTTATTTTCTTGGCCGATTGTCCAAACGAAGCGAAAGGAAGGATATGGATGGAGCGATCTCCTATGACGCTGTCGTATCAGCCGTTTTTATCAGAATGCCGCCGGGAGCTGCACCGGATTCCAGAGCTGCCTTATAAGGAATATAAAACCCAGCGTTATATCGCTTCTGTTTTGGAGGAGCTGGGTGTTGAATGGAAGCCTGTGGCGCAAACCGGCATACAGGCTGTGATACGCAGCGAAGGCGCTAAAGAGACGCTGGCTTTTCGGGCGGATATGGATGGGTTGGCAGTTTTAGAGCCGGCAGGCAAGCCCTTTTGCTCGGCTCATGAAGGATATATGCACGCCTGCGGCCATGACGGGCATATGGCGACACTTTTGGGGCTGGCGAAGATGTGTGCCGAGCATCGGGATAAGCTGGCCTACCATGTGGTTTTTCTGTTTCAGCCGGCGGAGGAGGGCTGCGGCGGGGCGAAGAATATGGTAAGTGAGGGCGTTTTGCAGGACCCGCCGGTGGATCGGGTATATGGTTTTCATTTGTGGCCGGGGATTCCTGTGGGTAAAGTTGGGTGTAAGGCCGGCCCTATTATGGCGCACACCAGTGAGTTTGTGATTACTCTGCTGGGCGAAAGCGCCCATGGCGCTATGCCCCATCTGGGGATTGACGCTGTTATGGCGGCGGCGCGGGTGATTCATAATTTGCAGGGGATCGTGACCAGAAATGTAGACCCGTTTGAGAAGGCTTTGATTAGCATCGGGAAGGTGAGCGCCGGAAGCGCCGCCAATATCATCGCGGAAAAGGCTGTGTTGGAGGGGATTTTGCGCACGTTTAACGACGAGGTTTCCCAACGTATTCAGCAACGTATTCAGGAAGTTTTGCGCGGCGAGAGGGTGGGCTTTGGGATGGAGGCGTCTATTCGGTATTTGGTGGAATATCCGGCGGTGGTCAACCCGGAGGAATTGGTGAATGGGCTGTATGAGCTGGTGGGGCCGGACAGCTTTGTATGGGTGCAGGAGCAGATGACTGCGGAGGATTTTTCTTTCTTTCAGAAAGCGGTGCCGGGGCTTTACTTTTTCCTGGGCGCCGGTGAGGGTGCGCCATTGCACAGCGAGGCGTTTGATTTTGACGAGACGGCGTTGGGCGTGGGGCTGGAGGTTTACAGGCGTATTTTGGAGCTTTAGGGGCCTGACCGGAAAGGAGACTCCGGATGAATTATAGCGAGCTGGCTTTTGTGTATGACCAGTTGGCCGATGATTATGATTATACGGCTTGGGCGGACTTTTATCGGACAGCGTTTGAGCGCTGGGGGAAGATGGGAAAGCTGCGCATTTTAGACGCAGCTTGCGGTACCGGGAATATGACGCTGGCTCTGGCTGCTTTGGGGCATGATGTGGTGGGCGTGGACGTGAGCAATGAGATGTTGCAGATTGCGGCGGCTAAACTGCGCGCCCACGGCTACAAAGTGCCGCTGGCTCGGATGGATATTCGGGAGCTGAGGCTGCACAGGCCGGTGGACGCTGTTGTTTGTGCTTGCGACGGCGTGAACTACCTTACGTCGTTGGAGGATGTTTCCCGCTTTTTTGCCGGCGCTGCAGAGCTTTTGACAGCGGGAGGGTTGTTGGTGTTTGATATCAGCACGCCGTATAAGCTGGAGCGTATGCAGGATACTCTCTACTCGGAGGAGCGGGAGGATGTGGTTTATATTTGGCGCAACTGTTTTGATGAGAAAAGCCGGCGATTGCATATGGACGTAACGCTGTTTGTTCGGGAGGGGCGGCTGTTTCGCCGGGCGGAGGAGCTGCATGTGCAGCGGGCGCACCGGGAAGAGGAGCTGGAGCCTTTGCTAGAAGGCAGTGGGTTTCGTGTTTTGGCGAAGAGCGGCGGCTTTGATTTTGAGCGGCCGGCAGCACAGGATTTGCGGCTGCATATTATTTGTGAAAAAATATAGAAGGCGGATTGTATGGCAGAGAAAGATAAGATTGTAAGAATGACTTTAATGGACGGAGAGGTTTCGGTGTTGGCCAGCCGCACCACGCAGTTGGTGGATGAGGCTAAGAAGATACATGACTTGACCAATGTTTGTACGGCGGCACTGGGCAGAACCTTGACGGCAGCGGCTATGATGTGCTGCGGCATGAAGCGGGACGCCGACAGCATGACTGCGGTGATTCGGGGCGATGGGCCGATTGGCGGGATTGTGGTATCCGGCGATGGCGCTTTGCGGCTGCGGGGCTATGTATATCACCCTCGGGCTGACGTGCCCAATAAGGCTGAGGGGAAGCTGGATGTGGGCGGCGTTGTCGGCAACGGTACGCTGATGGTGCTGAAGGATCTGGGGTTGAAGGAGCCTTATTCCGGGCAGGTTGACTTGGTTTCCGGCGAGATTGCCGAGGATTTTGCCCAATATTTTGCTTTGTCGGAGCAGCAGAGAAACGCTGTTTCTTTGGGCGTTCTGGTGAAGGAGGATGTTCTTGGCGCAGGCGGAGTGATCGTGGCGCCTATGCCGGGTTGCGGGGAGGCGCTGTTGCAGGAGGTGCAGGACAGGATTGGGGAATTTTATGGTATCAGCTCGATGCTGAGCCGAGGAGAGCAGCCGGAGGAGATTGTGGAGCGGGTTTTCAGGCCCCTTAGACCCAAGCTTTTGGACCAGCGTTTTCCTGTGTATTCCTGCAACTGTTCTCAGGAGCGGTTGGAGCAGGTGATATTGAGTATGGGCGCGCAAGAGATTCGGGATATGATTGACCAGGACGGCGGAGCGGAAGTGCATTGCCATTTTTGCAATCAGATTTTCCAGTTTTCTGGCGGGCAATTGGAGGCTTTACTGGAAAGGGCGACTTCGGGAGAGCCGATGTGATATAATGGATAGTGTTAATGGAATGATGTTTCTCGGCTGTGGGTGGGGAACGATTCACCCAGGAAACGGAGAGAAGATATGACGAGAAATCTCAAAAAGAAAGATGCGAAGGTTTTGCCCTTTGATCAGAACGCCGGATTTTACTTTCGGCAGGCGGTTCGCCAGAGCGACCGGAACAACTATTATGACGCCCTTTCTTTATACAGGAAGGCTTATGAGAAGGATGCGGGAAACCAGAAATATGTGCAGGCGCTGGCCTATACCTTAACGGAGATGGCTTGCTATGAGGAATCTAACCAGGTGATCTTCTCCGCTTTTGCTAAGGGGCAGAAATCGCCGCAGAGTTATTTTATTTTAGGCTGCAATTTTATGGGCTTGCATGATTTTGAGAAAGCAGAGGACAGTTTTGAAAAATACGCATCATTAGATCCGAATGGGGAATTTGCCGAAGAGGCGGAGGATTTGATGCTGATGCTCTCGGCGCGGGAGACATTCTTCTTTCCCAATGGGCTGCTGGATGTTTCTCCGGGGCTGGAGGATGCTGAGCGGGGGAAGTTTTTACTGGATTGCGGCGAATATAAGAAGGCAGCGAAGCACTTGAAAAGCGCAGTGGAGAAAAACCCCCGGCTTTTGTTCGCGCGCAACAACCTTTCCCTAGCGTATTTTTGTGATGATAAGCTGGATCTGGCGATTGAGACCACTCGGGAGGTTTTGCAGGAGGATCCGGATAATATCCACGCGAGCTGCAACTTGGCTATATTTTACAATGAGAATCATGACATGCAGGCGCTGGAGCAGACGATTGACTATATCTTAGGCTTGCAGGCTGAAGAAGCCGATGATTTGCAGAAGATTGCCGTGACGTTATGTGAGCTGGGTTTTCACGAGCAGGCCTGCGGGAAGCTGGAGGAGCTTTTGGAATACCGGCCCTACGACAAGAAGACCTTGCACTATATGGCTGTGGCGCTTTTCAATACCGACCGATTTGACGAGGCTATGGAATATTGGCGGCGCATTGCGAAGCTGGACCCTGAGAATACCATTGCGCCGTATTATAGCAATTTGGCTCAGAAGCAAAAGCAGGCTGATGGGAAACGGGTTTTGAATTATTATTTCCAAGTCGGCTATGATGAGGTTGCCCGGCGGATGCGGATTTTGGAGAAGCTGTTTGAGGCAGGCTGTGGGAAGGAACTGGAGGAAGAGGATTTCAGGCTGCTGCTGTGGGGTTTGGACCTGGGGGATATGAACGTTAAGCGGCAAGTTTTAGGCTATTTGGCTTCGACGGGTACGCCGCGGGCAGAGGCGGTGTTGCGGCAGTTTATTCTGCGGCGCAGTGAGCCGGACGAAATCAAGAAAGAGGTATTCGCGCTGTTGGGCAGCATGGGCGCGGCAGAGCCGTATGTGGCCTATGTGGACGATAAGATATCGGAAGTACGGGTGACCGTGATTCATGAAGCCGGCAAGGACGGGAACTTTAGCGTGGTGGTGGCTACTGCCCTGTGTATGATGGTGGGCTATGGCACGAAGGTGATGCAGCACGCGATTCGGGCGTGGGAACGTTTTTCCCGTAAAAACGAAGGGCTGAAACTGCGCAATACCGACGCATGGGCTGGGGCGCTGGAATACTATACTTTGCGGAGCTTTGGCGAGAAAGTGACCAAGGCATCCGTGTGTAAGAAATACAAGGTATCGTTGCAGGTGTTCAATAGGCGGCTGGAATATTTGAACCGAGACGCGGGGGAGGAAGAATAGGGCGGCCTGGTGGGATAGATGGCGAATGGGGAGTATGAGTATGATGATACGTCTAAGCTGTAGGGGGGTGTGCCTATGTTGATGCTGGCAACCTCGTCGTTTGGGCTGGAGGCGCTGGTCGCTTCTGAATTGAGAGAATTGGGGCTGGAGGTATCCCGGGTGGAGGACGCCCGGGTTTTTTTTGAGGGTGATTGGCAGAACCTAGCTAGGGCTAATTTATGGCTGCGTTGTGCTGATCGGGTTTACCTTGTGATAGGCAGCTTTGAGGCCAAGAGCTTTGAACAGCTGTTTGAGGGGGTTAAAGCTTTACCTTGGGAGGATTACTTGACCCGAGATGCAAGCTTTCCTGTTAAGGGGAAATCTGCAAAATCTACGTTGAAAAGTGTTTCCGATTGTCAGGCTATCTGTAAGAAGGCGATCGTGGAGCGCTTGAAGAATATATACCATTGTGAATGGTTTGATGAGACCGGGCCGCGGATGATGGTAGAGGTGGCCCTGCTAAAGGATGAGGCGCTGTTGTGCTTGGACGCCAGCGGCAGCGGCCTGCATCGCCGGGGCTATCGGACGCTGTCTGGCCCGGCGCCATTGCGGGAGACGTTAGCTGCCGCCCTTTTGCACTTGGCCCGCTATGCGCCCCAACGAATGCTGTGGGACCCATTTTGCGGCAGCGGCACCATCGCCGTTGAGGCGGCTATGATGGCGCGGCGTATTGCGCCGGGGCTTTCCCGGGACTTTGATATGCAGCGATGGCCCATCGTGCCGGCGGGGACGTTTGAGCAGGGGAGGCAGCAGGCTCGAGAGAGCATCGACCGGGAGGCCAAGCTTTTCATTTGGGCTTCGGACGTGGATGAGAGCATGGTGTCTATGGCCCGTTACCATGCGGGGAAGGCCGGAGTGGAGCGGGACATCCATATTCAACGGCTGGACATACGGCAGGTTTCTTCGGCTCGGAAAAACGGTATTTTATTGTGCAATCCGCCCTATGGCGAGCGGATGCTGGAGAAAGACCAT
>JBMNTQ010000004.1:0-36525 GCA_050945815.1 Christensenellales bacterium
AATGAAAACCGTGCAGCATATTTTAATTTGTGATGACCAGCGTGCAGTGCATGAATCTTTGGGGCTGTATCTGGAGACAGAGGGCTTTAGCAAGGCTTCGGCTTACGATGGGGAACAGGCGTTGAAGATGGTGCAGGCTGAAAAACCGGATTTGATTATATTAGACTTGATGATGCCAAAAATAACCGGCATGGAGGTTTGCCGCGAGGTGCGTAAAACCAGCCAGGTTCCCATTATCATGCTGACTGCAAAGGGCGAGGAGATTGACCGGATTCTGGGATTGGAGCTCGGTGCCGACGACTATATCGCCAAGCCCTTTAGCCCGCGGGAGGTTGTAGCTCGGGTGAAGGCGGTGCTGCGCCGGGTGATGGATCAGGGGAAGGCCCCTGCTTCCAAAGCATTGCGCTTTGATCGTCTGGAAATCAACCTAGACCATTACGAGGTTAAAGTGGATGGACACAGCGTGTCGTGCACCCCTAAGGAAGTGGAGGTTTTATACCTTTTGGCTTCCCACCCCGGGCAGGTGTTTGAGCGTGAACAGATTTTGTCTAGGGTTTGGGGCTATGATTATTTCGGCGATAACCGGGCCGTGGATACGCAGATCAAGCGCATCCGTCACAAGCTGCCCCAGGAGGGCGTGCCTTGGGCCATCCGCACAATCTATGGTGTGGGCTATAAATTCGAAGTGCAGGAGTAACTATGTTTAGAAGCGTTTTTCTAAGACGCATATTAGTATTTGTGGCGGCGGCAATGCTTTTTTCCTCGACCTTGACTTTGGGAATCTATTATTATGCGTCGCGGCAGCAGTTTGCTAATATTAAAGTGAGGGATCTGTTACCCCAGGCGCAGGTGGTGGCGCAGTTGACGCAGCTCTATTATGAAGGCGCCATCAGTCAGGAGAGCTATGAGCAGTCGGTGACGACCAGAGCATCCAGCGCGTCTAGCGCCAAGCTGATGGTCTTCGATGGAGAGGGAAGCATTTCTGCAATCTCCACCGAGATGCCCAAGGCTATCTACGATAGCATGTCGTCCTTTTTGCCGGCCTATGTTTCAAGAGTGTTGCAGGGGGAGACTGTGGTGGTGCCCGGTGGTGTGAGCCGAAACCCGGACTATATCTTTGTGGGCGTTCCAGTGATGGACCGACAAGATAATGTGGTGGGTTCGGTTATCATGTTCAATACCCTAAGCGAGGCCAGCACGGCTATGAGCAGCCTGACGGACACGCTGGTGGTAGCGACTGCTATTGTCATTATGCTGCTGTTGCCGGTGATCGTGATGGTGTCCAGCAGGCTGACAAGGCCCATCAAACAGATGCGAGATGTGGCCAACGCTATGGCTGGGGGCAACTTTTCCGTGCGGGCCAACGATATGAGCCGCGATGAGATTGGAGACCTTGGTTATTCGCTAAACTACCTTTCCACTGCCCTGAGCCATACGATCAAGGAGCTGCGTACGGAAAAACATCGGTTGTTGCTGGTTTTAAACGGCCTGAAGGAAGGTATTGTAGCGGTGGATAACTATGGGAATGTGACCCACGCGAATCCGGCGGTTTTAAGTATGTTCCGCCAGGGCTATGGGCCCATCGCGTCTCGGCAGGATATCGTACCCAATTCCGAGATATGGGACCAATTTGACGCTGTGATTGAGAAAAACCAGCAAGCCTTCTTTACCATCACGCAGGGGCAAGCGATTATTCAGATTTCCATTTCGCCCATGGAAACTTCACCAGGCAACGTGGTGGGCGCGGTGGGCCTGTTCAGCGACATCACGGAACAGGAGCGGCTGGAGCAGACGCGGCGGGACTATGTGGCCAACGTATCCCACGAGTTGCGCACGCCGCTGACGGCGCTGAGAGGCTTGGTGGAGCCCCTCAAAGATGGGCTGGTCAAGTCCGAGGCGGATCGGATGCGCTATTACGAATACATCCTGAGGGAGACCTTGCGGCTGTCCAGGCTGATTGATGACCTGCTGGAGCTGTCTAGACTACAGTCCAGCAACGAATCTATGCGTATGCAACCCTTCGATATCGGCGCGCTGTTGACCCAAGTGGCCCAGCAGTATACGGCCATGGCGTCGGATTCGGATATCAACTTCGAATTGGACCCCGGGGTGGACTACTGCCCTCAGGCAGTAGGCAACGCCGACCGAGTTCAGCAGGTTTTGGTGATTTTGCTGGATAATGCGCTGAAGTTTACGCCGGCTGCTGGCAAGATCAGCCTGTCTGTGGAGTGGAGCGGCAGCATTGTTGTATCGGTCTGCGATACGGGGCCGGGGATTGCGGAGGAAGATGCGCCCTATGTATTCGATCGCTTCTACAAAGCGGATAAAGCACATAGTGACAGCGGTATTGGGTTGGGCTTGTCTATCGCCCAGGAGATTATCCAGAAAATGGGACAGCGGATTTGGGTGGAGAATAGAGAGGGTTCCCCAGGGGCCTGTTTTAGCTTCACGTTGGATAAAGAGGAATAGCTTGGATAAAAGACGAAACCTTGGTTAGATCGTGTCAGTTGGGTATGATTCAAAAAAACAGCGGTATTACGCTGCGGGATGGAGGAAACCAGATGAAGAAACTAACGTTTACCATGGAAAACTATCTGGAGGCGATTTACGAACTGTCTGAAGATGGGGGCGGTGCGCGGGTGTCGGATATCGCCAAGAGATTGGACGTTACCAAGGCCAGCACCAGCATTGCCATGACAGCCCTTTCTGAGAAAGGCCTGATTGTAAATGAAAAATATGGGGAAATCTATTTAACAGAGGAAGGGCGCAAGCGCGCTGAGGCAACTTCGAGGAAGCACCAGATTATTCTGGAGTTTTTTGCGGACATACTGCAAATTCCGTTGGAGACCGCCGATCAGGACGCTTGCTCCATCGAACATGTTATCAGCGGCGATTCCATTTTTGCGATGGAGAATTTTTTAAATAATTATAAGAAGGATAAGTAGCCTAAATAGAGTATGTGGGAGAACGAGTTGAAGCAGAGCGGGGCTAGGCTGGGAGATTGTCTCGGCATGCTCCGCCCTTTTTTTCTAAGAATTTCCGACAGCCTGTATCATAAGCGCAGGAACGGCTTTAAAGAGCGGGATTGGAAAGATAAAGTTGCCAACCGTTTTGGCGTGTGCGATAATACACAAAGGCGAAATATCTTAGAAGAGACTAGTAAAAGCGGGGGGAGGAATGCCGGTTTGTTTCGCTTGGCGCGTTTTTTAAAGCCCTATAGAAAGCAGGCGATTGTCGGGCCTGTTTTTAAACTGATAGAGGCCATATTGGAGTTGATCGTGCCGCTTGTGATGGCGCGGGTGATAGATATCGGCGTGATAGGAAAGAACCCGGATTATATTTGGCGAAACGGCTTGCTGATGCTGGGCTTGTGTATAGCCGGGTTGCTGAGCGCTCTGGTTTGTCAATACAGCGCTTCGGTTGCGTCTCAAGGGTTTGGAACCCTGCTGCGTAATGCCCTGTTTAAAAAGATCGGCACGTTATCCTACCGGCAGTTGGACAAATTTGGAACCCCTTCCCTGATCAACCGGGTGACCAACGATGTGAATCAGCTTCAGTTTGCTGTTGCGATGTTAATCAGGCTGGTGATTCGGGCGCCTTTTTTATGTATTGGCTCTTTGATTATTGCTATGACCATCGATTTCCAACTGGCACTTATTATGCTAGGTGTAATTCTGGTGTTTACTGTTGTGCTGTATTGGGTGATGGCCAAATCCGTACCCCTCTATAGGATTGTGCAGAAAGAGCTAGACGGAATCGCCCTGATGCTGCGGGAGGCTTTGAGCGGTATGCGGGTGATTCGGGCTTTTGGGCAGGAGCAAGAGCAAAAGCGGCGTTTTGGGCAGGCCAACGAACAGCATGCGGACACTGTGGTGCGGGTGGGCAAAATTGCCGCGCTGATGAACCCGCTGACACTGTTTATTATGAACATGGGGATCATCGCCGTTTTATGGTTCGGAGGAATACGGGTGGATAGTGGCGAGATGTCGGTGGGTTCGGTGGTCGCGTTTATCAGCTATATAGCCAGCATTTTGATGGCGATGATCGTGGTGGCTAATCTGGTGGTGACGTTCACCAAAGCTGCGGCTGCGTCTACGCGGGTGGGCGAGGTTTTAGATATGCCGGTGGATTTGGAGGATGGAAGCGGCGCTGAGCCTACGGAGGCCGCTCCTGTGGTAGCGTTTCGCTCTGTCTCGTTTGCCTATGAATCTGGGGGCGAGGAGGTGCTGACCGATATTGATTTCTCCCTGGGTCGGGGAGAGATGTTAGGCATCATTGGCGGCACTGGTTCGGGTAAGTCTACGTTGGTTCAATTGATTCCCCGTTTTTATGAGGTGAGTGCGGGTGCGGTGCTTTTTTGTGGTGCTGATGTGTGCGACTATAAAAAGCATGAACTTCTACAGCACATTGCCTTAGTTCCTCAAGAGGCCGTGTTGTTTTCCGGCACAATTGCAGACAACCTTCGCTATGGTAAGCAGGATGCAACGCAAGAGGAGATGCGAATCAGTGCCCGGGCTGCACAGATCGACCGGATGATTGACGATCTGCCCAGGGGCTATGACGCGCCGGTGACCCCAAATGGGCTGAATTTTTCCGGCGGCCAGCGTCAACGGCTGTGTATTGCCCGGGCGCTGGTGCGCAAACCCAGCCTTTTGATTCTGGACGACAGCTTCAGTGCCTTAGACGCATTAACAGCATCGGCATTGCGCAAAGCTTTGCGGGAGGACTATAAGGGAATGACCACCATCAGCATTTCCCAGCAGGTGGCGGCAGTGATGCACTGTGACCGGATATTGGTGCTGGATGACGGCGTTATGGTGGATATAGGCAGCCATGAGCAATTGTTTGCTTCCTGCGATTTATACCGCGAGCTGTGCGCACTGCAACTGGAGGAGGCGGGCGCATGAACAACAAAAGTCAGAAAAGCTTGGGCCGCCTTTGGGGCTACATTCGCCGCTATCCAGCCTATTTGATGGCTGCGTTCTTATCTGCGCTGGCAGCAGGGGTATTTTTGCTGGCTGGGCCCTATTTAATTGGGCGTGCGGTAGACTATATGGTAGACGTTGGACAGGTGGATTTTGTGGCAATCGGACAAACCTTGCTGCTTATGGCTGTTGCATACCTGATTAGTGTGGCGGGACAGTGGCTGACTTCCGTCTGTTCTGCGGTGATTGCTGCGCGGCTGGTGCGGGATATGCGCGCTGAGGCCTTCGAGAGTATCAGCGGCCGTCCCCTCAGCTTTTTTGACGGACATGCCCGCGGCGACCTGATCAGCCGGCTGGTCAACGATTCAGATGCTGTGGCGGAGGGAATCCAGCAGGGGCTCACCCAGCTGTTGCCGGGCGTTGTGACGATTTTGGGAGTTATTGTGTTCATGCTGTTGCTCAGTCCGCTGGTGACCTTGGCGGTGGTGGTGATTGCGCCGCTATCCGTAGCGATTGCCAGCTTTATTGTGCGGCGCTCCAACAAGATGTTTCGGCAGCAGGCGCAAACGCTGGGTGAAGTGAACGGTTATATAGAAGAGATGATTGGAAACGGGAAGGTCGTCCGCGCTTTCTCGTATGAGGATCGTAGCCAGGAAGCTTTTGAAGAAATTAACGAACGTCTATACACCTGCGGACAGAAGGCGCAATTTTATTCCTCGCTGACCAACCCCACCACCCGGCTGATCAACACGACTATCTATGTTGTTGTGGGTATACTAAGCGGCCTTTTGGCGCTGGCCGGCGGTTTGACTGTAGGGGCAATTAGCAGCTTTCTATCCTATTCCAGCCAGTTTGCCCGCCCCATCAACGATATCACCAGCGTCAGCGCCCAAATGCAGAATGCTGCCGTTTCTGCACAGCGGGTGTTCGAACTGATCGACGCTGAGGGCGTGGAGAGCGATATGCCGGATGCGAAGCTCTTGCAAGATTGCCAAGGACAGGTGGAGTTTCGTGGCGTAACCTTTTCCTATGATGGGGGGCGGCCCCTGATCGAAAACCTTAGTTTCTCTGTAGAGAGCGGTTCACGCATTGCCATCGTAGGGCCGACGGGAGCGGGCAAGACCACCCTGGTGAACCTGTTGATGCGCTTCTACGAAGTGGACAGCGGCGAGATCTTTGTGGATGGGCAGGATATTCGGACTTTCACCCGGCACAGCCTGCGCAAGAGCTTTGGCATGGTTTTGCAGGATGCTTGGTTGTTTGAAGGGACGATTTCGGAAAATGTGGCCTTTGGGCGGCCGGATGCGACTCGGGAGCAGATTGAGGCAGTGTGTAGGGCCTGCTTCGCCCATAACTTCATCCGTCGTTTGCCGGAGAAATACGACACGCGCATCACCGAGGGCGGGGGTAATTTGTCTCAGGGGCAGAAGCAGCTGCTAACCATTGCCCGTGCCATGCTCCATGATCCGCCCATGCTGATTTTAGACGAGGCGACCAGTAATGTAGACAGCCGCACCGAGGCTCATATTCAGCAGGCGTTTGCCCGGCTGATGCAGGGACGCACATCTTTCGTGATTGCCCATCGGTTGTCTACCATCCGGGAATCGGACCGCATTTTGGTGATGGACAAGGGAAATGTGATCGAGCAGGGTACCCATGAAGAACTGTTGGAGGCAGGCGGCTTTTACGCCCAACTGTATCAAGGCCAGTTTTCCTAAAAGGGCCGGATATTCGGTTAAAATAAACTCCCTTACCACAGAATGGGCAAGGGAGTTTGGTTTAGTATGAATCGGTTATTCCACAGTAACGCTTTTGGCAAGGTTTCTAGGCTTATCCACATCGCAGCCTTTTTGTGCTGCCATGTAGTAGGCAAAAAGCTGTAGCGGCACGATAGACACCAGGGGAGCGAACAGCGGATCGGTTTCGGGCAGCGTCCAGATATGGCGGCAGGTGCTGCAAAGGGAGGGGTTCTCACCATTGACCACAGCCAGCACAAGGGCGCCGCGTACCCGGACTTCTTCGATATTGTTGGCCATTTTCTCGAACAGGCTTGGCTGGGTTGCCAAAGCCACGACTAAAGAACCCGGCTCGATTAAGGCGATGGTGCCGTGTTTTAGCTCGCCCGCAGCATAAGATTCGGAATGGATATAGGAAATTTCCTTGAGTTTGAGGGCCGATTCCATAGCCAGTGCATAATCCAGGCCGCGGCCGATGAAAAACACGTTTTTATGGTCGAATGCCCGGCTGGCGAAATACTGTATGTCTTCTTTCGTGTCCAGTATGGTTTGTTGGTGGGCCGGCGTTTGGTAGAGATGGTCGATGGCAAGAGCTAAGTCCTGCTCGTTTAAAAGCCCACGCTTTTGCGCCAGATCCAACGCCAGCACATAGAAAACAGCCAGCTGGGTGACATAGGCCTTGGTGGATGCCACAGCGATTTCCGGGCCGGCGTATGTGTATAGGACACGGTCCGCTTCCCGGGCAATTTTGCTGCCCACCACATTACAAATAGCACTGACATGGATACCTTCTTGCTGGGCCAGCCGCATGGCGGCGATGGTGTCTGCGGTTTCGCCGGATTGGCTGACCACGATACAGGCATCCCCTTCCTGGAGAATTGGGTCGCGGTAGCGAAATTCCGAGGCGATGTCTACGTCCACTGGAATACGTGCCAGCTTTTCGATTACATGCTTCCCGACAATTCCCGCGTGGTAGGCGGTGCCGCAACTCATGATTGTAAGCCCCCGAAGGCTTTGTACTTGCGTTTTGCTGTAGGGCATACAATCCTGCTTGATGGTATGGGTTGTAGTGTCGATGTATTGGTCTAGGGTGTTTTTTAGGGCAGTGGGCTGCTCGAATATTTCCTTCAGCATAAAGTGAGGGAAATTACCCTTCTGGGCAGACTCGACGTCCCACTCAATGCGGGTGGGCTGCTTGTGGATTCGGTTGCCCAGCCGATCGAAGAACTCTAAGCCTTGGGGGCGCACGATGGCAGTCTCATAGTTTTCCATGAAATAAACATCCCGGGTATATTGCAGGATAGCGGGAATATCTGAGGCGATATAGCCGGCGCTGCCGTCGTGGCCGATGACCAGTGGGCTTTCCTTGCACATGCAGTAGATGGCGTCCGGCTTGTTGCGGCTGATAATGGCTACGGCAAAGGAGCCTTCCAACACAGCCATGGCTTTGCAGATGGCCTCTAGAAGATTACCCTCGTTGTAGTGCATCAGCAAATGGGCGATGACTTCCGTGTCTGTTTCAGACTTGAATTCATAGCCTCTGCGCATAAGATCCTGTTTTAGTAAAAAGTAATTTTCAATGATACCATTGTGTACAATGGCCAAATCGTCCTTTTCGTCAGTATGGGGATGGGAATTAACGAACGACGGCTCGCCGTGGGTTGCCCAGCGGGTATGGCCAATGCCCAGCGTACCGCTAACGGGCCGGTTCGCAAGCTCCTTCTGGAGTTGATCCAGCTTACCCTGGGCCTTGCGGATTTGGATATCGCCCTGATTCCAAACTGCAACACCGGCGGAATCATAGCCGCGGTACGCCAGCTTTTCCAAGCCGTCCATTAGAATATCGACACTCTGCGCCTGGCCGGTATAGCCTACAATACCACACATGAAAAAACCTCCCAGTCAGGTGATAAGATTCTGTCATCGACTAGGCAGTAACACGCCATAGCCATGATAGTTGCTTGACAGAAGTATATCATCCGTTCCGTGTTATTACAATATTATTCGGCAGTACAGGTGCCCATGAAACAATCGGGAAAAGGAAGAACAGCTCAATTAAAAAACGCGGGAATTCCCGCGTTTTTGTGAGTGTGAGGATAAATAAGCCGATAGAATAGGCTTACCAGCCTCCACCGCCTCCACCGCCAAAGCCGCCGCCGGAAAAACCGCCGCCGCCAAAACCGCCGCCTCCGCTGGAAAAACCGCCACTGGAGGACGGGGGACGGCTGGTAAAGTGGGTGTTCATAGAGTTCATAGAGCGGTTAAACGAGCTTAGGAACAAAGCCGTTGTGAAGAGGTTGCCCCCATAGTAGCCGCCATACCAGTCCGGCTGCGGCGGTGTGATGCCGATTTGGTCGAAGTTTTTGGCCCATTTATCCGTTACGCCCAACACATGGGCATAGGGCAGAATGTGGTAGAAATACTGAGGGTCTTCGTTGACCATCTGGAGGATTCTATCTTTTTCTGCATAGACGATAAAATTACGAAAACCCATAATATCGCCTATCCAACGTTGTCCCTGCGGCGTATGCCGGCGCATGGACGCTCCAAAGATCAGGAGTATTACGCTGCATATGAATGTGACAAACAGCAGAGATTCCTCCTTTATACCGTCTAACAGGGCGAACAGCAGCCCATATAGGGCTACCAAAACAAGCAGGGGAAGTACCAAGCGTAACACCCGGTGGACCTTGGAGAAGGAGGAACGGGCGGTTAACAGGACCCCCACGCAGATAAACACCAGCGCCATCAGGCCGCCCAGAAACAGGGCGACGACCAGCTCTCCTTCCCGATGGAGAAAAAGGGAGAAGGCGGCGAGGAAAAGCGGTAGCCCCATCAAAACAAGAAATAAGCCGCGCAGTGCAGTCGATTTTTTTGTGTAGAGCCTTGTTGCCGAGGTGGAAAAAAACAGCTTGAGCGCCGATATTGCGGCCTGCATGGTGGTGTAGAAATTTTCCTTCAGGGATGCCAGCTCGACTGTATCGCCAGACTTAAACAGGCCCTCCCACATGACCTGCTGGTGCTTGGGCGCTGCGTCGGGCAAGCTGGCCAGACGGGTTAGGCTGAATTTGCCTTTTTTGATCTCGTCAATGCGCAACAGCCCCTGATCTGCCCAGTAGATGACCAGTGCGGATAAATCCTTATTATCGGCGGTATTGTCTGCGATATAACCCAACTGTGCCGGATCGAGGCCGTCCGGCGGACTGAAGTTGACTACCGGGATGGGCTGTTTGTCGCGGCCAAACAGGAACCAGCAGACTACACCCGCGGCCGCTAGCAGCACGGATACGATGATGATGGGGGTAGAGGCCGGCAAGCCGGAGCGTTCGCCAACGAAATAATCGGCAGGTAGGTCTACCTGTAGCGTGATGCCTTCAAATGCGGCCAGGTCACGGGTTTCTCCGGAAATGGTGTTGTCGGTGATGACAGTGTTTAGGGAAGAAGTGTGCCCGTATGCACCGTAGAATGCCCAGACCTTCTCCGAATCGAACGCTTTAGGCAGGGTAACGGTAAAGGAAGCCTGGGCAATATCGGCATTCCAGTTGGTGCCGATGATGTTGAAGTAGACAAAATCCCGTCCTTCCACGCCCAGATCGCCGATGTCGTATTGGTAGCTGATCTGGTAGGTGACAATACCGCTGGCGTAGGCATCCGGGTCGCCTATGTAGATATCCAGATAGCCGGAGGATGATTCTGTGGAATAAGGATGGCTATCCACTTGCAGATTGTTCACATAGGAGCGGTAGCGCCTGGTTTGGCCGTCGGGCATTTGAAAGTTTAGAGAAGTGGGGATAGAGCGGACGATGCCGTGTCCTCTTTCGGCCAGGCGGGTATAGTCGCATACGATGGTTTCTTGAATGTTGTATACGTTGTTTTCCTGGATGTCGATGTTAACGGAATAGTCGGTGAAGTAACGGTAGGATGGGTCGTAGGCGTGAACCTTGTTTTCCTGAAGACCGACAAACATGCTGAAGAAGATTGTCGTCAGCAACAACAGGCCGCATAACGCCGCAATTCTCTTTTTCATACAAAGCCCCCGATTAAAATTGTACTTTGACGTTTTCCCTCTCCTGCTCGTTGATTTCAAACATAGGCTGCTTCTCAAACTTGAAGATGGACGCAATGATGGAGCTGGGGAAGGTTTGGAGGGACGTGTTGAACTGGCGCACGATCGCATTGTAGTACTTACGAGAGCTGGCGATCTCGTCTTCCAGAGAGGAGAGCTGGCGCTGCAGATCCATGAAGTTGACGTTAGCTTTCAAATCCGGATAGCTTTCCGCTACCGCGAACAGGGTGCGCAGGGTATTGGTTAGCATATTCTCCCCGGCCAGCTTTTCGTCCAGCGTGGTGGCACCCTGTGCCATACTGCGTGCAGCAACCACGTTTTGCAATGTTTCTTTCTCGTGGGCGGCATAGCCTTTGACGGTTTCCACCAAATTGGGGATTAGGTCGTAACGTTTTTTGAGGTAGACATCCATCGTAGAGAAAGCTTCCTCGATGGTGTTCTTCAACCTGATAAATTTGTTGTAGGTCGCGACAAACCAGATAATTAATATTAAGACGATAACGCCTGCAATAATCCAACCCATAAATAATAGCCTCCTTTTCAATTGTATAATCCTATAGTTTAATTGTATGACAAAGTATAATCAAAGGCAATAATTTTTTTGCCGTCCTCTTTGCTTGCTAGCGGTGCTGGCGCGGACTATTTCGGCGTTCCCTTAGAGAAAACGCTGGGTGCGTATGGCGTGGCAGGGTAATTCGCGTTATACTATGGATAGGAATGGCATATTGACTTTGAGGAGGAAAGCCGATGAAGGAACTGGCGAAATTAATCCGCGTTGCCCAAGGGGAAGAAGCGGCGGATTTGGTGATAAAAAATGCGAAGGTGCCCAATGTGTTTACCGGCGAGATTCAGGAATGTGATGTTGCGGTTTGTGGCGGCTATATCGCGGGACTGGGGAAATATGAAGGAACGCAGAGCATGGATGTTGGGGGTGCGTACGTTTGCCCGGGCTTGATCGATGCCCACCAGCATATTGAATCCTCGCTGGCCATACCTGGGGTTTTCGCGAAGAGCATTGTACCCCACGGAACCCTGTGCGCCATAGCCGATCCCCACGAGACGGCTAATGTCTGCGGGAACCGGGGTGTGGAATTTCTGATTGAAAACAGCAGAACTGCGCCAATGGATTTTTACTTTATGGCGCCTTCCTGTGTGCCTGCTTTGACGGGCGAGCGCAGCGGCGCGATATTGGACGCGGCGGCTCTGGCGGAATTGATCGATAATCCTAGTATTTTAGGCCTGGGCGAGGTGATGAATACGCCGGGAGTTTTGGGGTGCGAACCGGATATGCTGGACAAGCTGGCTTTGTATCGTGGGCGGGTAATGGATGGGCATTGGACCGGGGGCAGCGCTTTGCAGCTCAATGCTTATGCTGCCACCGGTATCTCCACCAACCACGAATGTGCTGACGAGGAAACTGTGAAGCAATGTGTTGAGCGGGGTATGTATGTGCTGGTGCGGGAGGGCTCGACATCCAGAGATCTTGAATGGATGGTGCGCTATCTACTGCGCAGCGAATTGCCATTGGATCGCTTTTGTTTCTGCACCGACGACAAGCATTTAAGCGATAGTAAGAGCGAAGGGCATATCATACACAACATCCGCAAGGCCGTATCGTTGGGGCTGGCACCGATAGATGCGCTGCGCATGGCTACGAGAAACGCTGCGGCGTGCTATGGCCTGAAGGACTTGGGCGCTGTGGCGCCGGGATATTTCGCGAACCTGGTGGTGGTGTCGGACTTAAAGGAATTTACGGTGCGCCAGGTGTTCTACCGGGGAGAGTTGGTCTCGGAAGATTACGAGCCTCCGGCTTTTGCGGTGGCTTCGCCGCCAGCGACTATGCTGCATACGGTAAACATCGCTACGGTAGAGCCTACTACATTGCGGCTGCCTGTTTCTGCAGACGGCATGGCGAATGTGATTGAAATCGTTCCGCGCCATGTGGTGACAAAGCTGGTGCGCGAGGAAGTGCAAAAAAAGGATGGACAATTTGTACCCGACGGCAAGTATTCGAAGATCGTGGTGGTGGAGCGGCACAAGGCCAGCGGACAGTGTGGCGTAGGCATTGTGAAGGGCTTTGGCATTCGGGGCGGGGCGATTGCGTCTACGGTGGGGCACGATTCCCATAACCTGGTGGTGGTGGGGGACAATGACGCCGATATTTTGGCAGCGATCTATGAGGCGCAGGCTTTGGGCGGCGGGTGGCTGGCGGTTGCCGGCGGCAAAACCCGAGCGGCACTGCCTTTGCCTGTGGCGGGACTGATGAGCGCGGAGCAGGAGGCGGACGTGATAAGCGCTCAGGTGGAGGCGGTTAATGAAGCGGCTTTTAAAATGGGGATAAGCAGGGAAATCGACCCCTTCGCCATCCTCTCCTTTGTAACGCTGTCGGTGATTCCCGAAGGCAGGATTACGCCGGACGGGCTGTTTGATGTGCAGAAGTTTGCTTATATTAAAGTTTAGTGATGCAGAAAGGATGGGAAGATATGAGCAGAATACCACAGCTGGAGGAAATGATTGATAAGAGCGACAGAATCGTGTTTTTCGGTGGTGCCGGAGTTTCCACGGAAAGTGGGATTCCAGATTTTCGCAGTGTGGACGGCTTGTATCATCAAAAGTATAAATATCCGCCGGAACAGATGCTGAGTCACACTTTTTTCATGCGGCATATGCAGGAATTTTATGACTTCTACCGGGATAAGATCCTGTACCTACAGGCCCGGCCCAATGCGGCACATCGAAGATTGGCGCAACTGGAGCAGGCGGGAAAGCTAGATGCTGTGATAACCCAAAACATAGACGGCTTGCACCAGGCAGGGGGCAGCCGCAATGTGCTGGAGCTGCATGGCAGTGTGTTGCGCAACTATTGTATGGATTGCAATAAGCTTTACGATGTGCAGCATATTATTCGAAGCAGCGGGATTCCCCGTTGTGAATGCGGCGGCACTGTGAGGCCGGACGTTGTATTGTACGAGGAAGGGCTGGACCAGGAAGTATTAGACGCTGCGGTCTCTGCGATTTCCCAGGCAGATATGCTGATTGTGGGCGGTACTTCGCTGTCGGTCTATCCGGCCGCTTCGCTGCTGCACTATTATCAGGGGGATCGTTTAGTGCTGATTAACAAAGATGCTACACCGATGGACAGCAAAGCGGATTTGGTGATAGGTCAGCCAATTGGTGAAAGCTTGGGTTATGGCGCTTGACATTTGACTTGAGCAAGGAACACGTTTAACAATAAAGAACGGCCCGGGCTGTTGTTTGGCTCGGGCCGTTCTTTATTGTTGGGCGTTTACGCGAAAGAGGGCTCCTCCTGCTGGAATAGCTTGACAATGCGAATCAAGGGCTTCAACTCACCTAAGGAAGGCATTCTTTTTTGTTCCTTGTAGTACATTTGAAAATAAGAGGCGATGCCGCCGCCCAGAAGATGGGAGACGATGCCAATTTGCTCCTGTGGAAGGGCCGTTAAATTTGGAAAAGGAGATGGTTCCGAGTTCCTGCTGCGGGTTATTTTTTCTAGGATACGGGTGAATTCTTTGATGACGTCAAACTGTTTGCCGGTTTTTTCCACAACATTGAACAACTCCACGTTTCGATTGCAGACATCCCAGAAATCCCGTATGGCATCTTCTACGGTGGTTTCCTGGATACAGCGATTATAGTATTCCAAAAATACTTTTT
Organism: Christensenellales bacterium; assembly: GCA_050945815.1. GTDB lineage: Bacteria > Bacillota > Clostridia > Christensenellales > JBMNTQ01 > JBMNTQ01. The sequence continues at coordinate 14,403 of JBMNTQ010000004.1, forward strand.
GAACCTGTTCGACGATGATGTCGTCGATGCAAGCATAATTGTTATAGAAAGTCTGCCGGGCGACGCCGGCTTTTCGTGTCAGGTCGGATACGTTGATGTCTTCATAGCGGTGGCTTTTTAGAAGCTCGACTAGAGCTGAATAGAGCCATTCCTTGGTTCTTTCTATACGAACGTCATTTTTTTTCATGACTGGGTTCCTCCTCATTAATCCTAAATCTATTATAATACAAATGTTAACTAATTAACATATGTAATAAAATTAATTTCTTTCTAATTAGACAAGATTATCAATATATTTCAAGATTATATTGACAAATTATCCAAAGTTAAATAAAATACAAGTGTAAAGTAATTAACATATGTATAGTAAATATTGATACAGATGTTGCAGATGGTTGAAGCAGAAGATAGGGTGAAATTTTAACGAAGAGGAGTGAGTTTATGTCTATCGGAAATTCTGTGCAAAAATTTACCGTCAATCGGGCGTTGTCGTATATGGAAAAGGATCCAGTAGAAAATTTTCCAAAACTACTTTCCTGGGCAAAGCGTTTTACGAGAGGGTCGCAGTACAATAAAACTGTGGATAAGTTCGAAAGCTATTGGAAAGAACAGAATGCTTATGGTCAGTTGATTCGCCGTGCGCTGACGGAATTTAATCCGAATGTGCGTAAAAAGTTACTGCAAAACTTCTTTATCAATTCCGGCATTGAGGGAACGCCGAGGATCCGAAAGGCTTCCAAGGAAGGTGGCGTAAATATTCCTTGGGCGATTTTAATGGACCCGACTTCTGCCTGCAACCTCCAGTGTATTGGTTGTTGGGCTGCGGAGTATGGAAAGCAGGACAATCTTTCCTTTGAAAAAATGGATGATATCATCACCCAAGGAAAAGAGCTGGGTATTTATGTCTACCTATTTTCAGGAGGCGAGCCTCTGGTGAGGAAGGGGGACATCATACGGCTGTGCGAGAAGCATGACGACTGCGCATTTCTGGCTTTTACAAACGCTACACTGATCGATGAAGAGTTTGTAAAAGAAGTACAGCGGGTGGGGAATTTTGCGCCGGCGATCAGCATTGAAGGTTTTGAGGAGGAAACCGATATGCGCCGGGGCAAAGGGACCTATCGCAAGATTATGCAGGCGATGGATTTGCTGAAGGATTCCGGCATACCGTTTGGATTTTCTGCCTGTTACCATAGCGGCAACTATCAGACTGTCGCTTCCGAGGAGTATATGGATTTTCTGATTGACAAGGGTTGTTTTTTCGGCTGGTTCTTTACTTATATGCCCTTGGGCAAGGACGCTGCGGTGGATTTGCTGGTGAGCGCTGAACAGCGGGAACACATGTATCATCGGGTGCGGGAGCTGCGAGAAAAAAAGCCCATCTGGCTGATGGACTTTTGGAACGACGGCGAATTTGTGGGCGGCTGTATTGCCGGGGGCAGGACATATTTCCACATCAACGCCCGGGGCGACTGCGAGCCTTGTGCATTTATACATTATGCGACGCACAACATCCACGATTGCACGTTGATGGAAGCTTTGGGAAGCCCGTTGTTTCGGAAATATCAGGAAGGGCAGCCGTTCAGCGACAATCTGTTGCGGCCGTGCCCGCTGCTGGATAACCCCGAGGCGCTGCGTGAGATTGTCCACGAAAGCGGCGCGGTTTCCACTCAGCCGTTGGACAACGAGAATGTAGACGATTTGACTAAGAAATGTGAGGGCGTTGCTGAGGAATGGCAAAAGACTGCGGATAAGCTGTGGACGGAAAACCCGCATTATTGCTTTAAAGGTTGCATAAACTATGGATTGGATAAGCATATCGAAGTAAAATAAACCATGCAAATTGGCAAGAGAAGCGCCGCTCTTTTGGGCGGTGCTTTTGCTTGGCGTCGTGTTTAAATATAGTCTCGCTGCATCAGACGCCCGCTCAGCAACAGATTGGAATCGATGGAGACGGGTTCGCCCAGCGTATAGGGGTGGTGCTTTAAATCCACGATAATGTGCCCCATACCGATTCTCCCGATAACAGGCAATAGGCGATTACCGATGGTAACGTTGAGACGGCGGCTAGGCAACAGGCAGCGTAGGGCAGCAACGGCATGGCGTAACGCGTCTATGGGGCGGTAGGCATCCTGGGCCTTGGTCATATGCAATCCACAGCCATAACCGATGGGCACGATGGCGGCTCGGGTGGATCGGCGGGTTTTATAGACGCCCCCATATCCTATCGTACGGCCTTTGGGGAAAGTTTTGATTTCGCAGATCTCGCTGCGGATATAGCCGACTTTTTGCAGCGCCGGGTGGGCTTTGCCACAAATACGGCCAGTAAAAGCCGAACCGACACGTACGGCGTCTAGCGGCGGGGTTGCCTGGAGGAACAGAGCGGCGGAGTTGGCCGCATGGGACGTGCCCGGATGGATACCTCGCTGGCGCAGCGCGCTTAGAACGGACTGGAAGGAGGATAGCTGGCGTTGTGTGCTCCCTCGCTTATTGCAGCAGCTATACAGATGGGTGAATATTCCAGTCGGGTGCAGGAGGGGAAAGTCGGTATAGATCCTTGAAATTGCTTGGATATCCGTGTCTATAAGCCCGAAACGGCCCATACCAGTATCGACTTCGAGGTGAACTTGGGCCTCTAAGCGGCACAGGCCGCACAGGTTTTGGATAAAGCCGGCGTTTTCCAGAGAGGATACGGATAAAATGATGTCATTGTACAACAGGCTGAGCAGAGTTTTCTCGTTTTGGACGGGATTTAGCATTAAAATTTTGGCTTTAGGGTATAGCGAACGAAGCAACAGAGCATCCGTTGCCTGAGAGACGGCGAAGAATTGTATGGCGGCCTCATGCAGAAGCCGGGCCATCATGGGCAAGCCCAGACCATAGGCGTCGTTTTTCAGCACGGCGATAATTTCCCGTCCTTTTGCGTATTGGCGTACGGCACAGATGTTGTGGCGCATTTTTTCTGTTTCTATGATAAAAACCGGCATGGGTTGGGGGTTCTCCTATTCTTTTTTTATTGGCGGGGCGTCAACGGTTTAAAAGATATTCCTCCAGGCAGATATCCCGTTGAAAAATCTCCGAGGCTGCTTCGACGCCGACGTAGCGGAAATGCCAGGGCTCGTAGACTACGCCGGTGACGGATTCTTTGCTTTTGGGGTAGCGCAGGATAAAGCCGAAGCGGTGGGCGTTGTTCGCCAGCCAGGCGCCTTCCTCGGTTTGCGCGAAGCCTTCGTCCAGGGGAGCATAGGAGGCGGAGAGGATATCCACGGCCAGGCCGGTGGCGTGCTCGCTGTAGTTGCCCGGCATAACGGAAACCGGGCTTTGATAAGGGGTTTGCCCATAATCGGGTCCTGGGCGATTTTTCCCCGCCACAGCGTATCTTGATAGTGCACGGAGCGGTAAGCGCTGTGGATTTTATATTTGACAATGCCTTCGCGCGCCGCGTATTCAAACATCTCCTTGGCGGATTGGCCTGCCTGGGCGTTGATGCAGCCTTCCGCGTTAGCCAGCAGCACTTCGTCGCCGAATATCTGTTCCAGGGAAACGAGATGATCGGGGCGGGCGTCGGTGGTGGGGTGGTCCCAGTTGACCAGCGTCAAATAGAATTGCCGGGAGGAAGCGCCTAGGTCCTGGGGGGCGGAGGAGGCGGAAAGCGCCCTAGCCGGCGGGGAAGGGAGGGCGGCGGCCGCATTTTGGGTGCTTTTTGGGGTGGCGCCCGTGACAGGGCGGGAATGGGCGCTGCCCATGCCGGGGAGATAGGAAACGCCCCAGGCGGCGGCGCCGGCGATCAGTAAAAATGCCGCGGCTTTGAGCAGCAGCTTTGGGAAATTGACACGGTATTTTGCCTTTTGCCGCCGCTTCTTCCCGTTGCGCTTGCCGGACAGGCAGGAGCTGGACATTGGGATCCCTCTTTCCTGGATGATTTGGCGACGGGAGCAAGGCCTTGTGTCCGTTTCGCCTGCCGTCATTATAAGCGCGGGAGGTTGCGGTATTTTTTCTAATTTGTAACAATATTGTTTCCGGGAAAAAAGAAACCATCAAGCGGGCGGGAACTCCCGTTTGATGGTGTGCTAAAAGCCTTTTTGAGGATGTAGCCCGCATCTGAATCCTTTTTCTTGAAGTTAAAAAAGAAAAAGATCGGTAGGCTGCTTAAGGGATGTTACTCTTTGACCGATATCCTGAAGGCTTCTCGCCAGCTCTGGCGTCGGTCAGAAATGTAAGATGAGCACATCTTTCTCGGAGGAGCCTTCGAAGGCCCCAGTAGAAGCGCTGTAGGAAGCGGCAACCGTTCCTTTTTTGCCCTGAATACAGATATTCTGGCCGTCCGGCGAGAAGAAGATACCATTTTGATCCGGCAGGAAGTCCTTAAAGATCAGGCTTTCGCTCAAGACGATCCCCTCTTTGCATTGTGCCAGATAGAGATCGTAACTTCTTTGGTCACTGAGCTTGGTGAAGCAAATGAAAGAGCGGTCGGCGGAGAGGGCATAATCACCTACAACAGTATATATTTTGGCTTGTCCCGGCAGATCCCGGCGCAGTATGCCCATGGTGTTGCCGGAGAGGTACACAACGCCGTTTTCACCTAGGAAGGATGCTTTTAGCATGTTGCCGTATTGGAAGGTTGAGGGGAGGGGTTCGGCGGATTGCCCTTTAGACACATACAGCGTTTCTTCGGAATAAGGGAAGAACAGGAATTCGTCGGTGGCATCTTGGATGTCGAGAAGGTCGACAGAGCTGATGTGCCGCTCTAGGCTATCGAACGCATTCTGATCTAAAATGGCTTCTGCGTCGGTATCCAGGAGATAGGGTGTGCCGGTGTGGGGGTTTCGCAGCAGGTCGGGAAGTTGGAGAATTTTGCTGTCGGTGGACCAGAACCCGCTGGAATCGCTTAAGGAGGGAGCCAGTTCTTCCAGGAAATATATGTCGTAGTAGGCGTCTGAGTTTGCCATGGATTCGATGTAGCCGAGACTTTGGGAGTTTTTGAAGCCCGTATCCGCAAGGTAGACCTGAAGGAGCGGGTCGCCTAGGCCAAGCAGATAGCACAGGTGTTTGCCGTCTTCGGATACGGTGAGATACATCAAAGGATCGCCGTCGGTTTCAAAGCAGACGGTGCTTTCTCCGGTAGAAGGATTCACGAGGTAGGCGCCGTAGACATCGTATACGAGGAGCTGATCCCCCTGCCAGCCTGCCACCAACTTATTGCTGATGGAATGATAATAGGCCTCTTTGGGCTGGAAGCCGGACTGGCCTGCGTCACCTGTGTTTTGATGATTGTCTAAGATTACGGTTATGTTTTCCGGGCGCAGCGAGCAGGCCCAGAAGAAAAATGCAACCAAAAGGCAGACGAGAAGAGCTAAAGACTTCTTCATAGTTTTTCCATCTCCTTATCCATGGGGGAACGGGAGGGCAGGGAGACTAACACGCGCACAAGCCTTGGTTCGGGATGCTCCAGCTGCAAGGTGCCCTGGTGTCGCTCGACGATCTGTTGGCAGATGCCCAGCCCCAGCCCACGGCTGCCCTTTTCGCGATGGGCGTTGTTTAACTGGACGTAGGGCGCAAATAAAGCTTGCGTGGCTGTGGCGGGAAAGGCCTCCGCTGGGTTTTGGATGCAGAAGACCGTGTGGTTGCTGTCTCCACTTTTGGTATGCAGGCTAATCTCCCGGCTGCCGGTACTGTATTTGATGGCGTTGTCCAATAGATTGATGACCAGTTGGCGCAGTTCATGGGAATTGCCCCAGACCATGGCCGGATACAGATGACATTGAATTCGGCAATTATACTTGTCTGCTTTGAAACGCATGGAATCGCATATGTCCTGTATCAGGGCGGAAAAATCCACAGGCTCCATGGGCAATTCGGCAGCGGCGTGCATGTTGGAGCTTTCCAGAAGCGCCACCACCAGCTCGTGCATTCTTTCTGATTCCTGGCTGATATGGCGGATACCTTGCTGGAAAAATTCGCTGTCGCTCAGTCCGTTTTCTCGCAATATTTCAGCGTAACCGATGATAGAGGTCAGCGGGGTTTTCAGCTCATGGGTTATACTGTTGTAAAAATCCCGGCGGTATTCCGAGATGCGTAAGATTTCAACACGGTCGTTGTTGATGGTCTGTAACTGCCGGTTGATCTGGTGGATGATACGGATAATGTTGCGAGATAGGATGCCGATTTCGTCGCGGCGCTGAACATTGATGCTATTTTCCATTTGTTTTGGCTCCATGTAGCCGTCCTGCAGACGGCGGGTAGCGTTGAACAAATTGGTGGTTAGCTTTCGGATGGGGGAGGTGATACTGTGTGACAGGACGAAGGACAGAACCAGGCATACTCCGAAGCCGATTAGCGTGATGATGTTGATGAAATCCCGGTTTTGTTCGCCTTGCTCGTATAGCAGGGTATAATCGTTGATACAGCGCAGGATACCGATGACCTGCGTGCCGGAGAAAACCGGGAAGGAAAAATAGACGGCAGAGCCGCTTTGTGAGGAGTCGGAAAAATAGGCACTGTTGCCTTGGATAGCCAACGTCAGATCATCCTCCGGCAAATACCGGAAGGCAGCCTGGTTGCCTGCAAAGAGCAGCTCGCCGGAAGGCGAGTAGGCCGCGAAGTTTTTGTTGACGGCATTGCCCATGGCACCTGCCAATTGTTCCGCGATTTTAGAGAAACCTGATTGATCTCTGGAATAGTTGTTGACAATTAGAAGCTGGTCGACATAGAAGTTTCCAGTGTTTTCTATGGCGGTCAGATCTTCCTTGATGTAACTCTGGTTGTTGCTGCGGATGTTGTCCGCTATAAAATAATTGATACCGCCCAGCAGACAGGAGAAGACCAGTATTAGGCTGAGCAGTATTTTCTTGCGGATAGACATAAAAATCCTCGTTTGCTACTCTTCCGGTAGCATCATCCGGTAGCCCATTTTATAGACTGTTTGGATCTGCTGGGAGAGATTTAGCTTTTTGCGCAGACGTACGATATGGATGTCTACAGTGCGGGAACTGCCTAAATAATCGTAGCCCCAGACTGCATCCATGATCTGGTCACGGCTTAGTGCTTGATTTCGGTTCTCGTAGAGATAGAGCAGCAGGTCGTATTCCAGAGGCGTTAAGCTGACTGCCCGGCTGTTCCTGCATACTGTATGCGTAGCCGGGTTGATGCTGACCTCGCCGATGTGTATCTCAGGGATGGAGGCTAGAGGGGTGTCCGGCATCTGCGGAAGGATGGAGGCGGCCTGTATCCTGCGTAGAACAGCCTTGATACGCATCGTTACTTCGCGGATATCGAAGGGCTTTGTGATGTAGTCGTCCGCCCCTATTTCCAGGCCCAGCAGCTTATCTTGAAGTAAATTTTTGGCAGTTAGCATGATGATGGGAATTTTCTGCTGTTGGGTAACCATCCGGCAAATTTCCAGGCCGCTGATATCTGGCAGGCTCCAATCCAGCAGGAGCAGATCCGGCTCCTGGGATAAAAGGGCGAGCCCGTCTAGGCCCCGGTAGGAGGTCAGTACCTCGTAGCCCTCTTTTTGCAGCACATAGGCCAGAAGATCGGCTATGGGTTGGTCGTCTTCGATGATTAGGATCTTTTGGCCCACTGGGCGCACCTCTTTTCTACAGCATGTGAGGGGAGACAGCAACCCTTGCTTGGATTGCGCTACTAAATTATAGCATATGTATAGGAAGATTTTGTTTCCAAATTGTTTCTCGAGGCAGTCGGAGAGGTGGACTGATTTAAGATGAGTGATATCTTGAATTTAGGATAGGCAGGCACTCGCAGACAGGGGAGCTTTGCTAACTTGTGCGGCGGATGGCCATCTTTATTTTTTGAGATTTTTCTGTGGCAGACAGGATGGGCTGCAAAACCGGGAAATCCTGTACAACCCCATGCATAAGGGACGCTTTTATTTCATATGCATAGGTAAACGTGTTTGAAAGGGGTCGTTTATTGTGCGGGATTATATTGAACAGCGGGTCATTATGACTGGAGAGTATATTGTGGACACAGGAGCCACGGTACGCGATGCGGCCAAAATGTTTAAGATAAGCAAGTCTACAGTGCACAAAGATATGGTAGAACGTCTGCCCCAGTTGAATAAGTCGCTGGCTCGGGAAGTGAAGCAGGTTTTAAGCATCAACAAAGCCGAGCGGCATTTGCGCGGAGGCCAAGCCACATACCTAAAATATAAGAATGGTTTTAAAAAAGGCCGAAGAAAAAGCAGGTTCTAAGACAAGCAACATTACAAGCCGATTTACTTTGACATGTCAAAATTAATGTAGCCCCCTACAGTGAATATCGGAATAACCCTTGCTTTGTGTGTTCCCAAATTATATAATATAAACGATTCTGTTTTGATTAAGAGTAGGCTTTAGCCTGTTACGATAGGGAGGGAAAAAGCATGGGATTTTTTGATTTTAATGATGTAGGGATAGACTTGGGGACGGCCACTACTTTAGTTTATGTGCGTGGGAAGGGCATTGTACTGCGCGAGCCGTCTGTTGTTGCTATCAATAAGCTGGATGGGAGTATATGTGCCATCGGCGATGAGGCCCGCAGGATGTTGGGGCGTACCCCGGGAAATATTGTTGCAATCCGTCCTTTGCGCGACGGTGTGATTTCCAATTTCGACGTGACGGAGCGTATGCTTCGTTATTTCCTGCGCAAAGTAGTGGGACGTCGTATTTTCTTTAAGCCTAGGGTGGTTGTGTGCGTACCCAGCGGCGTGACGGAAGTGGAAAAGCGGGCGTTTATCGAGGCTTGCGAGGAAGCCGGCGCGCGGCATGCTTCCCTGATCGAGGAGCCCATTGCAGCAGCGATTGGCGCGGGCATCGATATCAGTGCGCCCTATGGTAATATGGTGCTGGATATCGGCGGCGGCACGACCGATGTAGCTGTGATTTCCTTGGGAGGCGCTGTCATCAGCGATTCGATTAAAGTGGCGGGAGATCGGTTTGATGAAGCGATTATCCGCTATATGCGTAAAAAGCATAATCTATTGATTGGAGAACGTACGGCGGAGGACATGAAGATCAATATTGGCTCTGCATACCCGCGTAAGGAAGAAGTAACCATGGACGTGACCGGTCGCAACCTGATTTCCGGCTTGCCCAAGACCATACGGGTTTCATCCAGCGAAATGGTGGAAGCTCTGGAGGAGCAGATGCAGGCTCTGATTGAAGTGGTGCATTCTGTTCTGGAACGTACGCCGCCGGAGTTGGCTGCGGATGTGGCGGAAAACGGCATCTGCATGACCGGGGGCGGTTCGTTGCTGTTTGGGTTGGACAGGCTTGTATCCGAACACACGAAAATCTCCTGTTATGTAGCGGAAGATGCTGTTTCCAGCGTCGCCATTGGAACAGGCAAGGCCTTGGAAAACTACGAGGTGTATGCAAGAGGCGCTGTTCAGGAATATAAACGCGGCAACTATTTCAACTAATCGGTGACATTTAGGCGTTCTGAGCCGAAGGATTGGCTTCGCCGGGACAAAACCGAATGAAACGATACACATCAAAATGGTTTCTTCTTTTACTGAGAAACCGTTTTGTCTTATCGTCGTGGCGAGCTGCCTCGGCCTTTATGGGTATTTATCCTGCCTGCTGCCATACTTGCTTTATCAGGGAAAGGCTGATGGACCGTCCGCCTATAAGCCGGCTTTTGTGGATAAGCTGCTCAGAGGCGGGCAGGGCGTAATCTTAGTTTTTTTCCTTAGCGTAATTTCCCAAGGGCAAGGGGAAAGATGGTGGACTCTACCGACGTTTTTTTGAATGCTCCCCTATATTAGTAGGGAAAAAAGCCAACAAGGAGATTAAACATGCAGAAAAGAAGGTTGGGCAAAAGCGGCGTCCAGGTATCGGAGATTGGCCTTGGAACTTGGCAACTGGGTACGAAGTGGGGTCAACCGTTTGACCATCAGGAAGCGATGCAGGTTTTGCAGACGGCCTATGAGCAGGGCATCAACCTGATTGATACGGCGGATATCTATAACGATGGGAACAGTGAAAAGGCGATTGGGGAGTTTATCCGGGATAAAAAGAACGAATTTTATGTTGTGACTAAATGCGGCAGAGGGTTGAACCCCCACACAGATGCCATGTATACCGCTCGGGCGATGGAAGAGTTCATCGATAGGAGTTTGCAACGCTTGGGAGTCGAGCGTTTGGACATGGTGTTGCTACATTGCCCGCCGACTTCCGTTTACCGGAAGGACGAGCTGTTTGCAGGGATGGATAGGATTCGGAAATCTGGGAAAATTGCCCATTATGGCGTCAGTATCGAGAAGGTTAGCGAGGGGCTTGCTGCCATGGAGTACGAAATTGCCGCCATGGAAGTAATCTTTAATATGTTTCGTCTAAAGCCTGCAGAGCAACTTTTCGAGCAGGCACAGCAAAAGGACATTGGGTTGATTGCCAGGGTGCCATTGGCGAGCGGTTTGCTGACGGGGCGTTATGGAAAAGATACGGTTTTTGGCGAGAAAGATCACCGATCCTTCAATCGGGACGGCGCAGCGTTTGATAAAGGAGAGACGTTTTCCGGTGTGGATTATGACCTGGGATTGCAGGCTGTTGCGGAACTTAAGCGTCTATTTGGCGTGGAGGATCTGATTCCATATGCGCTGCGGTGGGTATTGATGTATGAGGCGGTGAGCACGGTGATACCCGGCGCGAGCAAGGCTGCTCAGGTGGTCTCCAACGCTTCGGCGTCTCGGCTTCCTGCACTTACGCCGCAGCAGATGCAGGGTGTGAGCGAAATCTATGACCGATATATCCGGCAAAGCGTGCATGACCAGTGGTGACATTGAAACCCTTGCTTGCCTAAAGGCAGGAGGCTCAAAGCTTGATTGGACCTGGTTGGTTTGCTTTCGAATCGGGGGAAAATAGTATCAAAGATAGGGCCCAATATTTCTATTTTCCTTTTTTTAGGAAGGCAGAAAGGCGGACAGAAAGAATAGGAACAGACGAGGTGTCCGTTTTTAGCGGGCAATTCGTCTGTTTTTGTTGGAGTTGAAAAATAAATGGGGAAACACCAGACAAATGGTGTATAATAAAAAGATATACAGAGACAGGCGGCGTGCTTTCCATCAAGAGCAATTCGCCAATGGATTTTTCAAGGAGGAACGGGGATGGCGGAACAATCATATGCGAGTTCAAATGATGTGGAAAAGAGAAGTGCGCATCTGGTATTAGTCTATCCGGATTTTACGGAGGATGAAACTACAAAACAGGAATTGGGCAACTATTCCGAGGGCTTGGCCTCCATTTCTGCGGTATTGAAGCAGGGCGGACACCGAGTTTCTTTGATGCACTATACGTACATGCCGACGGAGGAAGAATTTGCAGCACGACTGAGAGAATTGAAGCCGGATGTTCTGGGTTTTTCCATTCGAACTACTGCGTTTCCGTTTGTCAAGCCCATGCTCAAATGGGCGAAAAGGGCGGTAGACACTTTGACTATAGGGGGCAGCTATCATGTTATTTTGATGCCGGACGAAGTACTGGCAGCGGAAGGTATGGATGCTGTGATTGTAGGCGAGGGGGAAGCGCCGCTGCTTAAGCTATGCGATGGAATCGCCCAGCGCGGAGAGATTGACTACGGTGTTGAGAGTATTTGGTATAAAAAACCTGATGGGGAAATCATTAAAAACGTGGTGGCTCCTCTAATCGAAGACCTAGATACGTTGCCTTTCCCCGATCACGAGCTGTTTGATTTTGATAATCTTTCTGCCAGCCGCATGAAAACTGCCTTGGTGATGGTGTCGCGGGGTTGTGTTTTCCGTTGCACGTATTGCGGAAACTCCCAGTTTCGGAATATTTACCCAAATCGTGGTCGTTATGCACGCTTTCGTAGCCCGGACAAGGCGATCGAGCTGATCAAGCACTTGTTGAAAAAATATCCGTATATTGAATTTATTAATTTCCGCGATGCTATTTTAAATATGTTTCCCAAGTGGTTTGAGCAATTTATCGTGCGCTATAAGGAAGAAATCGGCCTGCCATTTACTTGTAACCTTCGTTTTGATATTTTGACGGAGGAGCATGTGCGGCTGTTGAAGGAAGCCGGCTGCTATTTGATTGATGTGGGCGTGGAATCCGGTGACGAGGAGATACGTTCGAAGTATTTGGAACGCAATATGACCAACCAAAATATGATAGACGCTTGTAAATGGTTTAGAAAATATGGCGTTTTGACGTTGACCTATAATATTGTCGGCCTGCCCTATGAGACGTTGGAAAAGGCGTTGAAAACCGTAAAGCTGAATGCGCGCCTGGAGGCGGATCGTAAGATTCCCAACATATTCTACCCTTATCCCATGACAAAGCTGGAGGCGATTGCCCGGGAAGGTGGATTCTTTGACGGAAACTACGATAAAAAGAGCCGCGTGCTGCTGGAGCAGCCCCAGTTTCCGGAGCGGGACGTGATGTATATTTATAGAAGCTTTGCCCATTTGGTTAAAAAATATCGTAAGATATATGCGTTGCCGGAAGAAAAGGCCAATAAGAGGGAGCAGCGGCTGGACAAGCTGATCACTGCGTCTTGGTATCCCCGGGGAATGATCGCGGCGCTGCGTGGCTTTTATGATAAGTGTTATCGTGCAGCACGGCGTACGGGGCTGCGCAGGTTGCCCAAACTCTATATGTGGTTGCGTAAAAAGAAAAATCGCCTGAACACAGCGAAAGCATAGCAGCCTAGGCGGAACAAGATGGAATCGGTTGAATAAAAATAAGCCCTGTTGCTTGTCGAAGAGGGGAGTTAAGAGCAACAGGGCTTTTTTATTTATCCAGCCTATACAGGACAAATCAAGTGAGGACAATGAGGGGGGCTCAATGGCCCATGAAATATCCTAATTAGACGGGATAAACTTTTTGACAAAAGATAAACTCATCGCAAGTGAGAAATGAAATAATCAGCTTGGATGCGGTAGACAGCAAAACATTCGTGCTAGATCGAGGGTAAAAAGAAAGACGTTGACTGTCATCCGGGGACTTTGCATCAAAGGATGAAAAAGTCGGAAGCAACGGGCCGATGCGGCTGAACATAAAAATACAGAGTGAAACGCAAATAAAATGCATCGAAACGTAATAATACTATACCTATATTTTACCTTATTTTTTTATATTTTCAAGGGTAAAATGGCATCATTATAGGGATTTATAAACGGGTATTTATAAAAAGTGTTCTGCTATACTTGAAAAGTGTTATGTTTGTCAAGGATGCCTAGGGAAATTTCCCAAGCAACAGCCTTACTAAAAGAGGGTGGAGAAGAACTGGATAAGCGGTTGGGTTAGCTGGATGTACGTTTGGGGTGCGAACAGTGACAGCAAAAAAAGGCCCAGGGCACCTAAGACAAACAGCAGCAGCAGGAAGAGCAGGAAAGCGCGGGAAAGATTGCGCCGGCTGGGATGTACGAGAGGGAGGATCGACCAGAGGATAGCCAGCAGGATACCCAGCAGCGGTAGAAAGAGCAGCAGCAGACTGCCTAAGTAGCCGCCGACGCCCAGTTCCGTTTTGTGCGGGGGAGACGGGCTACGCCGGCCCTGTTTGCGTACAGTCACTTGGCCGGGGCGGTAGGGTGGCGGTGCGCTGGCAGGAGCTGTAGGTTGCTGGTTATTGACTGCTGGGTTGTTGGCCTGATTTGCCGGAGTTTCTCGGTGGGGTTCTTCGGCGGCAGGTTGCCTGATTCCGTTGTAGCTGCCACAATGGTGGCAAAAATCGGAATTGGGAGTGGTTTCCTGATTACAGTTGATACATTTCATAGGTGATATCTCCTTTTATGGCTGGGCTATTTTGGTGTTAGGATGGAGCGGGGCTGGGCGAGCCTTCAGCGCCTTGTTGGAGCAGATCCTCGTTGTTCTCAAAATGGGTTAGCTGGTCGTTTTCATCGAATACAGCTAGACATGCGAAGGTGGCCGCTTCGGCATTCCACCCATAGCAATAGGCCCATTCTCCGTCATAGGCAGAGGCGACTACTACCGGCATTTGAACGAGGGCGAGGACTTGATCATAGTTTGCCCCTTTTACAATCATGGATTCGTCTACTGTGTGGGTGGCGGTTCCGCTTTGTCGCACAGCTTCATCGATGTATACGACCTCCTGCACCAAATTACCTTGGGATTTAACGCCGATGAGCCGGGTCGGGGCACCTTTTGCAGTCAATTGGCGGGCGGCAAACCAAACACCATCGGCAGGGATGGTGGAGATGCTATAGTCTGCCGGAGAAGCTTGTTGGGTGTTGCACAGGGCTTGAACTTCCTGTAGCGTTGTGAGACCGGGGGAGATCTGGCGGTAGACCTCCAGCGTGACGCGGTCGGGGGAGAGGAGCGGGTATATCAAAAAGATCAGCACGGCGAACAGTGCGATGATGCCGCTGATGATTAAAATTGGGCCGGGGCGAAAGGGTTTGCTATGGGCCCGTTTTGGGAGCCGGAAGGCCTTTCGGGCCTTGCTCGGCGCTTTTTGCGCGGCACAATCCTGCCCGTCTTGCTTGGCCTCTAGAGGATAGTTTTTCAGGGGGTAGCCGCATGAGCTCATGATGGTGGGTGTTTTTTCTTGCGGTTTGTTTTCGGATTTGTTCATGAAATTTGTCCTTGCTGTTTTTTATTATTATAGTGTGTTGGGCTGAAAAAGTACAGGCGGGGCGGGATAAATATATGGGAGGATCGGGCTTTATCGGGAGGGTTTTTGCGGAATTGGCTTGCAAAAGAGGACAACTTTTTATAAACTGAAGTTATAAGACTGCCTGCCCAAGAAGCGGCGCGGGCGATTTGCTTTTCTTAACGCTTTTCTTTTTTAATCCAGCAACATTGGGCCATTATTACAGGACAGGGAGGGTTTCGTATGGATGTAAAACTCGGTATTTGTAATTTCTGTACCCCTGGTGTGGGCGTGTTTGCGCCGCGTATTGTGGCGGAGGCGGGCTTGGATGGGATGTCTGTGGAATATGGTACATATGAGCAGGGCTTTCCTCTGACACAGCCGTATTTGCAGCAGCTTTATTTGGAGGAGCAGCAGAAATATGGCATCGACTATCCAAATGTCGGTTGCAGCGGATTCGACTTTATTCCGTTTCATGCGCGGCCGGGCACAAAGTATTATGGAATTGTGCGCGATGCCTTGAAAAATGCGGTGAAAGCGGCAGCCAACATGGGGATTCCTATGGTGTTTGTTCCGGGGTTTAACGAGAGTGAAGTAAAAAGCCAAGAGGATTTGGAGTATGCGGCGAGCATGTTTCAGTATTTTTGCGATGAAGCGGGGGAAAAAGGGATTAGCGTAGGCTATGAAAACCAGTTGAGTGCAAAAGAGCAGCATACTATTTTTGAGCTGGTGGACCGCCCCAACTTTGGGATGTTTTATGACAGTAATAATTTCTACTTCCAGAAGGGGTGGAACCAGGCGGAGATACTGGACGCTACCTATGATATTATGCTGCCGCAATTGCATGTGAAGGACGGGAAGAAGGGCTCGATAGCCAGCGCTATTTTGGGCAGCGGGGACACGGACTTTTATGCGACGATAGATGTGTTGAAGAAAAAGGAGTATAAGGGCTGGCTGATTCTGGAAAACCTCTATTATCTTTCGCCTATGCGTGACCTACATGAGGATTGGTTTGAGCTTATGAGGCAGGATGTGGCTGCTTTGAAGGCAGCGGTACGCTAGCGGGACTTTTGGCGGATCTTGATGGAAATGGATTGTTTTTAGAAAAGGGCGGCAAAAGAGGACCCGGGAAAGGGGCGGGTTTGTATTTGGGAAACAACTGTAGAGAAGGCGCGGCAGGGAGCCGCGCCTTTTTATGTGTTTGGGCGTGGAGCAACGTACAAGCTGGGAAAAGGCGTTAGCTTTGGGAAGAAAAATACTTTTTATGCTAAGCTGCCAGGCCCATGCTAAATTGCTAGGCTAAAAGTGGGCGATCGTTTGTATTTTGAAGGCAAAGAGCACGGTGTGAGCAGGGGCGAGAGGAGATTCGTACACATAAAACGGTATGTGCAGCCCAGCTTAAAAAGGCAGGAATTTTATGGAAGGAGTAAGGCGGATTTAGGGAAGCTATTTCGAGAATGATGCGGCCAGAAGGAAGGGAGGATGAAGGAGCGCGGCTAGGCTCAAAGCCTTTGCGTGGGCTGCTGTGTAGGTTGGCAAAGAAGAGCGCATTGGAGAGGAGGGGGAAGGGGGGAAATTCGCTCGTGATTGCTGGCTGGATTGTGAACATGAAAGAGGAGCAGAGGGGGAAGGCCGCTTTTATTGCCGGGGGCATGGCGCGGCAGGCGGGGAGGGAAAAAGAACGGAGGAGTGGAGGTAGCCGTCGGCTTTTACGAGGATAGGGATGCAGACTCAATCAACCTAAACGAGCAGACGGGCCTCTGTTTGCGGGCGGGCTCTGGTATCAATGGAGGCAAAGAATAAGGCCGCCCCTTTTGGCGGGGCAGCCTGAAAAAACGGTATAAGGCAGGCAGCTGGCTTTGGCGGGCGCTATGGGACAAGGCGTTGGCAGGACTTATTTGCCCGGAGATTTAATTATTTTAGGATGGGGCGATTGAAATCTGTATGGCGGTCGGCGGCAGTGATTGGGCGCAGAACCCGGCAGGGGTTTCCTGCTGCTACGACATGGCTGGGAATATCTTTGGTGACAATGCTGCCGCTGCCAATCACCACGTTGCTTCCGATGGTGACGCCGGGCATGACTTTAACGCCGCCGCCCAGCCAGACATCATCGCCGAGGATGATGGGGTGGGCGTACTCCAGCCCTTCGTTTCTGCGAGCCGAGTCGATGGGGTGGCCGGCGGTATAGAAGCCGCAATCCGGCCCGATAAATACGTTGTTGCCGAAGGAAACGTTTGCGGCGTCTAGAATGACGCAGTTGTGGTTGGCGAAGAAATTTTCTCCAAGCTCGATGTTGTAGCCGTAGTCGCACCAAAATGGCGCAATGATGGTAAACGTTGTTTTTGTTTTTGCAAGCAGGCTGCGCATCAGCCGGGCTTGCTCTTGCGTTTGGGAGGGGAGAAGCTGGTTGTAGGCGTGGCAGAGATCCTTGCAGCGGATTCGGTCCTGGATGAGGGTTTCGTCATAATTGGCGTCGTATAGCAGGTTGGCTATCATTTTTTCTTTTTCAGTCATGGGTTTTCTCCAATCGATCGGTCATTGTTTAAAACACCCCTGCCGTTTGGCGGGAGATACTAGCATTTTATAGTGGGCGGGCAGGGAATACAAGCCTTGCAGGCTGTTGGTTTTGCTTGGGCAAGAGCGCTTTAAAGGGAGGCCTTCTTTTTGTGAGGGGCTCCCTTGCAAGTTTTTTATAGGCTTTTAGAAGGGCATTGGGCCAAGCGGGCATGGATTGTCTTATTTTAATTGGATATCCAGCTCGACAAAGCCTTGGGGGTAGTGGCAGACCGGACAGATGCTCCAGGCATCTTTGCTTTGCCGGACATGGCCGCACTCGGCACACTTGAAAGATACAGCTTGCTCTTTTTGATAGAGGGTATTTTGTGTGAGTTGTTCGTGCATTTGCTGGAAGATGTTTTGGTGGAGGCCTTCTATTTGGGCGATCATTTCAAAAGAAGCGGCGACTGCTGCGAAGCCCTCTTGTTTGGCTGTTTGTGCAAAATTTGGGTAGATGTTGGCATGTTCTTCCTGCTCGGCCTGCATGGAGAATAGCAGGTTGTCTGCGGAGGCGCCCATTTGGAACGGATAGCCTGCGCCGATTATGATATTCTTTAATTGTTCGGCACGCAGGCCGCCTTTTATGATGTGGTCGAAAAAGACTTTGCCGTGGGCCAACTCGTTGCGGATGATTTCCTGTATGATGGTGGCGATGGTTTGGTGGCCGTCTTGTTGTGCTGCTTTTTGGTAAAAATGATAACGGGTGGCGGCCTGGCTTTCTCCGGCGAAGGCTCGGGCAAGATTTTGCAGGGTGTTGCTGCCGTTTAAGTCCATACTATCCCTCTTCCTGTTTTTGCTTCTAGTATGGCGGCTTTGCTGCCAAATTATGCGCAAAAGAGCCTTTTAAAAACAAAACTACGGCATAGGTTATGCCGCAGTTTTATTGGCCATATAGGATATGGAATGTACGTCTCATGCGCGCTGCTTTAGGCAGGTTCGATCGCGCTGGTGGGACATTCGCCGGCACAGGCACCGCAGTCGATGCAAGCGCCTTCATCGATTACATAAGAAGTGTCTCCCTGGGAAATCGCACTGACAGGGCAGGACGGTTCGCAGGCGCCGCAATTAATGCAATCGTCGGATTTGATGATATAGGCCATGGGGTATTCACCTCCTGTTTGTTGTAATAACATTGTACCACTTGGAGGGAAAAAATCAAGAAAAATCATAGGAAAGACAACAAAGCAAAGGATAATAAAACACCATACAGGATTCTTTGTTATAATTCCCGGATATTATCGATTTTGTATGGCCCGTATTCGTTGGAGATGGGGAGCATGTCGAAACAGAAAAGGCGGCCCTGATCGGCTTGTTCGTTGATGACACCTACGCAGATTTCGCCGGGAGCGGTTGTGAACAGCGGCTGGCGGCAGGTGAGGAAACCTTGGAAAAAGCTTTGTATTTCTTCTATGGTAAATTCCTCGGCCAGCTGGGGGGAGAGATAGAGGGCCGCTTCTTTGGTGTTGTGCAGAGAGAGGGCCTGAATCAGCGCTTTTGCTGTGTCTTGGCCGGTTTGCGGCCAGGCTGGGGAGCGGGTGAAGAAGCCGGTTTCCGTTGTGGAGCTGCCGGAGAAATAGCTGGAGCGGATTTGGTGGCCGACAACATCGCCAAGGTCGGTGGTGGCTTCTATGCTGTTGCCGGTGATTTGGAAGCTGCCGTGGGCTTCGAACAGCAGCGTGTATTCCCCTCGCTGTTCCCGGGCGCACAGCATGTAGCCGCTGGCCGGATCGGATAGCAGCACGGCCGGGTTTTCGCCGACGTGGCGAAATTCGATGACTGGGGATTGGGGAATAGCGCTTAGGGTATGGTGGAGCAGCAGCGTGTCGTCGCCCATGCGCTCGATCGCTAGGTGCATGTCGCCGTCGTAGTAGAGGGTGGCGGTTTGGTCGCCTAGATAGCGCTGGGCTACGGATTGGGGCATGACCAATTCTTTGGGGAGCAGGGCGCGGTGGGGATGGAGGGACAGCTCAATGATGCCGCCGGGCCAGGAGAGGTATTCGAGGGCAGAGCGGTGGGGCGTTTTGAGCTGGCCGCCGGATAGGCTTAGCACGGAGGTTGTGGGCAGAAAGCCCGGTTCGTAGGGCAGGAAGGTTAGGCAGAAGCGTCCTTCGATGGATAAGGGGATGCTTAGTACGGGGGAATGGTCGCATAGCTCGCCCCACATGGTTCCGTTGAGCAGCAGAACGCCCTGGGAGGCTTCGCATCTGACCATGAGCAGCGGAAGGGGGCTGTGATCCATTGGCCATTCCTCCTTTTTTTGCAGAATACTCATCAATATATATTCGCGGCTGGAGGGAAAAAGTACAGGATGTGGGGAGGTTTGTGTTTTTGGGGCGGACGAATTGCTTTGATCCGGGCAAGATTGCATATTTACCTGCGGATGGAATTGGAAGTATAATCAGGGAACAGGCTTTTTTGTGTTGGCGCCGTGTGGGCAGAAAAGGGGGGAGCTTTGTGCGTATGGTGTCTAGGGGAAGGATCGTGTATTTTTGTGTTCTGACCCTGTTGTTTTGGTTTGCGGACTATGCATTTGCTGCTTATCTGTCTACTTATGCTGCCCGTATGACCAGCAGCGTCGCTTTGGTCGGGGTGATGTTGGGATCGTATGGCTGGGCGCAGATTTTGCTGCGCGTACCCATTGGGATCCTGTCGGACAAGATGAACAACCGACGGCTGTTTATACAGATCGGTTGTATCGTCAATTGCCTGTCGGCTTTCGGGCTGTGGCTGTCGCCGAATATTTTCTGGCTGATCGTGTGTCGGGCGCTGAATGGTGTGGCGGTTTCTACTTGGGTGACGATTACGGTGTTGTTTGGCAGCTATTATACGCCGGACGAATCCGTTAGGGCGCTGAGCATCATCAACGCCTGCAATTTCGGGGGCAGCTTGCTGGCGTCTGTCGGCGGCGTTGTTGTATCCGGTATGTGGGATATTCGTGCTACCTTCTTGCTGGCGGGCGTTGTGGGAGTTGTGCCGATGGTGATGAGCTTTGGATTGAAGGAGAAAAACCTGGATAAGACGCCTCTGCGGTTTTCCGAGCTGTTTGCCGTGGGCAAGACGAAATGGGTGATGGCGGTATCGTGTATTGGCGTTTTGTGCCAGCTCATGTCGTATGCTACGGCCTTGGGGTTTACGCCGCAATTGGTGTTGCGGTTGGGGGCAGATGAGTCGGCTGTGGGGTATGTTCTGCTGGTTTTTATGGCGGGGGGCGTTCTGTCTTCTTTCTTTGCAGGCAGGCTGTTTATTCGGCCGTTTGGTGCGCGAAACAGCTTGGTGGCCTTGATGGCGCTGCAGGCCGTTACGACCATTTTGCAGCCTTTGGCTCAAAGCCAGGCTGTGCTTTGGGTGTTGGTGTTTTTCAGCGGTGTGGCTCGGGGTACGAGTATGTCGCTGATGCTGGGGCTGGTTATCAAGCCGTTTCCCTACCGGAAGCAGGCGGCGGCTATGGGGTTTTTTCAATCGGTGTACAGCGTCGGCATTTTCCTGGGGCCTATGATCGCCGGTGCTCTTGTGCAGGGCATGGGGCTGGATGCGGCTTTTTATATCTGCGGCGCTTTGGGGTTGATCGCTCCGCTGCTGGGAAAAAAGCTTTTGCAGGACGAGCGTTCTATGACTTTGCGTTATGATTGAGCAATCGGAAGGCTTTGGCATATTATTTTGTGTATAGTTGCTGTATAATAGAGAATAGGGAGCGTTTTTCGGGGTTATTGCTTATGAGGAGGTTTCATAGTTGTCGTTTTTCTATTTCTACGATCCGTATATATGGGTTTTGCTCGTATGCGTTGTGATCAGCGGGTATGCTCAGCATCGCATTAATTCTACGTTTAATCGGTTTTCTAAAATCACGACGAACAAAGGGTATACCGGTGCATTTGTGGCGCAGGATATTTTGCGGCGAAACAGCGTGAGCGATGTTCGTGTGGAGCAGGGCAGCGGCACGTTGACGGATCATTTTGACCCGAGGCGCGGCCTGGTGAAGCTTTCCGACCCGGTGTATCGGAAGGATTCTATCGCGGCTAATGCGGTGGCGGCTCATGAGATTGGCCATGTTTTGCAGAAAAAGGAAGGCTATGGGTTTTATAAGCTGCGGACGGCATTGGTGCCTGTGACCAACTTTGGCTCGAAGCTGGCGATTCCGCTGATTTTTATCGGACTTTTGATGAACAATTATACTCTGGCGCAGATTGGTGTGATTGCTTATGGCGCGATTTTGCTGTTTCAGCTGGTGACACTGCCGGTGGAATTCAATGCCAGCCGGCGGGCGCTGGCGCAGTTGGATAGCGGCGGCTATTTGGACGCTTCGGAGCAGGTGGGCGCGCGCAAGGTTTTGAATGCTGCGGCGTTGACCTATGTGGCGGCAACCCTCGTATCGTTGTTGCAGATTTTGCGCCTGTTTGCCATGGTGAACCGGCGGCGCAGGTAAGGTTTGAAAACTAGTGCTTGCATAAACCGCGTGGACGCAGTATAATTTAAGCAGATTTCCTGGACGGGAGATTTTTGATGGAATCGAAGCGGCGTTACAGTTTTTTCTTTGGCTGGACGCTGCGGAAGGAGAAGCCCTGTGGTAACCAATATGGGACGCAAATATTATTGCTTTACCGGCCGCTTTAGCGGCTATTTTGCGTTGACTGAATTGGATTGCGCGGGGGCTTTGCCTAGTTAGAAAACTTTTTTATCAAACTATGTGTTGAGTGAAAAAGCCCTCTTTGCAAATGCAGGAGGGCTTTTTAGTTTAGGAGGAATCGAAATGATTATTGTGATGAAGCCGCAAGCGACACAGCAGCAGGTGGATCGGATCGTGGAGGAGCTAGTGGCTCAGGGGCTGCAGGTTCAGAAAAACCAGGGGACTCAGGTGACTGTGCTGGGGGTTTTGGGCGATACGGAGCTGGTGGAGCGGGAGAAATTTTCTCTGCGTCAGGGGGTGGACCGGATTGTGCGGGTGCAGGAGCCGTATAAGAAGGCCAACCGAAAGTTTCATCCTGTGGAGACGGTG
>JBMNTQ010000005.1:0-35977 GCA_050945815.1 Christensenellales bacterium
GCTCTACTTCCCGCGCTCCCAAGGCCAGCGCCTCCCGGTTCATGGCAATGGTTTGCTCCTTGCCCTTCCCCCAAACCTTCGGCAAAGACGCAACAACACTTTCCAGCTCAACCAGCCCGGTTTTTCCCAAGAATGCCCCCAACATCACCACATTAGCCGTTTTTACATTCCCCAATGATGCTGCAATGTCGTTGGCCGGCACATAAACAGGCTGCACATCTTTTCGCCCAACGCCACAAGGTATCAGCGAGCTGTTCACAAACAAAAGGCCCCCGCCCTCCACCGCACCCTCAAATTTCTCCAGCGAGGGCCTGTTCATCGCAATTACGGAGGAAGCCGACAACACCAAGGGCGAGCCGATCTCCCGGTCGGATATAATCACATTGCAATTAGCCGTACCGCCCCGCATCTCCGGCCCGTAAGCCGGCAGCCACGTAACATTGCGCCCCTCCAGCATCCCGGCATAAGCCAGCAGCATGCCCATCGACAAAACGCCCTGCCCGCCAAAGCCGGCAATAATCAGTTGGTGCGTCATATCACTCAGCCTCCTTAAAAACGCCCAGAGGATAATAAGGAACCATCGTATCCTTAATCCAATCCAGCGACTCCGACGGTGTCATGCCCCAATTGGTAGGACAGCTGGAAAGAACCTCCACCATGGAAAAGCCTTGCCCCTCCTGCTGCGCTGAAAAAGCCTTGCGGATGGCTTTCTTAGTCTTCAAAACGTGCGCCACATCATGCACAGACGTACGCTCAATATAGGCCGCTCCCTGGATGGTGGCCAGCATCTCGCTCATACGCACCGGATAGCCGCAGTGAGCCGCAGAGCGCCCATAGGGCGATGTGGTGGTCTTCTGGCCTATCATGGTGGTAGGCGCCATCTGTCCGCCGGTCATGCCGTATATGGCGTTATTCACAAAAATCGTCGTGATCTTCTCCCCCCGTATAGCGGCATGCACAATTTCCCCCATGCCAATCGAGGCTAAATCCCCGTCCCCCTGATAGGTAAACACCATACAATCAGGATGCACCCGCTTGATGCCGGTAGCCACTGCGGGCGCCCGGCCATGGGCCGCCTCATGCATGTCACAGTTGAAATAGTTATAAGCCAAAACCGCGCAACCCACCGGCGCCACGCCCACCGCCCTGCCGCCTGCTCCCATCTCCTCCAAAACTTCGGCCACCAGCCTATGGATGATGCCATGGGTACAGCCCGGGCAATAATGGGTAGGCGTATCTGTCAGCATGGAGGTCTTGCGAAACACAACAGCCATTTATTCGCCCTCCCTTATTTTCTTAATCTCGCTCAATATTTCCGACGGTTCCGGAATCGCTCCCCCCAGCCTGCCGTAAAAGTGCACAGGCTTTATACCGCCAACAGCCAGACGAACGTCCTCCACCATCTGGCCCGCGCTCATCTCCACGCAAAGAAACGACCTCACGCTGTCCCATTGGGCAGCTTGCGCATAGATTTGTGCTGGGAAAGGCCAAAGGGTCTTGGGGCGAATCAAGCCCACACGAATTCCCTCTTTCTTCGCCAGGGCAATCACGTTCCTCATGATGCGCGCCACCGTCCCATATGCCGCCACAATAATCTCCGCGCCCTCACATTCATATTCCTCCCAACGAACCTCGTTGGCAGTAATCTCCGCGTATTTCTCCTGCAAGGCGAGGTTTATCTGCTCTAAATCATTGCCGGTAATATAAAGAGAATTGATAATCGACCGCGGCCGCGCAGCTTGGTCCCGCCAGCCGGTAGACGCCCAGGTTTTCTCCGGCAAATCCCGCTTAGGAGGCACTTTAAACTCCACAGGCTCCATCATCTGCCCAATCATCCCATCCCCCAATATCATCACGGGAATACGGTATTGGTCAGCAATATCAAAGCCCTCCATCACCATGTCCGCCGCCTCCTGCACCGATGCCGGCGCCAATACAAACACATGGTAATCTCCGTGGCCGCCCCCCTTTGTAGCCTGAAAATAATCTCCCTGGGAAGGCTGAATCGACCCCAGCCCCGGGCCACCGCGCACCATATTCACCACAACACAAGGCAGTTGCACCGTCGCCATAAACGAGATGCCTTCCTGCTTCAGGCTAATCCCTGGGCTCGAAGAAGAAGTCATCACCCGCGCCCCAGCACCTGAAGCGCCATACACCATATTAATAGCGGCCAACTCACTCTCAGCCTGCAAAAAACAACCGCCCACTTGAGGCATTCTATATGCCATATACTCCGGTATCTCATTTTGTGGAGTAATGGGATATCCGAAAAAAAACCGGCAGCCTGCCTGTATGGCGGCTTCCGCAATCGCTTCATTTCCCTTAATCAACACTTTGGACATAGAAAAAGTCTCCTCCGCTTATTTCTCTACCATAATCACGCAATCCGGGCACATCACCGCACAAGCCGTACAGCCTGTACATTCATCCATGTCCGATACTTCCGCCGGATGGTATCCCTTCCGGTTCAGCTCCGCGCTCAACTGCATAATCTTTTTCGGGCAAACCCGTATACACAAGCTACAACCCTTGCAGCCCTCCTGGTCAATGGTCACCTTGGGCATCCTAGAAAACCTCGCTTTCCCCTCAGTCACTTACAAACTGCGCAATTGCACATTATATTAATTATATTTCAGTCCCATCCTTCAAGTCAAATCTTTTTACCGCCGCTGCAAGCCTACATAAAAAAGCGGCATCTCCCCGCCGCCTTACTTCGGCAAATACCGCCGCCGAATCCAAGTTACATACTCCTTCATCCATCCAAGAAAACAGCACAGCTTCAACTGCCGAATGAAACAGCCGCGCTCTCGCCCCTATCTCTCATCTTGCATCCAAACCGGCCGCATTTTTAAATCCAGCGGCATCAACTCACCCATCAGCCTCCCAGCTTGCACAGTCGGCAAAATCCCCCGATCCACGCAGGTATAACGCACAACCAGCCCGGTCCGCTCGCAAACCTCCTGCATAATTTCCTGCCCAGCAAAAATATCCGCCGCCACCGTCTGCGACGCTAAGTTGGTATTATGAATCAAGGCGCTCACCTTCAACCGGCTGCTAGCTTCTACGTCCCGCAGCATCTCTATAATATTATCAGCAGCCGAGGCTCTAGGCCGTTTCGTATTCACCACATAGAGCATCTCATAGCCCTCCCGCTGAAACAGCGGAAAATAGCGGCCCAATGCTCGAGCGCCCACCGGGTCCCCTCCCACATCAAAAATAGCCGTCCGATCCGGCCGATCGAAAACCGACTGCACCTGGGGCGGCAGCGAAACCGCCTCCATATTCATCGCCTCAAAATCCGGTGCAATAAGCTCCACACCCCGGCCTTCCAGCAATTCCCGTTTCCCGCCAGAGCGAAAGTATGGGTTGACAATATCCAAGTCCACTAACGTTACCGCCGCCGGAACCTGCGCCAACGCCATATTCAAGGCAATCTCGGTTTTCCCGCTGCCGTAATTTCCAGTCAAAACCACAATCCGGCTCATGTCCACCCATCCTCACTGAAACGTTAAAGTCTGCAACACCGTCAACGCCTCTTCATATTGTTGCTGGTCCAAGTACGAAAGTCCAACCAACAACAAATACTCCTCCTCCACCCGCGCAAACAGGCTGTGGTAAACCACCGTCCCGTCAGGCCGTGTAATCTGCAATGGCAACATATGAAAGTCCCTGCCGCCAATATCACCGCCAATCAAATCATCGCTCAAAACCTCAGCGTTGCTTCCTTGCAAAATCCCCGGCGCCTGTTCCAAATATTCCTGCGCCGTCGTCACATGCTGCTCCAGCGTATCCATCCCCCGAGCCACCATCTGAATCATCGGATAGCCGCCTATCCCATCCTGCTCATATTGGGTCGCCTTAAAAAGGTAATAGACGTTATCCCTCTCCAAAAACTCTTCCAAAGGCTGCAAAAACTCCAGGTTGTCCGCGTCTTGTTGCTTACTATACCAATCCTTGGGCACCGTTATCTCACAGCCTATATATGCGTGGCGAAAGGTCATCCCATCCCATACGCCGCCGTCCATCGCCTCTCGGGTTTGCACCGGCCCGCAGCCGCAAAGCAGCAACGCCAAAACGCCCCAGGCCAACACTTTTCGCATACGCCCATTCCTAAAAAACTCTCTCATCCTATTCTAACCGTAACTTTCTCAGGATTCGCCACAATCTCGTCCGGCACAATACTCCCCTCAAGCCTATACTGCACCGCCAGCGAATGGGTCCCTGCTGCCAAAGCGTCCACATTCACATACAACACAAGGTTATCATCAAGAAAACGGCGCACGTCTTCCTCGGCGCCTTGGATGGTAGCGGCCACCCATACATCCGTAGTCAACACCTGGCCGGCAGCCGGCGTCCCCCTGATTTCCACCTGCCTATTCTCAATGGTCCGCTGCTCCTGCTTCTGCCGAATATCCACCCGCACCAAAACGCTGTTTCCGTCAGCCGAACGAACACCCTCCGGCAAAACAAGCTTCGCTTCCACCTGCATAGAAGCATCCTGCCCGCTAACATCCACCGGTTCAATTGTTGCCTGGTCAATCCCCTGCAAAATCTCCTCATCCCCGATCAGGCGCACCATCTCCGGCTGCACCAGTATCCGACTCACTTCATAGCCCGCCGCCAGTGCATCCCGGCCCACTATTCCATTTCGCGTATCTATCTCCACGTCCTTATAGGCCATAACATCCATCTTCACAATTACCGACGGTAAAGAATCCAACAAGCGCAGGTTGGATACCGGCGCCCCTCTGCCATCCAGTAAGCTGATATTGACCGCCTGCCAAATCGACTCTGTCAATCCACCCAACGAAATCACACATTGAGCGGAAGCGATTCTCTCCACGTCGGTTTTCGCCCCCCGAATGGTGATCACATTGGGCGAAATCTCCGGCACTCCGTGCCAATATCCCTCGGGCAGCTCCTCTGTCGTCGTATAAGAAACCGTAATCTGCTTGCTAACAATCTCATCCACAAAAACTTCAATGCTGCCCGGTGTAATAGTCTTAACCCCAGCTAACTGGCTAGTCTCCGCTTTCAGCTTCACCTCATGCGTCCCAGCAGACATGATCGTAGACACGTCAATCGAAGCAGTCACCTTATCCGGCGTAACCTGCCCATAATCCCTCTGACGCACCTCCACCCCCACCTCTACGCCGTCCGCAATCCCCTCCAGGGAGTCCGCCAGCATCAATCTGCGGTCTGCCAGCGCCTGTTCCCCGATGATATTCACAGGAATGCCGGGCAACGCCTTGTTTCGAATTGGGTTCTGGTCCGACCAGGCCAAGCTCCAAACAAGCACAGCAAAAAAAACAGCCACCAGTTTCAAGCCCCAGTTCTTTCTGATTAACCGAAAAAACAATTTCATATATTTAATCATCCGTCGCCCTCCGCTTGAGCTTAAAGAGCAGGCTCTCTTTCGTACTGCCCCAGTCATACACCTCGGTCAAAATCTCCCGAATCATGGTCTCATCCAAGTTTCGAGTCAGCTTCCCGCCCCGAGCGATAGAAATATTGGAGGTTTCCTCCGAAACCACAAAAGTAATGGAATCGGATATTTCGCTGATGCCTAAAGCCGCCCGGTGCCTGGTGCCCAGCGCCTTGCTGATGGCTTGGTTTGCACTCAGGGGCAAATAGCAGCCGGCAGCCAATATCCGTTCCCCCCGCAAAATCACAGCCCCGTCATGAAGGGGCGTATTGGGTTCAAAGATATTCTCCAGCAGGCTGTCTGAAACCAGCGAATCCAGCCGGGTGCCCGTATCCGCATAATCCGAAAGCTTGGTGTTGCGCTCAATAATAATCAAAGCGCCCACCCTTCTCCTGGACATATTCAAAAGCGCGGAACAAACGGCATCCGCCGCCTTGCCGCCATTGCGCTCCTCCCCCCGCTTGCTCTTGTTAAACAACCGGCTGCGCCCCAATTGCTCCAATACGTTGCGCAGCTCCGGCTGAAACAGAATAACCAGAACAATAGCGCCGGCGCCTATGATATAGTCCATAATCCATTTAACTGCCTGCAGATTAATCCAGTCCACAATCCGGGAAGTCACCAAAATGATGGCGATCCCCTTCAAAACCTGTATAGCCCGGGTCTCACTGGTCAACAGAATTAAGCGGTAAATCAATACCGCAACAATAATAATATCTATTACATCCAAAAAATTGAACTGCTCTAATGTATCCCTTAAAAAACCGATAATATCTGCCAACACCCTCACCTGCCTTCCAGGTCTCGCCCGATCCTCGAATTATATCTGTCTCTATTATAATAAAAGAACACCCATTTTAAAACCCCTATCGGATATAGATTGTACAGCACCCAATCAAACTTTCATCCCTGCCTAAAACATCTATTTAAAAAAATATGGCTACCCATGTTCAAAGCAGCCAAATCACAGTATTTCATTAATCATTTTCTCTTAGTTGGATTTCCGTCACCAAATTATCCACAATCTCACTCTGGTCCAAAATGTCCTGACTGGTATATCGATTGTGTTCTTCCACTTCTTTAAGAACCATCTTTTCCAAAATCTTACGCTGGTAATCAAGCGTCTGGTGCAGGGCTTCGTCACATAACTCTTTATAATCAGTTGCTAGCTTGTCCATCTTGTCCAGCTTATTCCTGTTCAACCCCCCGGTCTTACGATAGCTATTCAATGTTCAACCCCCTTTAGCCTGAGGAGCAAACCATCCGCCCAGAAAACATCGCCACTCTGCATACCATTCTACCGCTATCTTTTTAAATTATAGCATCCCAAAAATTATTTAGCAATACCCGAAAGAAGCCATTAAAGCAATATTAATATTGTAATTGTACTAAAAATGTACTATTCTGTTTTCGTAGCAATTTTTCTTGTATGGAGGTCGGCGAGGCAATGGAAAATGATAAGGTTAGCTCAATCGAGAATGTTTTTCTCCTCTCTCTGTGGAACGAAGAATTGATTCGCTCCATCCAGGCTCCATTCCCCGTCACACCTACACAAATACGCACATTGCTAGCTGCCCGGCAAAATCCAGGCATCAACATGTCCAGGTTAGCCCACAAGCTCAACGTCAGCAAACCCAACCTGACGCCGTCCGTCAACCATCTGGTAAAAAACGGATGTCTCCAGCGCGAACTGGATCTTTCCGACCGACGGGTCATGCATCTAAAGCTGACTCAAGCCGGCCTGGATTTATTATCCAATGTATCCGACCAACTATCCAGCTCCCTCTGTGAAAAAGTCTCCCATCTGCGCCCGCGGGAGAAAAACGAGTTCATCAAATCCCTCAACAAAGTCCTATCTTTTCTAGACAAGCTCTCCGACTGACCCCCCAGCCCTCCTCCGCGCTGCTCTCCCCGGCCGTCACTCACACTGACGGTTTTTTTATGTTCAATCCTCCTCCATGTCTAAAAGAAATTGCACACCGCTTTTCAGCTCAATTGGCGCCGCACAAATCTCCTCCCCCTGCTCACCGAGATATTCCAGCTCCAAAGGGTCTAAGTAATTAGCAAAGCGAAACTTAACACGCCGTCCCCGCACCCGAATCCGGCAGCGTACCGTCCCCTCCCGAACCCGAGTCGCAACCACCCTACGCTTCTTCTTTTTTTCGCTCATTGCCTCCACTATAATACTGGCCCCGTCATCCCCCCCGCCAAAAATGTAGCTGGCCGTCACAGTCTTGGTTATGTCCTTGCGCTTAAAGTCCATCCAGGGCGTCTCCCAGTACGCCTTAACAGGCACACCGTCATAATCCAATGCGCCGTCAAAAAACCCGTAAACATAGCTGTCCCCCGTCACAAACAACAAAATATCTCGAACATTGCCCACGCCTGCAAAGCTAAAAGAACCCATAGCCAAAGGATAAAAGCCGTCCCGCCGCATCAGCGTCCCCCGTTTCGGGTCGTATTCCACGTTCATTCCGTTGTCCATAATCTCCCAGAAGAAGCTCCCGCCGCCGCCCGTAAGCACTTCCCCCGGCACCGATATAAAAAGCTTATCCTCCCAAGCCCACAAAAACGCCCGATCCTGAGTATCATATTGCGTCATACTCCACAACGTCCCCGCCTTCTCATTGATATCCAGCAAATACGCCCGGTTCCCGTCATATACGCACAGCCCCTGCCTAGACATATAGTAGACCAGCCCGCCATGCTTCACAATACAATTATGGTTCATAGGCCCCGGCGCCCCAAAAACTCGCAGCGTCTTAAAATCCGAAGGCGTATCGCCATAAATCCGGAATATATCATTCTCCTTAAAAACCAGAATATCTCCAAACGCCTCACAAATACCCACAATCCGCCCCCCGCTCTCCCAGGTGGGCAGGTCGATGTATCCGCCGTTTCGATCCGGCTCACTCTCGTCCTGCTGCCAATCGGTAGGTTGAAAAGGCTTGGAATAGTAAACCCTGTCCGGCTCATTGGCCACCCCCGCCCCCCAAAGCCTCTCATTGCCCAAAGCAATATATCGGAGCCCCAGCGGAGCCTGAGGCACCGGCACATACTCTAGCGGGCTGGCCGCTTCCCCGTTCCACAGCTTCAGCCACGACCCATCGGCCAGCAAAATAATATCATCCTGCTCCCGCTGATAGTTCACAAAGGAAAAAATCCGCTCCCCAATCCCCACGCTGGGCAGGCCCAGTTCCTGCCAGGAACCTCCGCGCTGCATACCAGCATAATAAAGCTTGCTCTGCGTCCCTTCCTGATTTTTTGCGTAGGCCAACAAAAACGACTGTCCCTCCCGCCGGAAAAACGGCATAATCCGCTGAATCCTCATCTCCGCGATTCCGTTATAATAAGCCTTTTCAAAGCCTTTGCAAACCTTCAGGTTCCCTTCCCTCGTATCAAAATTACACGCATCCGATGCAAACTCCACCGGCAGCTCCGTATCATCCAGCGATCGGTCAATCCCATAAAACCTCCCAATAGAAAGGTTCTTCTCCTCCCGCATACCTCCCGCCCCTCCTTCCCTTGATGCCAAAGCGTCAACGCCGCACATTTTTAAGCAAAGCGCTCTGCACCTTCTGCTGCAGTCCATTGTTATACTTAATCGCAGCAATCAGCTCCTTATCCCGCTGCTTCTTCAGCCTCTCCACCTCCGCCGCAATCGCACGCTGCTGTTCCCGCTCCAACTGATTGTTCTTATGCCTGCTCTCCCCATCCAACTCCTGAATCTTACGGCTAATCTGGGCAATCTTCTGGGTCTTCTGCCTCAATATTTCCTGCCCTTCGCTCTCATACGCCCGCCGGGTGCTCTCCTTCAAGTCCGCCGCATAGCTGCTGCGCCCCATGCCTCTCGCCAAGGTCTGATTGTCGTTTTGCTGGTCTTTCTGGGCATAGTCTCTCCCGATCGCCCCCAGCTTGCTCGCATAAACCGGCTCCAAATCCCGTATCGAAGCCTCCTGCTGCTCCCTTTTTCGCTGGGTCTGGTAAGCAGCGTCGTCCCTTCTTTCCTGATAAATCTGCCCGTATTTAACAGCCGCGCGTTTCTCTATGTCCCCGTCGCTCTCTCCCACTGTCCTAAGTACTGTCAGTCCGCCGGTAGTAGCACCGCCCAAAAGCTTGCGGTATGCCTGCTCCGTTTGCTGTCCCCAAATCCCATCCACTTTCAGTCCGGCGCCCTTCGCATTTAAATATTTCTGCATATCCACCACAGCGTTGCCTCGGTTGCCGTAATATTGGCTGGTCAAATCCTCTCCACCTCCCGCATCATGAGTATTTTTTCAAAAGCCGGGTGTTTTTGCGTTGGCCCAGCTTTCCAAGGGCAGACAAATAGCTCCCGTAGTAAACCTCCCCCCGCGCCTGCCGCGCCCGGCTGCCACAGCTCAACACCCGGTACGCCGCATAATCGCTCAAACAATAATGCATATCAGCAGGAAACACCGGCTCATCTCCGTCTGCCGCCAGCCTGTCCGGCATATACCGGTACAAAATACGGCCACTGCCCGGCGCTGTAAAAAGCGTGCTGCCCTCCACGCTCCATTCAGCCTGCCTCCCGTCACGCCGCAGCAGCCGTTTCGCCTCTATAAACGGCCGCTCCAGCCCGCTCAAATCATATTGCCCCCCCGTGCCTACACAAATCTCCTGCTCACAAAACACCGGATAATACGCACGCATAATCTCCCCGTAGGCCTGGTTGAAATACTCCAAAAGCTGATCTGCGTATTCTTCCCGGGTCATATCATCCGTGTCCTCATTCAAGCTTAAAAGGCTCAGGTGCATCAATTCCAAAACCTTCATAGTAAGCCTCCTAAACCATCCCGCGGCTTCTCAAAAACGCTGCCACAGGCTTTGGCACCATCACCGCACGCCCACGCTGAATCACATACACATAACCATTGATACAGCATTCCACAAATTCCTCATTCTTGCCCGCTGCCAAAGGCAAAACAACCTGTTCCCGTTCCTCTCCGAAAAACATCTCGCCGCCCAAGGACGCTTCGTCCTTCTTCCTCGCCAAAGAATCCGTTGTATTCATAGTTGCCAGCTCCTCCCTCTTTTGCTCGTCCCATGTCCCTTCGCCCCGCCCCGGGCGGACACATCCTCGCATCCGCCCACGTTCACCGCGTCCCATCAACTACTGGCTGATGGCATGCTCAATCTGCACCATCCAAAGCGGCTGCAACACCTTCGCCGCAAAGCCATCCACCTTCCACCCAATCGTAGAGATCTGGTCTAAAGGGTCAGCCGTCCCGCCGCTGCCTCGAGGCTTGATAATCGATTTCAGGTTGCCCCCCTGCAAGTCGATCACACCATACGCATTGCGCCCGAAAACCAGGGTCGCTCCCACCGGGCTGCCGGCCGCTCCCGCCTCCCCCGGAAAAACAGGCATATCCTCCGTCAGTGCCGCAGCCGGGGCCGCCGCCAAGGTGATGGTAGGCGAAGCGCCCGAAGTTGCCGCCGTAATTTTCAGCACCTCACCGCCTACAATCACCATTCGGCCTGCCAAAGCCTCCGCTGCCTCCGCTGTCAAAGTCTCCTTCAGCGTAACCGTCGAGCCGCTGGCGCTTTTTACCGTCAGCTTCCGATGCTCCTTGGTCAAATCCTGCGCCCGATAAACAACCGCCTGGCTCGTCTCCACAAACACCACGCCAAACAGTTTTCCAATCTCCCCATCAAAAATCTGTTCACTCGCAGAATACTTGCTCACATCTTGCCAAAGGGAATCACTCTGCAAGTCATATGTCGTATCCGGGCCGACCACAGCCACATAATACCCCTTGCCGTCCCGCACAAACTGCGGCGCTTTGTTGCGCTTCAGCGTGCGCACCGCTTTTCGCACCTCATCCACGCTAAGCACCGATGGCTCCTCGCCGCCGGCACTCAGAAGATGCCGATAGGTTTTTGCGCCCGCATATTGCACATTGGTCGAGCCATGTAACACATCCCGGGTCAACGCATCTATGCTTAATCCCCCCTGATCCCCCATAAGCTCCACGCTATCATTAATCACCGGGTCCAGCGCCGTTAAATCCAACATATCCGACACCGCCACATACCCGCCATACTGGTCGATGGTCGCGCTCACCTCGCTCATCTCCAGGCTCTGCCCATCCGGCACCACTCCCTCGTTCAAGGCCGTGGTCAACGCGGCAAACGGCGTCCATTTACGAAACTGAATAGTCTTCCCGCTGTTCTTCGGCAGCACAATCGCCTGCCCATACTGCTGATAAACCAAGTTCGGCCGCGCGTTTATCAGCAGCTTCTTATCATAGTAAGTCTGCATAGTCGGCGACATTCCGCCTGTCGTTGTACGATTCAAATCCATCTCCATCCTCCTCATCTTGTTGCATCCGCCCCAACCCCAGTCCGCGGGCGATCAGTCTAAAAATCTCTTCCTCTTCGCATTGCTCCAGCCTTCGCAGCCATGCGCCCACGCTCAAAACACCACCCGCTCGCCCCGGCGCACCCGCCTGTCAATCGCGCCAATCTCCTCATCCGTCAAAGAAGCGATGTCAATCCCTACGCTTCCGCCCACATTGGCATACCCCATAGACGCAGGCCTCAGATTCCGGCTGCGAATCCGCTGCAAAACCTCCTGCTCCGCCTCACTCTTCGCCCTCTCCTTCGCCTGATCCGGGTAAACAAAGGCCACCACTTGTCCTAAAGGATAGCCGCTGGCTGCCAGCAAAGCGAAAAGCGGGTCTTGCATCTCCGCCTCCAAATTAAATTCCGGCCACCAGCGCCTTACCTCATCCGCCTGCTCCAACAGCTCCTGGTCCATCCCTTCCGCAGCCGCCGCGTGCTCGCCAGGGTTCACCCCTTCCTCCTCCGGCAACGTTGGCGCCGCCGCATCCTGCTCCTCCAACATGCTCACATGGGCTGCCAAAGCATTTTCCGCCTCCCACTTCCGTCTCTCCTCTGTAAGCCGCTGCAAAACCTCCTCCTCCACCAAGGCACGAAGCCTTTCCTGGTCCTGAACCTCTCCGCTGCGCCCTCTTTCTTGTCTGCCAAATAGCATAATGCCCTCCCTCCTGCGTATCGCCTGCAAAAGCGGCCAATCCGCCGTCCTGTATCTTCATCCTATCATTGCCGCACTTCTTAGCTCCTGCCGCCCCACATTCATCTTACATCCGGCAAGTCAGCCTCCTGCTCCATCTCCCTGCGCCGAACTTCCTCCAACACCCGTTCCTTTCCCTCAAAGCGCATCATCCAAAGGGCATCCTGCGGCCTAATCATTCCAGCCCCCAACATCTCCATCGCCAGTTGGTTCTGGTAAATTGTCCGATACGGCGTCATCTTCTGCACATTCACCGATACATCAAAATCCTCATACGCATCCAGGTTTCGCCCGTCCCTGCCAAACACAGCAGCGCGCACAGAGTTCTCCCCGCGAATCCTGAAACGCCGGCGCTCAGTATAATGCTCACAAATCATAGACACCACCATTCGCACCAAATCCTCAAATCCGTCATACATCTGCTCCACCAAAACCCGGCTGCGCTTGTTGCCTGCCTCCTGCAGCGCCAATATAGCAGAAGCAGCCGTCACGCCCTGCCCCCCTTCTCCCCGGCTAAACAGGTTCTGCCCCGATTCCTCCTTAATAGCATTCAGCTTCCCATTAAAGTGATTCAAAACATAAGGGCTCAGCGGCGCCGGCTGAAACCAGCGCAAAGCCGAATCGTCAATGCGCCCGCCCCGCACCACCTCCCTCGACCAGTCGCAAAGGGCGTCCTCGTCCAAATCGGCGCTCTTATTGACCAACAGCTTCACCTTGCCCGACATCAGGGTGTTTTTCATAATAATCTGATCCAGCTTGTCGGCATATTGCTGAAGGTTTTTAAAAATATCCACCAGCCCCAGCCCAACAGGCGAAGCAGCAATGGGAAAAAGCGCCTCCAAAATAAACGGATACTTCCCATGGGCATACATGCCGTCAGGGCAGGTGTCCTCGCTGCACTCCAACAAAACACGCCCGCACAGCTTTGCCATATGCACCCGGCTCGTCCCGCTCTTCCGGTCATAGCGCTTATACCAATATTCCATTAGCATAAAATCATCCCGATCCTGCTTTTCGCCAACATACCCCTGCCGCGTATACCCGTCATGCTTGAAAAGCGGCAGTTTATCCGGATATCTCTGCGCAAACCACTCCTTCTCATAAAACCCAAATTTAAAACAAGCCCGCCCCTGCTGAAAATCCTCGTATTTCGGATCCCAAAGGAAATTCACAATGTCCCATTCCCGAACGCTCACATCCCCCAATCCCCCATACAGGCTCCCGTCCCAAAAAACCTCCTGCACACAAGCGCCCTTCTTCAAAAGCGACCGGCTCTTATTCCGATAAACCTGCCGATACCGCCGCCGCTTCAAAACATAAGCCACCATCTCATCCAGCTCTGTGGCCAAGGCCTCATCCCCCTCCTCCTGGGGCAGCAGCACAGCCTCAGGATAGTTGTCCATCATATCCCCCAGCGTTCCCTCCAACGTAGAGAACAAAACCGGCGTCACCGGCCTCGGCTCATCTATCTCCTGGGCCGCCACGTCATGCCAGTGGTTGCTCTTATAAAATTCCTCATTGCCTGTGCATTTCATCCGATAATCCAACGTATCCCGATAAAATTCATCAAACAAACGATATCCCTGCTCCACCAACTCCGCTCCCCGTTGTCCTTTCATAAAGCCATCCTCCTTATTTCCTGTCTAGCTAGACAAAAACCCCCGCCGTCCTGTCCCCTCGTCCTCTCCTAACGGGTCGAACACCTTCCGCTTATGCTGCACAGCCTTAGGTGCCACCGGCCGGCTCATTAAAAAATACCGCGCCGCATCATAGCAGTGGTCCTCCCCCCTCGTATCCACATCCTCCACCCTATACGGGTCATACACCAGCGCCGGAATACATCGAATAAACTCCCTGCATGTAGAAAATACATACATCCCCGGCCGCCCCTCTCCATCAAAGCTCAGCCTCCGGTGCAGCTGCATCTTGCCCGACAGCCGCGCATTCTCCCCAGGATAAAAGTAAACCCCCTCCCGCGCCATCTCCTCAGCAATGCTCTCCCCCCGGCTGCCGTCCCAAATGCTGGGGTCGGCGAAAGCAGTCACAGTCTCCCCAGTCTCCTGCTCCGCCTGCAAAATCCCCCGGGCAATCTCCTCCGCTCCCAGCCGGATGCCTTCGTTGGGGCCATCTGCGCCATACCATTCCCGGTATAAATATGCAATTCCATCATAATCGACTGCCCACCAAAGCACAGAAAACGGCTTGGTATATCCAAAGTCAAAAGAACGAAACCTAGGCCAGTCCGAAGGAATGTCAAAGGGTTCAATCACATGGGTATGTTTCCTGTCCCCATAATGCTCCAAATCATCTCGCCATTCGCAGAAAACCTGCCCGTCAAACGCGTCCCAACTCCCATATAACAACGCATCACGCAACGCCCGTGGCTTCTGCTCCAGCTCAAATATATAGTCCTCCCCAATGTGCGGATTGTCCGTCGCCCGCGCCGGCACATACAATCGGCTAACCTTCCTCTCCTTACCCAACACAGCCGACAACACCCTCTCCTCAAACACCCGCCCCGCCCCACAATCCACAAAATACTGCTTCACCCAAGCGTGCCCGATGCCGCCGGGGTTAGCCGTACAGCGCACACACGGCCGAAGAGCCAGGGCTCGCGCCGCCCGCAGTCGGGATTTCAAAAAATCAAACACTTCCTTCGTAAAATGGGTCAGCTCATCTATAAACAAAAAATGTATCTCCGCCCCCTGATAGCGAAACCGATCCTGATCAGCACAGCAATGCCTAAGCCTGATCTCCGAACCATTCACCAACCGCATGGTACGGCTGCTCCCGTCATACTGTCCCAGCTCTTTCGGGGTTCGCTCCCGCAAAATAGGCAGCAAAACATCATCCAATTCCCGATACGTCCGCCGAAAAACATAGGCTCGACTGCCGGGATAACGCAAACAGCGCAACAAAGCCTCCATCACAATCGCCACAGATTTCCCGCCTCCGGCAGCGCCGCCAAACAAAACCTCATCTGC
The DNA here is from genome assembly GCA_050945815.1 of Christensenellales bacterium. GTDB lineage: Bacteria > Bacillota > Clostridia > Christensenellales > JBMNTQ01 > JBMNTQ01. The sequence continues at coordinate 15,467 of JBMNTQ010000005.1, forward strand.
CGAAGAAGCATGAAACAGCGCCTGCCTTTGTGTAGGCTCATATTGGAGCCTCACACTCATCTCCCCCATCTCCATCCTCCTTAGGACGCGGCGCACAGGTTATCACATTGATCGTCTGCACACCCAATCTTTTATCGCCCATCTCAAGCTTCTTCTGTGCCAGCTCTCTCCGCCAGGAATCAGAAAGCAAGTCAAAATATTTCTCCAGCTTCTCCAACGCCTTCATCCGATCACAAAGCTTCAGCCTAATCCCCCGCGCAGAAGCCGAAATCTCCTCCACCAACTGTCCATCCACCTTTTCCAGGCTGTTAACCTCCAAAAACGTGTCCTTCCCGCTGCCCTGAATCTTCACATAATCCAAAATATCCGCAAAGGCAATCTTCACATACATCCCCAAAACATCCTCAGCATCCAAGTGCGCCTTCTCCACCATCTCCCGCTTCAACTCGCCAATTGCCTGCAAAACCTTCTCGTTGCGCATCAGCCTCCAAGGCGCATCATGGCTTCTGGAGGAATAGCCCGCCTTAATCGCCGCCATCCGCGCATTGAAAGACTGCAAATAGAAAAAGCAGAACAGTTTCTGCCTTTCACTTAAATTGTACTTCTTCCCGATCTCCTCAAACCGCAAACCGTCGGCCCCCTCTCAAACAACTCCTCAAACCCCTATCTCCATCGGCTGTGCCCCGTACGAACGGGCAATCTCCCCAATGGCCCATTTTCTATACCGATTCAGCGTACTCGGGCTAATATAATATTTCATACAAACCTGGTTCCAGCTCAAACGCATAATATACACATCACGAACAATGCGCCCCACCCGCTCGTCCAAAGCCGCCAGCGCAATTTCCAGCTTCTTCATCTCCACCTCCGCCGTGCGCAACATCATCTCCAGTTGCTCTCGGCTCACCTTGTTCAATCTGTTATTCACAGCCCGGCAAAGAAACACCACCCGCGGCATCTGCTCTGCCACCTCCTGCATCTCTTCCATAGCCCCTCCCTGGGGCAGCGTCCTTTGTCGCTCCGCCGTAAAATACTCCAATTCCAAACGTATCTGCTCAATATCTCGCTTAATCCCGTGGTAATTCTTCAATAAATACTCAGCATATTCTCTCGACTGCATCCTAATCCTCCTCCCGTCTCAATCCGCCCTTCCTCCGGCACAACCAGCATACAATGCTCCCACTACCGGATCACTCAAGCCCGCCAGCCAGGTTTATAGCCTGTCTGGTTCAACCTACCCCCAGCGCCAGCGCGCCCCATCCATCTACCAAGGCAGCCCAACCTGCCCCCAGCCGCCCATCACGCCCCTCATCTGCGCCCTGTCCGCCGGGAACCCCCCCCTGTCGAAAACTTCTCGTTTCGAGAATTCTAGAGTCATTATATTTTTTCGCTTTGAGAAAGTACATAGCGATAAAAGTCTAGTTATGTTGAAAAATCATGTGTTATGGAAAGATATGTTATAATTCCAAGTAATAAAACAGGGGGGAAACAACCCATGCAAACAACGCTTTCCAGCAGAATACGCGCCCTGCGAAAAGAAAACCATCTCACACAGGCCCAGTTGGCTAAAACAATCAATGTCTCCCACTCCACGCTTTCACAGTACGAGTCCGGAGCCCGCCGTCCCAACTACCATCTCATTGCCAGCCTGGCAGATGTATTCTGCGTTTCCATCGACTATCTCTTGGGGAAAAACGAAAACAGACAAAGCGCTGCCGCTCTGTCCCACTGTCTTCTCCTGCCCCGCGAGATCCAGCTGCTGGATCAAATCAAAGCCAAAGATCCCCAGCTAATCGAGGTTGTCTGCCAGGCCGCGTCCATCCCGGGCAACGAGCTTGTGCGCCTGCGCAAAATAACAGCCGTTTTCCTCAGCAGCCTGCCTGCTAAGTGAACAGACCCTGCCTCACTATCCTCTCTTCTACAGTTTAAGAAAACGCCGGCAGCGTAGTCCCCCACCACGCTGCCGGCGTTTTTCCTGTCCTGTGCCTCCGCATCATCTCCCCGCTCCCCACCACGCCTGCTGCTTTTTTGGCGCAACAAAAAAGCTCCCGGCCCTTCAGCACGGAAGCTTCCTTATTCCTAGGTCCAAGTCCGGTCCTATCGAATGCGAGGCTTGCGTAGGAACGTAGGCAAATTAAGTTCCTCGTCGCCCTCCTCACCATTCTCATACACCCACTCTTTTCGAATCTCCTGCGGTTTCTGGGAAGGGGTCGCTCCCAAAGACAGTCCTACAGTTTCCGCCGGCTTGCCCTGAGGCGCATCCTTGCCGAAATCCGTAGCAATAATCGTAATGCGCACATGCCCCTCCAACGATTCGTCAATCCCGGTGCCGAAAATGATATTCGCGCCGGGGTCCGCCGCCTGCTGAATAATCTTAGCAGCCTCGTCAATTTCCAACAAGCCCAGGTCCGGCCCGCCGGTAATATTAAACAAAACACCCCGCGCGCCGTTTATGGTAGTCTCCAAAAGCGGGCTGGCAATCGCCTGGTTGGCCGCCTCAACCGCACGGTTGTCTCCGCTGCCAATACCGATGCCCATATGCGCGATGCCTTTTTCCTGCATCACAGTGCGCACGTCCGCCAAATCCAGGTTAATCAGGCTAGGCACAGCAATCAAGTCCGAAATGCCCTGAATTCCCTGCCGTAGCACATCATCCGCCACATGGAAAGCCTCGATCACAGACGTACCCTTCCCCACCACCTGCAACAGCCGGTCATTGGGTACAATCACCAAGGTATCCAGCTTATCTTTCAGCGTAACGATCCCCTTCTCCGCGTTGGACATGCGGATTTTCCCCTCAAATACAAAAGGCTTGGTCACAACGCCAATGGTCAAAATCCCCATCTCCTTAGCGACCTCCGCCACCACAGGCACAGCGCCGGTTCCGGTGCCGCCGCCCATGCCGGCAGTTAGAAACACCAAATCCGCGCCCTTTAAATTCTCCGCAATCTCATCTCGAGTCTCCTCCGCCGCCTTCTGTCCGATTTCCGGGTTCGCACCGGCGCCCAAGCCTCTGGTCAGCTTCTCGCCAATCTGCAGCTTTATATTCGCATCGGAATTCAGCAAAGCCTGCTTGTCCGTATTAATCGCAATAAATTCCACGCCCTGAAGGCCATATTGAACCATCCTGTTCACTGCGTTACTGCCGCCGCCGCCCACGCCTACGACCTTGATTTGAACAATCTGTTCCAGTTCGATATCAAATTCCAACATCACGTTTCCCCCTATGCTTTTTTATCTTGCAGCAGTCTTTTAAAAAGCGGAAGGCCTGCCAAAAAGCTTCCCTGCTCGGGTTCCTCAAATGCACCGGCAGCAAAATGCAAAACACCATGCGCCGCCGCAAAATTCGGCGTTCCCATAAACGCAGCATCCGCCCGAACCACCGAAACGTCGCGCTCCAACATTTTCTCGGCCAACTCCTTGCTGCCTCGGTTCATAATGAAGCCGCCGCCGGCAAAGAAAATACGGCTGTTCTTTTTCAAACGCACGTCGCAGTCCTCCAAGACCGCCCTAACATCCTGCAAAAATTCCGAGGCCGCCGCCTCCATAATTTCCTGTACCCGCCTATGCGAATACCGTCGTCTTTGGCCGGTTTCCGTCACAACAACATCAAACGAGTCCTCCGACACGGTATCCAGCCCAAACGCAAAACGCTTTTTCAATTGTTCTGCGTCCTCAAGCGGGATGTCCATCCCCTCGGCCAATCGCCGCGCAAAGTCATAGCCTCCCCGGTTCATCACAGCATGAAACACCATACCATCTCCCCGGAACATACTAACATTAGTGACATTATATCCGCTGTCAATCAAAACAGCAACATCATCCCGCTCCTTTGCAGACATTCCCAACAACCCCAAAGCCAAGGGCACCGCTACAAAGTCCAGCGCATGAAGTCCTTCCCTGCCCAGCATAACCCGAACTTCTTTTAAAAAAGAGGTTTCAGCGAACAGGAAGCAAATCTGGCCCGAAAGCTGTTTTCCCGTCATGCCGCAAGGCTCCAAAACCCTGCGTCCGTCCAATTTATAGGAAACCGGACACCGATGCAAAATCTCAAACCCCTTAGGCACTTTAAAATTCTGTGCCGAAAAAATCAGCCTGTCTATATCCGCATCATCCACTTGCTTTGAGTCCTCCCCCAAATCCAGATCTGCACAAACGATTGCGATGCTGCAAAACTGGCCAGGAACTCCAACCACAACGTCCCGCAGCCGCACTTTTGTCTTAGCAGCAACCTCATCCACAACGCTTCGAACCGAAGCTGCCGCTGTCCCTATGTCCTGCAAAGCATCTTCCTGTAAAGGGGCGCTGGCTCCGCCTATCAGCGAATAGCCATCCTGATGGTTCTTGGCCACAAGGCAAACCGTCTTCGACGTACCAAATTCAATTATAGCAGTCATTTTCTTCATTACAAACGGCTCCCCACCCGGTATCTACATTACATTGGCTTAATCATACCAAAAAAGCGCCGCAAAATAAACCAATTTTTTTCTGTTGTTACATTTCTTCGCCTACCGATCCTCCTCCCCTTGCTCCGGATCCATCATAGGCGAAGGCGAAACAACAGGCTCAGGAACATCCGGCATATAACTGCCGCCCCGCTCGCCGGTCACATCCAAAACGCCGCCGGTCTTCCCCTGCTGCCGCAAAACCTCATAAATATCGGAAACCCGCCTCAGCTTGTCCGATACAGCGTCAATATTTCCCAGCTTCACATTGGTTCCATCCTGTAAAACCAGTAGCAGATTAGACGGGTCCATAATATTAATATCCACAACATCCAACGGGTTGTCCAACAAAGCCTCCATCAGAGCCTTAAGCGTCTTAATCTGGTAAGGGTCCGCCGCCTGCAATTCGCTGCCCAGCTGAAACGACACCACATTTACACCGGTCACAGAAGGAATGCCTTCCTTTGCCTGGGTTCCGGTCTCCGTAATATATGCTTCCTCATCCACCACCAGAATCGAGTCCAGGTATTGCACATACGCCCTTTCCTGCCGCTCATGAACATACAGTATCATTTCATTAGGATACCTGCGCTCCAGCTTCTCATAAACCAGCACCGGCGAAGTGTTGATATTCCCGGCAACGTCCCCCTCATTCACCATAAAAATATTCTGCTCATACTGCAAGCCCGCCAAATTGATGATCTCCTCGGCGCTGTAGCGCTGGTTTCCCACCACAGTAATGGCTTCTACTTTGAAGAAAGTATACCCCACAAACGCCGCCGCGCCAATGAGCACCACCAATACCAATAAAATAATTGCCGTCTTCTTTCGTTTCAAAGTCGTCCCTCCCCGGCCCTCAGGCTCGGATAATGTCCGCGCCCAACGCGCCCAGCATCGCAGCCAAGTCCTCATAGCCGCGGCCAATGATCTCCGCATTGTTTACAACAGTCAGTCCCCGGGCACGCAGTCCCGCCAACACCAGTGCCGCGCCGCCGCGCAAATCTCGGGCAGCAACATCAGCCCCGGCCAGCGTCTCCACCCCGCGAATGATGGCCATCCGGTCCTTCACCGTCACCTTAGCGCCCATCTTACAAAGCTCCACCGCATGCTTAAATCGATTATCAAATACATTCTCCACCACAACGCTGGTTCCATCCGCAACCGTACACAAAGCAAACATCTGCGCTTGCATATCCGTAGGAAACCCAGGGTAAGGCAGCGTCTCCAGAAGCTGAATTTCCCGCGGCCGCCTGGGCCCAATCACCCGCGCCGCATCCTTTTCAAAATATATCTCACAGCCGCAGTCACCCAGCTTGGAAGTAATCGCCTGGATATGCTCCTGCCGCACGTTTCTCATATAAATATCGCCTCCGGTTATCGCGGCCGCCACCATCACGGTTCCCGCCACAATGCGATCCGGAATAATAGAATAAACAGCCCCGCCCAAGGAACGCACGCCCACAATGCGTATCGTACTGCTGCCCGCACCGCAAATGTTCGCCCCAATAGCGTTCAGAAAATCCTGCAAATCCTTTATCTCCGGCTCTCGGGCGGCATTATGGATAATCGTCTGCCCCTTGGCCAACACCGCGGCCATCATAACATTTTCCGTAGCCCCCACGCTGGGATAATCCAGGTGCACATCTGCCCCCTTCAGGTTATCGCCTCGACAATATATGTAGCCATGCTCCTCAATGATCTCAACATTGAGTTCCCTCAGCCCTTTAAGGTGCATATCAATCGGCCGCTGCCCGATTTCACAGCCGCCGGGATAAGTAAACTTGGCCTTCTTAAAACGGCCCACCACCGGCCCCAGCATAAAAATTGAAGATCGAAGTTCTTTCGCCAAGGTCTCCGGCATCTCCCATTTGCTGGCAGAGTGCGCGTCTACAGTCAGTCGCCTGCCCTCTTGTTGCGTCTTACATCCCAGCATAGACAGAATCGAAACCATATTGCGCGCATCCAAATAGTCCGGACAGTTCTCAATTACCACAGGTTTTTCCGCCAAAAGACACGCGGCAAGAATAGGGAGGATGGAATTTTTTGCTGCGGGAATCATAGTCTCCCCACTCAGCGCATTTCCTCCCTGAATCATCAGTTTAGCCATTCGCGCTACACCTCCGGTCCTAACATAATAATAGTTTATGCCGGCCGGAAATAGTTGTGACAGACCACCCGTCTCCTACGTCTTCTTAGCAAAGCGCGACACGCTCAACAACAACCCAATGCTGGCCATAAATATGATCAGCGACGACAGCCCAGCGCTGATAAAGGGCAGCGGCACACCGGTAGGCGGTATCGAGCCGGTAGCCACCGCAATGTTGATAATCGCCTGTATCCCCACCATAGACACAATCCCCACAGCAAGCAGCGACCCAAACAAATCCGGACAATTTATAGCAACCTTAATGCCCCGCCAAATCAAAATCGCAAACAAAAGCAGCACAACGATCACACCCAAAAAGCCCAATTCCTCGGCAATAATCGAGAAAATAAAGTCCGACTCTCCATACGGCAAAAATAGCAGTTTCTGGCGGCTGGCCCCTAGCCCTGTGCCAAAAAAGCCCCCTGCCCCAATCGCATACAGCGATTGCACCAATTGATACCCCGCGTCTTGAGGGTCCGCCCACGGATCTAAAAACACCTGATAGCGCTGCATCCTGTAGTCTGCACTGGTCAGCACATACACCAGCACCACTACCGCCGCTAAGACAATGGGAATCAAATGTCTGATGCGCACGCCCCCCGCATACAGCAAGACAAACGACAGCAAACAAATATTAATCACCGTACTAAAATTGGGCTGCAAAATAATCAATCCGCAAAAAAGCCCCACCAAAATCAGCATGGGAAAAACGCCCACCCTAAATTTATGGACGCTCTTCTGGTTCTGCGCCAAATAAGACGCCATAAACAGAACCAGCGCAAATTTCCCAATTTCCGCCGGTTGTATGCTGATGCCGGCAATGTTCAGCCATCGGCTGGCCTCATTGAGGGTAACCCCCACGCCGGGCACCAAAACCAAACCCAGCAAACCGATCGACACAATCAAAATCAGCCACTTCAGCTTCTCCAGCCGCCGATAATTAAAATTAATCAGGATAACCATAACAATAAAGCCGATAACGGCTCCGATTACCTGTTTTTTGAAATAAAAAAGCCCATCACCATACCGCAGCTCCGCATAATAATAGCTCGAGCTAAACACCATAACCAGCCCAAAACAAACCAGAGCAAGGGTCGTCAGCAAAATCGCAAAATCCATGCTCTTTATCTGCGCAATATAGGTCTTAGCCGTCCTGTGCTCCCGTCTGCCGCCGGCGCTCGCCTGCGTTTGGGCAGCCGCGCCTCTAGAAGCAGGCTGCCGAGCCCGGCCATAGCCTCCTCTGGCTGTTCTCTCCGCCATGGATTACCTCCTTAAGTCCCGCACGATCCGCTTAAACGCAGCGCCCCTCTCCTCAAAGTTGCGAAACATATCATAGCTTGCGCAAGCCGGCGAAAGCAGAACATTACATCCCGGCTGTGCCAACTCAAACGCTTGCTCAATCGCCCCTTGAAAAGTGTCCGCTGTGGAAACGGATAAAAATCCAGTCTCCTTCGCCGCAGCCAAAATGGCATCCTTGGTAGCGCCAACCGCTACTACATGGTAAATATTCTCGGTAAACGCCTCAAACAAAGGCCGAAAATTATTCTTCTTATCATAGCCCCCCAGAATCAAAACCGTCGGCCGCTCCATAGAATCAATGGCTTTTCTGGTAGAATCCGGGTTGGTGCCCTTGGAATCATTAATAAAATAAACACCGTCAATCTCTGCAACCAACTCAATGCGGTGCTCTACCCCCGGAAATTCTCTCAATGTCTTGCGAATACAATCCGGACAAATGCCCATCACCAGCGCAGCCGCAGCGGCAGCCAAGGCGTTTTCCAAATTGTGCGCTCCTGGAATCCCAATCTCCCCTACCTCGCAAATTTCCTGCCTCACACCGCCAAGGATGCAAACCATGCGCCCATTCTCCATAAAAACTCCTTCGTCCAACGCTTCCTTCCGGCTAAAATAAACCACCCGGGCAGCAGTCTTAGAAGAAAATTCGCGCACTGTCCCATCGTCATAGTTCAAAACAGCAAAATCCTCTTTGCCCTGATTTTTAAAAATATTAAGTTTGGAAGCGATATATGCCTCCATCGTACCAAACCGATCCAAATGATCCTCCGTAATGTTCGTAAAAACAGCGACCTTAGGATGAAAGAAGACTGTGCTCTCCAACTGAAAACCCGCCACTTCCGCCACCACAATATCCCCGTCTCGGGTATGTAAAGCCTCCTGGGCAATGGGCCGTCCAATGTTCCCCACCACAAAGGTGCGCCGCCCGGCGTCCAGGAATATCTGTCCCGTCAGCGCAGTCGTCGTGGTCTTGCCGTTGGTGCCGGTAATACAAACAAAGTCACCCTTCGCATACCGATACCCCAGCTCAATCTCCCCAATCACCTCAATGCCCCGCCGCCGGGCTTCCACCACACCCCGGCTATCCTGAGGCACCCCAGGGCTAACCACCAGCAAATCCACTCCATCCAGCAGCGTCTCCGGCGGCTCACATAGCCGCCACGTCAGCCCCAGCGGTAAAAGGGCGTCTATTTCTTCCCCAAGCTCCTGCCTCTCGCGCCGGTCATTGACCACAACCTCAAACCCGCAATCATGCAAAAGCTTGGCGCTGGCCACGCCGCTCTTCGCCATACCGATTACCAAAGCTCTCCGCTTCATTTTCCCACGTCTCCTCTTTTGCGTATCCCTGCCAACCTAAGGCTGCCGGCTTCGCCCTTGCCCTACGACATCATCAACAGCGCCAACATACAAAGCACCACCGTAACGATCCCATAAACCGCCACGATTTTCTGCTCCTTGATGCCCTTTAGTTCAAAGTGATGATGCAGCGGCGCCATCTTAAAGATGCGTTTTCCTTTACGCAGTTTATAAGAACCCACCTGCAAAATAACCGATATTCCGGACAGCACAAACAAAAAGCCCATAAACGCCAGCAAAATTTGCTGCCCATATACCATCGCCATAGCAACCAGCGCTCCGCCCAAAGCCATCGAACCGGTATCCCCCATAAACACGCTGGCAGGGTTGGCATTAAAGCGCAAAAATCCCAAGCACGCTCCAGCCACCGCTCCGGCAAACACCGCCATATTCGATAGGTTAATCCCCTTCAACGTATTCCCGGCTGCAGCCGATGCCGATGCCGCATACACAAAAATGATAGCAAAAGCAGCCGAAACAATCAAAGAAACACTGGAAGCCAGCCCGTCCAATCCATCGGTAAGGTTCACACAGTTCACAATAAATACAATATACAACACCATCACTGGCACATAAAACACGCCAAGATCCCAGTAAACATTGAACAACGGCACATAAATCGCCGAACCGATGTCCTGGTTATTATACGCAAACAGGGCCGCCACCAAAGCAAGCCCAAACTGCCCAATCACTTTCTGATACGCCTTAAGCCCTAAGGAGCGCTTCTTCACAATTTTAATCAAATCATCCAAAAAGCCGACAATCCCAAACCCGATGCTGATCAGCAGAGCAAACAAAGTATACTCATAGCTGCCCCTGCTAAACAACAGACAGGCCACCACAATCCCCGCCACCATCACCAGCCCGCCCATCGTAGGCGTCCCGGTTTTAGCCAAATGCGACTGCGGCCCGTCGTCGCGCACCCTCTGCCCAAACTTAAACTTTCGAAGCAGAGGAATGATAATCGGCCCCACTATCATACAAACCAAAAATGCCGCCAGGCTGGACAAAACAACATACTGCATAAACGCGTCTCTTCTCCCTTAGTAAAACTACAGAAAGCTAGCTCTTTCCGTCTTGGTCGAGGGAAGCGAGAATATCCTGAACAATCTCTTTTTCATTAAACGGATATTTAACCCCATCAATTTCCTGATAGATCTCATGCCCCTTCCCCGCCAGAATAATAATATCATCCTTGCGCGCCTGCTTCAATACATAAGCAATGGCTTCCCGCCGGTTTAGAATGGCCACATACGGACAAGACGTCTTTTTCAGTCCCTCTTCAATCGAGCAGATAATCTCGCCCGGGTCCTCCGTGCGCGGGTTATCTGAAGTCACCACACAAAAGTCCGAATAACGTCCGGCAATCTCCCCCATTATACTACGCTTGCCCGAATCACGGTCACCGCCGCAGCCAAACAGCGTCACAATCCGCTTGCAGGCAAACTCCTTGGCAGTCTTGAGTATGTTGGCCAGTCCGTCCGGGCTGTGGGCATAGTCTAGAATAACGGTATAATCCCGCTGTCCAATATCCAACACCTCAAAGCGTCCGGCCACGCTGCTCACGCCTTTCAAAGCCTCGGCAATTTCCTGTGGCGCCACCCCTAAAACATAGGCAGCCGATGCCGCGGAAAGAGAATTATAGACGCTGAATATCCCAGGAATCTGCAGCTCCACCTTCTTCTGTCCGCCGGGATAACACAAAACATAATCCACTCCCCGGCTGTGTATCTCAATGTCTCGGGCCTGCACCAGCGCCTCCTCCCGAATACCATACGACACAAGCTCCCCGGCAAAATCTTCCACCATAAAGTGCGACGTCTCATCGTCCGCATTGACAACCGCTTTCCTCGACATAGTAAACAATTTCTTTTTCGCCAGCCTGTACTGTTCAAAAGTCTTATGAAAATCCAGATGGTCCTGGGTCATATTGGTAAAAATACCCACATCAAACTCCATGCTGTATACGCGCTTCAATTCCAACGCATGGGAGGAAACCTCCATCACCACCCAATCCACCCCCTCATCCCGCATCTCGGCCAACAGCCGCTGCAAATCCACGGATTCCGGCGTGGTATGCTCTGTCTGAATCGGAGTATCGCCAATCATATTGTGAATGGTCCCCACCAAGCCCACCTTTTTTCCTATATGCTCCCCAATCGCCTTCAGCATATAGGTCGTTGTAGTCTTGCCGTTGGTACCCGTCACGCCGATCATGGTCATCTGCCGGGCCGGGTTGCCGTAAAAATTCGCCGCTGTCACCGCCATAGCCCTTCTCGCATCCTTCACCACAATTTGCGCCACCTCATCCGGCAACGGCAGCCAATGCTCCACCACCACAGCAACAGCCCCTGCAGCCACGGCCTGTTTCGCAAAATCATGGCCGTCCACTTTATAGCCAGGAATACAAAAGAAAAGGTCTCCCGGCGAAACGCGCCTGGAATCATACGCAAGGCCTAAAATATCCGCCTGCTTGTTCCCATGCACGACATATTTCCCAAACTCATTCATAATAGCAGCAATCTCCATGCTCTCAATCCTCCCGTCCTTCCAAATCATCCTCCTGAAACCGCACTGTTATCACAGTCCCTTTCGTCACTTCCCTATCGGCCAAAGGCTCCTGATAATACGCCTTTCCGCTGCCAGACACCGCAATCTCCAGCCCCGCAGCCGCCATCTTCTCCTTTGCCGCAGCAACCCCCATCCCCAGAACATTCGGAACAACGGCCGCCTCCGTCCCTTCCGGCACCACCGCATCCGCCTCACTCATATACAGGGCAACAGGCGTTCCGGCAGAAACCTTCTCCCCCGCCTCCGGCATCTGGCTAACCACCGTCCCAGTTCCCGAGGCCTCATACTCCAAGTTAGCCGCCATAAGCGCGGAAACAGCCGCCTCCAAGCTCAGCCCCGCCACATTAGGCACCGTCTCCTGCTCCGCTTCATTCACGCTATAATCCGGCGCAATATGTAAATATTTCAAGCTGTTCTCCAAAACATCCTGCACATGGGGCGCCGCCACCACGCTGCCAAAGGTCACCGGCACACCGGGCTCATCCACCAGAATCAAGCACAAAAGCTGCGGGTCATCTGCAGGCACAAACCCCAAAAAGGAAGAGATGTTCTTGCCAACCGCCACTTTCCCAGTCTCATCATATTTCTGCGCCGTGCCGGTTTTCCCGCCCACACGATATCCCTCAATCTGAGAAAATCTGCCCGATCCGTCCGCAACCACGCTCTCCAATAGCTGCCGCATGGTAGCAGAAGTCGCCTCGCTCACTACCTGACGCACCACCGCCGGCTCATATTCCTGTACCACATTCCCCTCAGCATCCACCATCTTGCTCACCAGCGTCGGCTGCATCAGACTCCCGCCGTTCACCACAGCACAAGCAGCGCTGGCCAACTGCAACGGGGTCACCGCGATGCTCTGTCCAAAAGAGATGCGGGCCAGGTCTGCCTCTGTAATATATTTAATATGCCGCACAATGCCGCTGCTCTCCGCGCTCAAACCCACATTGGTCTTTTCGCCAAACCCAAAGCCATACAAATAATCATACATACTCTCAATGCCCACCATAGCCCCAATGTCCATAAACGCCACGTTGCATGAATTCTCCACAGCCTCTATCAGCGTCTGCGAACCGTGGGTTTTCCAGCATTTTACCCGGTCGCCCATAACAATCTTGGAACCGGAACAGTAAAATCTGCTGTTCAGGTCAATCGCACCCTGCTCCAATCCTGCCGCTGCGGTAAAAATCTTGAAGGTCGAACCCGGCTCATAAGCGTCCGCAACCACCAAATTGCGCGACAGCGCCCGCAAAGTATCCAGGTCGTCTCGAGGCACATTGTTCAAATCAAAATCCGGGCTGGTGCCCAAAGCCAATATTTCCCCAGTCTGAGGGTTCATCACAATCCCCTGGGCACTCTTCGCCTGCGATTTCTCCACAGCCTGATCCAGCGCATTCTCCAAAAAACTCTGGATCACATAATCAACCGTCAAAACCAGGTCCACGCCGTCCACAGCCGCAATATTATATTCCTCGCCCAAAGCGATGGTATTTCCGTTTTTATCTGTCTCCGTCATAATGCTGCCGTTGGTCCCTTTAAGATACTTCTCGTATCCAGCCTCCAGCCCCTCCTGCCCCACACCATCCACAGTGGTGTAGCCAAGGGTCTGAGCCAGGAAATCATTGAACGGATAATACCGCTTGGTGTCCGTGGTAAACGCTACGCCAGCCAAGTCCAGCTCCCGAATCGCGTCGCTCTGCTCGTTGGTAATCTGGCGCTTGAGCCAAACCTCCGACTTCTCCTTATCCGTAGCCTTCTGATAAATCTCATCCCGGTCCATCTCCAGTATTTCCGACAGCCAATTCGCCACCTCATCAGGCTGCTCAATGCTGTTCGGCCGCAGCAGCACAGTATCCACCGAAGCGCTCTGGGCCAAAACCTCCATGTTGCGGTCCAAAATACTGCCGCGCTTGGCCTGCACCGTCACCTTCCGGGTCCACTGATTCATGGCCTTTTGCTGCAACCACGAACCCTGTATCAACATAATATATCCAGTCCGCCCCAATAAGACAAAAAAAAGGAAGGTTATTGCAAGCAATACAACAACAAACCTTTTTCGATTGCTGATCTTTGGAACTGCCAACGGCATACCCTCCTTGCGCTAATCGGCGCCAACGGCAGAATTTGCCCCCAGCCTCCGCATGTCTCGGGCTTAGTTGCCGCCTTCCTCCACCTTCGAGCCGGAGGATGGATAATAATAGACTTGATCTTCATCCGGAAAATCCAACCCCAACTCCGCCGCTCTTTGTTTTATATTCTCCAGGTTCTGTGCGGAAGTAAGCTGCATCTGCAGCCGGTCCTGTACATCCAACTCCTGGCTGATCTGCGCCCTCAGGTCATTAATCTGATTATTTCGCGTATTAATCAGCGCATAGCGCCACACCACAATGGAAAAAAGCGCAAACAATGCCAGCACCATAAAAACCAATACGCCCCTATAAGCCCTTTTATTCTTCTCTTGCGCCCGTATCGCACTGCGTTGTCGGCTGTGTTCCACGCGCTGCCGCTCTCGCGGCTTGGGCAGCGGAATATCCTGCCGCGGCCGCCTTTGGGGTATCGCGTAGGGTTGCGCGGTTGCCTCCATTTTATATGCCAAATTGCTTTTCTGGTTTACTAACATCTTTATTTCACCCTTTCCCCAATTAGAACACTACACCCTCTCAATCCCCCGTAATTTTGCCGAACGCGCCCGGGAATTCGCCTGGATTTCTTCCTCAGAAGGAAGGACAGGCTTTCTGGTCAAAACCTTGCAGAGCTTCTGCTTCTCGCAAATACACACGGGTGTCCTAGGCGGACACACACAGTCCCTCTGCATATCCCGAAACACATTTTTCACAATCCTGTCTTCCAGCGAATGGAATGTGATAACTGCCATCCTCCCGCCAACCTTCAGCCGCCGTACCATACGCAAAATCCCATCATAAAGCGGCGAAAGCTCGTCATTTACCTCAATCCGCAGCGCCTGAAACGTCCTCTTGGACGGATGCGGCCCCTTGCGCCGCGCAGGGGCAGGGATGGCCTCTCGAATCACGCTCTCCAGTTCAGCCGTCGTCAGAATCGGCTTCTTCTCCCGTTCCCTCACAATTCTTTTCGATATCTCCCAGGCAAAATTCTCTTCGCCATGTTCTTTAATCACGCGAAACAGTTCGCGCTGCTCATATCCATTTACAACATCCGCTGCGGTTTTCTTCTGCCGGTTATCCATCCGCATATCCAGCGGTCCGTCCAGCATATAGGAAAATCCCCGCTCCGCCTCGTCCAACTGATGGGAGGAAACCCCCAAATCCAGCAAAATCCCGTCAACCGCATCAATGGAAAGCCTGTCCAATATCTCCGGAATCTCCAGAAAGTTCCCACGGTAAGAGCGAAAGTCTAGGTTGCCCGCAAACTTTGCCTCTCCGTTTTCAATAGCATCTGCATCCCGGTCTACGCCAATCACCCGAGCCCCGGTATCCAGCAAAAGTGCCGTATGTCCGCCGCCGCCCAAGGTTCCGTCTACAAAAATCTTTCCAGCCCCGCCCTGCAACAGTGCCAGCACCTCACCGGGCATCACAGGCAAATGATAATCGCCCTGCATGTTATATCCCCAACTGAGCCATCTTCAACAAGGTCTCATTGAAAGAGGCATCCGCTTTTTTCTGATAATCATCCCATTGGCCGCTATCCCAGATCTCAATCCGGCTCATTACGCCGGTTACCACAGCATCCTTAGATAGCGCAGCCGCCTCCCGCAAGTGCGCAGGAATCAAAATGCGCCCCTGCTTGTCCAATTCACACTCCGTCGCGCCCGCAAAGAACAGACGTACAAAGTCCAGCGCATAAGCATCCGTCATAGGAAGGCCGCGCAGCTTAGCGGAAAAGTTGTCCCATTCCTCTAAGGACAGCCCAAAAAGGCAAGAACCGATCCCTCGGGTCAGAATAAATTTTTCGCCCAAATCCTCTCGAAACTTGGATGGCACAATCAAACGTCCCTTGGCGTCCAAAGCATGTCGGTATTCGCCTATGAGCATCTAGCCATCCTCCCTTCCGAGAATTCCACCACTTTCTACCACAAAGAACCACTTTTCATTATCTACTACCCATTCTAATTCATTATTCACCTCTTTTGCAAGTCCTTTATCACATTTAATCCATAATTACACCAATCTCCTGTAAATTTTTTTCCATTTACCCCTGCCGCTTATTATTTCCCGGAACAAATAAAAAAAGAAGCGTTCTATAAGTCCGCTCCCTTTACATCAATCCCTACAAGAAAAGAAGGCCTTACTAGGCCTTCTCCTAAACTATCTGCTTTTCGCCAGCGCCCGGCTCTCACATCTGGCTAATATCCAAAGTATACGTCACCGTCTTCCCTCCGGTTCCGCTGTAATTGATCAGCATCAGCCGGTTGGCATTATTGGTGGTGTAAAAAGACATCACGATGGTATCACAAAGCTCCATCATCTCGCCGCTGGCAATGTCATACGAACATAACGTATAGGGGAAATCCTCCTCTTTATCATTCTTCTTAATAAAGTACAAGGTGTTCCCGTCATCCGACCAACGAAACTCCGGAACCGACGTGTTCTCCAAAATAGTCGTCTGTTCTCCCGAAGCCAAATCCACCACCACCAGCGAAGTCCCTTCAGCCGGATTATCGGCTACCTGCAACACCGCCAAGCGTCCGCCGTTGCCCACCCGAAAGCTGATGGCGTCCACAATCTCCTCTTGCCCTTGGCCGGAAACATCCATCTTGTAAATTATCTCATCCCGGGTAGCAAATATTAGGCTGGAATCTATAATCTCCAGGTTGCCCTGACAAATCCCGTCCACTTTCAGGGAAGCCGTCCGCTTTCCTTTTTCCCGTGTAAAATCATAATACGTGATGCCCGAGCCCTGATCGCCATTCACCGCATACAGCCTTTCGCCGGCGCTGTCCCAGGCAATATCCGTGGCACTGTTGCCCATGCCCTCCGCACTCAGGTCCAAGATGGTTCCATCCTCCAGCTCAATGCAATAAATATGCCCCAAGCCGCTGTTGCTGCTATCGATCAGCGCAAGCCTCTTGCCATCCGGCGCATACTCAGCAGCCAGCAAAGGCCCAAACTCCACATCAGTCAGCTTCTTTTTCTTCCCGTTCTCCTCTAAAACCCAAAGCTCAACATAAAGCGCCCCATCCTCATCACCCTGCCCCATCGGCACAGTAAATAACATCTTGCCATCCGGCGACGAACAATAATACGTCCCGCCGGACATCGAAACAGGAAGCTTCACCTGCTTGTCATTTATGCTAATCACCGGCACCTCAGAAACTTCGCTGGTAGCGCTCAGCGTCTGGGGCAGTTGGTCCCCAACAATGCTCACAACGGAAAACTTATCCCCAGCGATGGTGTCCCGCATATCCGTGCTGGCCTGCTGCAAAAATTCCTGCGCCTTAGCCTCACTCTCCATCGGACCGGAAAGCAAAACCCGAGAGCTTAAATCTTCGGTATAGGAAGGCAAAAATCCCCAGTCGCTCATCACCTTTCCTTCCTGATACTCATAGTAAGCGTCCAGCATCACATAATGGCTGGGCTTCGTATGACGAACCTCCTCCGCCAAACGAATCACCAGCGTATCCTCTTTTTCCTGAATCTGAAAAGCCATCCCTGCTGTCATCTGAAAGAAAAGCGTATAGGGGCTGCTCTCATAAGGAATTTTGTAAAAAAGCCCATGGAAAGGGTCTTCAGCAAAACCCTCGTCCGCCTGCTTCTCCCAGTCCCAGAATTCGATATTCCCCAGCTCCAGAACAAAACGGCTGGGTGTCTCGGTCCCATAAGCACGATACTGCGGCACCGCATCCATCTTCGCCTCATCCACATCGCTGTACTTGCTGCCATAAATAAAAGAAATCGTAACAACCGTCTCATCGCCGCTTCGCTCGGCAGAAACAGATTTCACGTTAACACCCTCAGCGGCAACCCCCCCGGTCACCATCTGGTTCGCAGAATAGTATCCCGACAAGGCAGAATTAGGCTGAGGATTGTCCTGTCTAAACGGATCGTCGTTTCCATCCGAGCTACAACCCGCCAGCAAAAACAACAACGCTGCCAATAAAACGCCTAAAGCTCCAAGTATCCCCCTGCCTGCACCATCCTGTTTGCAAAGGTTCCGAATCAGCATAACTCCAACATAGCCTTTCTGCAATTTTCCAAAACCTCATCCATATCCATTCCAGTAAATTCGCCGTCCTTGTATACAACCTTGCCGTCCACCATCGTCAGCCGCACATCCGCCCCACAGCCGCCATACACCAGCATAGAAGGCAGCGGCGCATCCGGCGCATAATGCGGCGCGTCCAGCGCTACCAAAACAAGGTCCGCCAACGCCCCTTGAACGATGCTGCCGCAATCCTCGAAGCCCAGCGCCCGGGCGCCGTTGATCGTGGCCATACGCACTGCGGTAGAAGCGTCCACCAAGGCAGCGTCCTGGGCTGCCCCCTTCTGCAACAACGCAGCCAAGCGCATTTCCCCCCAAACATCCTGCCGATTGTTGCTGGCAGCGCCGTCGGTACCCAAAGCAACGTTCACCCCCCGCTCCAGCAAAGCCGCAGCCGGCGCAATGCCGCTGCCCAATTTCAAGTTGCTGCCCGGGCAATGCAAAACACTGGTTTTCCTCGCCGCCAACGTTTCTATATCCGCCTCATCAAGATGCACACAATGCGCAGCCATGGTTTTCTCCCCCAGAATCCCCACCCGGTCTAAAAACTGAATCGGCGACACCCCATGACGCCCCATACAGTCCTGACGCTCTTGAAAAGATTCCGATGCGTGAATGTGTATAAAACAGCCCCGTTGCTGGGCTTCTTTTGCAATTTTCTCCAAATATCCCTCACTGCAAGTATATTCTGCATGCGGCGCAAGAGTTATCTTTATTCTGCCCCCTTCTGCTCCGTCATACTCATCCATCAAAGCCAAAGCCTCAGTAAGCCGCTGCTCCCCGCCGCCATCCGCATCGACCATAGCGCGGCTTACAGAAGCCCGCATACCGCTCTCCCGCACCGCTTTAATAATCTGCTCCGGGGAAAAATACATATCCGCAATAGCCGTCACGCCATTTTTTAACATCTCTGCCATAGAAAGCAACGACCCATAGTAAACGTGCTCCCTCGTCAGCTTGGCCTCCATAGGCCAAATACGATCATTCAGCCAGGATGAAAGCGGCAGGTCATCAGCATGCCCCCGAAACAGGCTCATGGGTACATGGGTATGGGCATTCACAAAGCCCGGCATCAACAGCATACCCGAAGCATCCACACTCTCCGGCTGCAAAAAGGCCTCCTGCGGCACATTTTCCTCAGGCCCCACATAAGCAATCCGATTACCCCGAATATAAACCCAGGCATGTTCCCGGCAGATTTTCTCCCCATCATAGATCAGTACATCAGCATTTTTAAACAGCATATCATTCCCCGCTTGATTCTAAGTATTCTCTCTGTTCATCCGTCAGCCGGTCAATCCGCATATCCATAGACTGAAGCTTCAAAAGCGCCACCCGCTCATCGATCTCCCGGGGCACTTCATACACCTTTTTCTCCAACTCCCGATTCTTCGCCAAATAACAAGCGCAAAGAGCCTGCACAGCAAAGCTCATATCCATAATTTCCACAGGATGCCCGTCTCCGGCAGCCAAGTTTACCAGCCTGCCCTCGGCTAAAAGGTTCAGAACTCGTCCATCCGCCATTGTATAGCCTACAATATTGGTACGCCGCTCCTCCACCTTCCTGGCCCGCTGGCTCAAATCCACCTTGTTGATCTCCAAGTCAAAATGCCCGGCATTAGACAAAAGCGCACCATCCTTCATCTTGTCAAAATGCCTTCCCACGATAATATCCCGGCAACCGGTAGCCGTAATAAACAAATCCCCAACTGCCGCCGCCTCGTCCATAGGCATCACCTGATACCCGTCCATAGCCGCCTCTAGGGCATGTACCGGGTCCACATCGCAAATCACGACCTTCGCGCCCAGGCCTGCCGCCCGCATAGCAACACCGCGGCCGCACCAGCCATAGCCCGCCACCACCACAGTCTTCCCCGCCACCAATAAATTGGTCGAACGCATAATGCCGTCCCAAACCGACTGGCCGGTGCCATACCGGTTATCAAACAAATGTTTACACTTCGCACCATTCACAGAAATCATGGGAAAGCCTAACGTCCCCTCCCGCTCACGGCTATACAAGCGCATCACACCGGTCGTAGTCTCCTCACTGCCTCCAATCAGGTTTTTTGCCAAATGCTTCTTTTCGCCATGCAAAAGATGCACAAAGTCTCCTCCGTCGTCAATGATCAAATCCGGCTCCATGTCCAGCGTCCTGCCCAAATGCTGAATATATTCCTCTTGCGTCGCCCCATACCAGGCAAACACCTCCACACCCCGCTCTGCCAAAGCCGCCGCCACATCGTCCTGGGTGGATAACGGGTTACAGCCCGTACACGCCACCTGCGCCCCGGCGGTTTTCAACAGCAAACACAAACAGGCCGTTTTCGCCTCCAGGTGAATCGACAGCGCGATTTTCAAACCTGCAAGCGGCTTTTCCTGTTCAAATTCCTTCTCCAAAGCCCGCAAAAGGGGCATATAACTCCTAGCCCAGTCGATTTTTTTGTGTCCCGATGGTGCCAAAGACACATCCCTCACTACACTCATTTCCTCTATTCTCCTTTAAATTTCTCAAAATCCACG
>JBMNTQ010000006.1:0-33093 GCA_050945815.1 Christensenellales bacterium
TGTTTTCCATGACGATCCTCCTTTCGTAGCATGTAAGCGTGTTCGCTTAAATACTATACTAAGTATACACAGTTGCTTCAACGAAGTCAAGGGCTCAAATGTAAATTTTCTTTAAACGGTGGCACATTGATTTTGACGAGAGCAAACGACTTGGGTCAAGGGTTGATAGTGTGGTGTTTAATGACTGCCCCTAAATGATACCAGCCCACTGGATAGCATCAGTTAGAGGTATACAAAAAAACATAAAAAATACATAAAAGTTTTGCAAAACCCCTTGACATATATACGCAATGCGTATATAATGTAATCAAGATAAAGAATCAAGGAGGAAAAAGAAAATGAAGATTAACAAAATAACTAATGAAAAACTGAGTGAAAAAGAATTGTTCATTGCGGCATTATCAAATTGGCATTGCGACCTTGACGGCACAACGGACCTCGGAACGATGGACGACTGGGAAATTGACTATAGCAGTATTGATTATGATAACGAACTTATATATGCCACGGCATTGTGCAAGATTGACGGAAGGACATACACCTTATACGAGGAGAACGGGGATATAATGGTAATTCCTTAAGAAGAAGTAAAAATCAAGCCTGCCGGGGGTTATTGCCTCTGGCAGGGACAAGGCCTCAAGCATCTCAAAAGAATCAAGGAGGAACTAAAATGAATATTAACAAGGAAATTAGAGAAATGACAAACAAAGAATTGATAGAAGTCATTGAAAGTCAAGATTTTTGGAATAGTGATGAAAGGAGGCTATAAAGATTGCACAGCAAGAGGCTAACTCGGATAGCGCAGAGCGAGCGATGCGCATAAGAGAGATAACAAAACTTAACAGAAACTCATTTGCGATAAAATACGGCATCCCATATCGTACAGTGCAGGATTGGGAGCTGGGAAACAGAAGGGCTCCAGACTATGTGCTTGATTTATTAGAGCGAGCCGTGCAGATGGACGCCAAAGAATGGAAATAAAAAAGAGCAGAGATTTCTCCCTGCTCTTTCTCTCTGATGTTAAGTTATGGTCTATCCCGATAATTGTTATTTTCTGCTCTCTGTAATATACTCGCTCAATTCTTTGTGAGCATTTTCCAGTTCTTTCTTGTCGCCGTTTGCGTTTTTTCCAAAGTGCCTGAGTACCGCCAGTAATGCTTTCATGATTGCACTGTTATCAGCCCTTAACTCTTGGATTTCTTCTGTATGCTGTTTGAGCCTGTCGCGGTTTTCTTCCTGTGCTTTTTCTAAGTTATCCAATCTTCCATTCATTATTCTCTTCGGCTCCCCGGCTTTAGCTCTCGCCTCGGCTATTGATTTCCCTGTATTGATAATTGACGAGATTGCACCCGCCGCAAACAAAATAAAGGCAATAGCGACCCACCATAGATCCGTTGTCTGTATACCAACATCTTGTAAGATTGACATCACTATCGCCCCCTAGCACCGTACCAGATACAAGCTGCCATAAGCACACATATAATTACCAGTTCCAACATCTTCATCACCTCTTGTATGCTTTCATTGCAGCAAGCACTTTAACTCCAACTTTGCCCGTAGGAGCAAGACCAACCGCCTTTTCAAAAGCGATGCAGGCTTTTTCCGTTGCCGCACCGAAAGTCTGGTCAACCTCGCCTTTGCGGAAGCCCGCCCAATTGAAGAACAACTGGCACTTGGTAACTTCGGGGGATTTGTCTCCTCGCATAAGGTAGTCTCTTGTGCCGCCCTCCAATACCGCTGCTGCATGTACATCAGCCGCCGCAAGTATGTCACCTGCAATCAGATATTTACTGCTTGTAAGATATTTCCTGTCCTTTAAGACGGTAAAATCAGACCTCTTCGAGAGATTCTTGATAAGGTTCCTCGCATTGACATCGTGCGGAGTTTTTATCCCCACGGCATTAAGGCAGACTGCTATCATCTGTGAGCAGCAGGTGTAACATTTGGTTGTAATCTTATTAATCGCCCAGCCTTTTGCTTTTGCCTGCTTATAAAATGACGTCCTGATTGCCTTTGTCTTTTTCGGTGCGTATCCGATATTTTTGTTGGCTACCGCCTGCTCTACTTTTACGACAAATTTCTTTGCTATATCCTTTGATTCCGGACGCAGAACATGAGTATATCCAAACTGTCTCCACTTGGTTTTACGCAGTCCGATTTTGGCAGATGCCGCTTCACCGATTTTGCATGGCGTGCTTACTGTTGTTTTCGGGAACTCGCCTGTGTAACCTCTCTTTTCTGTCTGTGGTTTTTCTGGCTTTGGATCTGCTTTTGGCAGTCTGTAAGCCCATATAGCTTTCACATTGCCCTTAAAGTGTCTCTCATAACAGTACCAGCCAGTGTGATTTCTGCCTTTTGCAGGATTAGGGTCACGCAGATACAGCCAGTGTCTACCCTTTGAATCCTTTTTGTACGCCGTAAACGCAAGATAATGCCCTGATGATGTCCACCTGATACCGTTGCGAGTTGAGTTGTTCATGAGGATAATTCCCCATGTATCGCCGTTTTGGTCAAAGTTGCCAAACATTCTCATCACGGTGCTGAATTGCGTCACGCTGAATCCGTAATGCTTTCCAACAGCGGTAATGCCGCTCCACAAAGTCCCATTACCTTTTACGGTAAATTTAGGCTCAAGGAATTTTCTTACGTCTTTCGGAGTGACTTTGGCGTATTTCGGATTGTTAACAGCAATCATTGCCACCGCAGCCGCCCCACAACCAGATGTCCTCATCGTGCCGCCCGCATAACGGAGATTAGCCCATCTTGGGTCTGTTTGATGATATGTTACTGACATTACTCAACCTCCTGCCACTGGTCTTCTTCCGATAAATCTTCGTTTGGATTCTTTTTATGTGCGTTCAACATTGTTTGCCCGATTCTTGCTGCTTCGGTGAAGTTGTGGTTTTTCCAAAGCCCCCAAGCCCACGCTACAAGTGCAGCAATCGGTGTGACAACCGTGTAAATCATATCCGCCGTCACGTTTTCAAATTTCGTGATTCCAAATACCATTAACGCCATGTTTACCGCCATTACAAATTGCACGATTGTGCTTACTATTGTTTTTTGTCTGTCCATGATAATTCCTTCCTTTCTCCATTAAAAAAACAGCTTTCGCTGTTATTCGAAACTACCTTTATTTCCATCTTCCTATTGCCCGAAGGCTGAATCCATACGGGGCACTTGTCTTTGCCCCAACTGATATGAAACGCATTTTCAGAACTCCGTTTTTATCAAAAGAAAATGGGTAAATAGCAATAAACTGTGAATTGGTAGATGTGGTCTGTATGCTATATGGTGTGTCGATGAAAATGCCGTCACATATATTGTTGAAGACATTACTCCACGATGTATAATCCCCGTAACATATGATGCTTGACCATGTGGTTGTTGTTACTCCGCTTGTGTTGGATACACGGTATTCAATTTCAGCCAACCCGTTTGCCCATTTTTTATATGCGTAAGCCTCAAACAAATTGCCACTGATATTTGTGCCGCTGCTTTGCTCAACAATCCAATCTCCAGTTAAAAGTCTTTTTATTACCGCCACAATATTTATCATGCCCTCACCGCCTTTCGGCAGAGAGCATTTTTGAGGGTGCTAACTACCCCTCCAATTTTTGTGTGAACAGCGGAAATCCTTTTATGGTTTTCGAGGCCATTGAAGAATTCCAAGAATTATATACCCCAATCCATACACTTGTAGCCTCAACATTTGTTACCCATGTTATTGGCCTGGTTGAATTTTCATTATTTGTTATTATTGCCCCAACTAATACTTTATCGCTCGGAACAGTAATGTCAATTCCTTGGTATGCACATTGTCCAGCAGTCAAAGTCCCAGAAGCGAAACTAAACTCCGAGCCTTTATATAATGTCGCAGTTTCCGCATTTGCCAATCTTTTAAGAATATTTACAATATTAACCATTGTTTCTCCTTCCTATTTAGTCATCTTGCTCCTCTTCGATACAGTCCGTCCAGCCCAGATTTGTCAGTAAGGTTTCGAGTTCAGTGTCTTTACTTAATACTTTTTTATTAAATCTGGAATCGAAATCAACTTCCAGTCCCGGTATTACGGCTTCTTTCCCTATCGCTACCCCTGTTCCGTTTGGTAGAAAATCTATAAGAAATGCCGTATATGTCAAATTAGCCAGGATTTCTCCGGACTCCCAAGAATATGTGCTATAAACCGTATTATTTTTCAAAGAAAAGTTTGCTGCATCTTCGCCCGTTGCAAGTTCGTATAACGCCACTATCTTGCCGGAAGTTGGAAGTTGAATACCGCTTGATGTTATTTCTGTTCCAGTTGAAGAGTTAAGTCTCCATGTTAATGTTAATGGAGTTCCATTCTTTTTAAGAGTCGGCGGTAATATTTTAGCGTTTTGAACATTTGGAGCCGTGAAAGTACAAGCTAATTTACAATATCTGCCTGTAGCCAATTCATTTCCATTGGCATCACACCTGATTGCCGTAAATGATGTAGGAATTGCTTTTATCCCTGCAAATACATTATTATTTTCAGCGCTGCTGGCAGCTTTAACACAAACACTATCATTGCCTAATAGTATTATTTGTTTTATGGTTTCGGCAAACAGATATAAAAGATTTGCAGATTCTGCACACAAAACATTGACAAAACCTTCCAATGTCGTACACTTTTGGTACATCGCATATGCCGATGTAACGGTTGCCGGAATAGTTGGGCCATAAACAACTTTTGGACAATTATAAAACATCCATCCAACATCTATACTTCCTGACGGTAAAGCATATCCGGACGGTACTACTAATTTTGGACAGTTTTGGAACATACCCACCATATTTTTAAGATTGCTATTTCCCGAAATGTCCGGCGGAGATGCTAAATTCGGACAATCCGCAAAAGTATACATCGCAGACTGAAGATTCGCCAACCCGCTTAAATTTGGTGGTGAAGTAATCTTGGTCTTAGCAAAAGAGTAGTTTACGGATTTTAAATTGAGAGGCAATGTTGGAGCTGTTGTGAGGTTTAAGCAATTCCAGTAGCATAATGCCCACAAATTTGTAATTCCGCTAACCGCCGGCGATGATGAAAATGTACAACCATAATACGAAAAAATTCTAACCGGTTTATCTCCTATGGAATTAAATGGTGCTTTTTGAACTTGAGAATAATAAGCAGATTGCACCACGCCGCTCCATCCATTGGTAAAATAAACATCATATTCAGTTCCGGAAGTATAGTATATATATTGTTGATAATACCCATCATAGTTAGAAGTGGCAGGGATTAAATAATCACCATTCCCCAGTGCCGGCATTGTTTTCCCGGCAACATATGATTTTTTAGCAGATACATCCCAAAATACATATCCTGTAGGCACCGTAGCCATATCATACCCTCCTTAATACAATTTCAGAGATAAGTGCCCGTTATCTCTTATTTCCCAAACGAAACGCCCTCTGACCGTGGCGTTTGACGAGCCGTCAAACTTAACTCCCGCTCCGCTTCCAAATGCAAAAATATCATGTGCAACAAGCCCGTATGCGTCTCTTGATACATCGTATCCAAGCCTTGCTTGTTCAATTCCTTCCAACACAAAAGCTAAAGCCAGCGAAGAAAGCCCTGCATATATATTGGAATTTTCCGGATTAACAATTTTTATCCCCCCAGCAATATCCTGTATATAATCGTTCGCAAAACGAGCTGCCCATTCAGGATTTAAGCGCCAACTGTATTGTGTAAAATCAAGAGACTGTTCATTATTTGTGGAAACATAAGTTCCAACATATTGGAGCTGATTATTTGTCAGCGAAAAAGCTGTTCCATTCATGTCAGAAGCATATGCAGTAAAAGTCTTGTAGTCTGCTGCGTTTATGGCATCATCGACATCGTCAAGAACAGATTCAAATCCACCCTTGATTTTATCTTTGTTATAGATTGTTGTTTCAGCTTTCATAGCTCTCTCCGGTAATATTCTCATAAGCTTCGGCAGATAAATATCCGCCGTCTACCAGCTTCCTGAGTTCTTCAACTCCCCAAGGCGAAAACATCTGTCCTCACAGCTACGCCTTCCGATTTGTGTAATACTTTCGATACAGAGTTCTCGTCTTGAAACTCATAAGTCTGCACAGTGTTGGGAATATCGTCAGGCAGAAGCTTAAGCCTTACTGGCATATCCCCTTGCATGTATGCAAGCCTTTTTCAACTGCCAGTCTTAGGATATGCAGAAAGCAGGACGCACACCATAAAGGTAAGATGGTGTGCCCGTGGCCGCATAACCGTGGTTGGCGACACGGGCAAAAAAAGTGGACGAACATACATTGCGCAACCAGTATGATGTTCTGTTTGCAATGATCAGATCAGGTCTGAACGCAAACAGCGGATACTGTGACTTGTCAACTTCATATTTAAACGCAAAGTTTGCCCCATTCACATTCTGATCAAACAGCGCACCACCATATACATTCTGTTCTGTCATAAGTTCCACGGTGCTGTCATACCATGCACAAGCAGTCATGTAACCGTTTGAACCAGCATTTCCAAAATACAGACGTTTTGACAGCACATGTGCAGATCCAAACGCACTGTTGATTGTGGTCTTTGCTGTGTCCAAGTCCGTTGTACGCATTTTGGAACTTGGATATCCATTTGCGGTTGAATTGGACGTGTTCATTTGTGCGGTATATAGACTGGTATCCGGTACAATAACAGCGTGATGTGTGGTGCATTCCGTATCACCTGAATGCAGGTAATAATCAAAGGCGGCAATTCTCCAATTCACACCATTGATTGTCCAATAATCACCAATATACAGATCTGTGAAATTACCGCTTTGAATCGCAGTCCATTGATCCGCTGTGACAGAATCACCAAGGTACTTTCCACGGTATATTGCATTGTGCGCACCAGCACCATCATGATATATTCCAGCACGATCCCTGATCCAATCCAGTAAATCAGACATTAGAATTGCATTTTCGCTGCCGTCCGCTGCTTTAAACAAAAGCACTCGGTCATTGCTGTCCGGTTGCTGCTTTACTGTAAAATCTCTTAATTTTGGCATTTTTATACCTCCAATGGTTCACGAGCGTTTGTTGTGATAACTGTTCCAATATTCGTTGTCAAAGCTCCATCTGGCGAATTATAATCGCATATAATAGTTTTCCCTCCATACGACACTGTTGCAAGGTCAATCTGGATCGACCGGCCCATAGCAGGCACCCCGTCTATCAATAGAGGGACATCTTCTCCAGTCTCTTCCGACCGTTCGCTCCACTCAAACCAATGGTCAGGCATCTTGTCCGTTACATCAATACCTCCACGAGTTACTTTTGCGTCAATGGTTGCTGTAGTTGCCGTTACGTCAGTAACAAGGTGCAGCTGTTCAATAGAGTCAGCAACCACTTTCGCCGCTCCGTGACTGGAGGATTTGCTTACGGCACTGTATTTGATTGAGTCATCAGAAAAAACCATACAGTCTACAAAATACAGGCCGCTTGAATCTCCTTCTATATACGATGGCTCCGTTAAGCTCCACACTATTCCTCCGGTTTTCGGCGGTCTAACCGACACATCGTCAATGGCCGGAGGGTCAAGGCTTGAGTCTGCTAATATATAATACCTATATGTTGCTGCAATGCCGATTCCATCATCTCCTTGGTCGCCTTTCTGTCCAGGGTCACCTTCGATTTTTGACCACTTGAAGATGGTCGGATCTGATATGTCTACTTCTTCGACTTCTCTGTTGGCAGCTATTCCAAGATAGGCCTTTCCTGCAGGATTCAAGCTGATTCCGGCTCCTGTCTCATCGTCCGCATAGGCTATCCACGTGTAAAAGGTCCTGTTTGCCGCGAGTTCCGCAAATTGTGTCGCAAGGTCCTCAACCCTCTGTGAGATGCCGCTGTCTTTAATCAGGTACTCGCCAAGTGTAGCCTTGTATGAATCCTCTACCACGGATGTTTCAAGTTTCAGTATCCTTGCCGACAAATACAATTCTCCTGCATCATCAACAATATTTACTCTGTCTCCAATCTGCACATCGTCCGGGAGTTTTTTAATATCAACCTCATAATTGACCTCCATATCACAGACCTTTTGAAGTTCTGTGATTGCATGAGCGCACAAAGTCGCCTGGCTCACAGTCTCATATGAGTACGTCTTGGTTATATACCCCGCATCGGTTGATTTTGTGTTAGGCTCCTTATTCCAGACATAGCGGCTCCATTTTGCGTTAGCTTCCCGGGAGCATAGTATACCTTTGCTGTTGACATAAAAATCTCCATCGTCATACACATACCCTTTAAGAGTGATTGGCTTGTTTTTGCCTTTTGGGACTCCGCCTGTACAAGACAAAGCCGTTGCCAGATTAGCAACGGACTTCTTGGTTATGATTCTATCGATGTCACGGTTCAGCCGAAGCTGCTCCTCCAGTTCCTTGCCCCGTTTTTTGTAGATATTGATTAGTTTCTTGCGGACTTCCATGCCCTCAATTTCAAACGAGTATGAGATTTCGTAACCGCCAAACTGCGTTGCAATGCTGGCCAGTCTTTCCGTGCAGGTTGATTCGCCGTCCCATTTCAGTTTACGCACAGAGTTTGACGGGATTTCATTAATTCCAATTTCAAAACCGCTGTCGCTTATGTACTTGTTTATGTACCACTCCGCATCATGAGATTCCGTAGCTTCAAATTCTCCTGCAATCTCATTAAGCAGATCCAGTCCGGCATCTTCGGCATAGCAGAGGATTTCCTGAGGTTTCGTATCACCGTCATAATCAATTATGGTATAAAATTTCTGTTCCCCTTCATGGCTATAAAGCAGATAGTTGCCGGGATTCATCATTGCTTCCAGCTCAAGCCTGTTCTCGGCCCTATAACCTATTGCACACTCAAAAGACGCTACTCCGGTATCAACATCTTCAACCTTGCTGTCGATCTTAAGTCTAAATCCCTTTGGCAGATTCGTGGACGCCTGACCCAATATCTCCATTTCTCTGTTGGCAAAATAAAGTATCATAAGTACACCTTTCTGTATCTGACTTTAACAGCCGGCGCATATTCGTCTTGTACCCAATCGGAGTAATTAACTCCGATTTGATTTAACCCTGGCGAGAGATAAAACCCCTCCCAATCGTTACCCATCGCTCCAAGTCCCGGGAACCTCGCATTGTTGAGATATATCTCGCCGCTTCCGCAGTCGGCAACAAGAATGTCGTTGGCGCTAAACTTGTTCGGGATGTCTCTAAATATCGGACAATTGTCCTTGATAAATTTAACCCAATAAATACCGTTGTGGCTAAGCCTTGTTGCGGTTTTGTATCTTAACAGCATCAAGGTGGTCTTTGTCACGGACGCATTAATTATGGCATCGTCTCTATACACCCGCTTGATTCCGCCCACATTAAATGTTACGGCGTTACCGGACTTTGTGATTACTGATGTTCTGCTTGCGTTAACCGCTTTGATTTTTTTCTTTTTATTGGCCTTTCTGTTGTTGCCAAAATATTTATTGTAGTAAGACAGATCTATTGACACCGTCTCTTTGAGTTTGCCGTTGACCCTAAAGGCTATTTTGCCTTTTTTCCCATCGGCTCCCTTGTAGATGTTGAATCCTGCGATAATCTTGTTGCTGGCGTCCGTGAGATTGCACTGCATACCGCCCTTTTGCTTACTGTCGCTCTTACCGGTGCCAATGCACAATTTGTGATTTATCGTCATGTTAAAATTGGTCGCACCACCCGTAATTGCTCGCGACATTGATGGTCCGTGATACTTTGAGCCGCTTCCGAAGCTCGATCCTGTCAGATAGTATTCAGTGCCGGACACATTAGACATGCCCATGCTGCCTGTCTGGACGTCATTTGCTGTGGCTACTACTCCGCTATTGATACTCCACAAGGATTGTGCTGCCGAATTCCAGGCAGAAGCGCTTTTGAATTCTGTATTAATGAGGACATGTGACAGCTCTGTAACTCCGTCCTCTTCTTCCGGATCGCCCAGCTGGATGATTTTTCCCCGGTCATTAAAAAACGCCACATAACCGCAATCACCATTACCCGTAAGAGGAGTGACCACACCGTCCTCGACTTCATTTTCACGATAAAACTGCACTTCAAGCTCCGGATATGCCTCGCGAGTGCCGTCATAATCAATAGCAAAGCCAAGACCACTGTCGATGGTTGGGGTCGCTTCGTATTCTTCGACGGAGTATTTAAACGGGTCCATGCAAAGAAGTTCAAAAGAACTCACGATATTGTTAGTTCCTGGCGGGACCTCACCAATAGATGATGGCGTCCCGATAAAGTATTTGTCTGTTTCGTCATTGAAAATCAGTTCCGCGTCCTCAACATTAAGAATGGCCCCGAGCTGGTTGAATGCGTCTCTAAACTCCGAATTGCTCGCCGCTAACAGTTGATATGTCACTACGATTGGACGCGCCGGATACCGCTTTTTTTTATATTCAGAGCCGTCACTTGCGCCTATCGGTTCAGCTTCAACTTCCGGAGACAGAGCCTCCCTGCCCTTGACATATAAAGTCCTGTAGCCGGGTATTATATTTTCTATAAAATCACCGTTAATCTGTAAGGCTTCGGCGGGCAGTAAAGTATCGCCCGAAGTCTCATTTGCATCAATAAAAGTATACATGTTTTCTTACGAGCCTCCTCTCTTTCTGCGCTCCCGGAGACTTCTCTTGTTGGATTCTTCCTCCGAGTATGGCGCGATTGCTCGTGCCGCTTCTCTGCCGTCAATTTCTGAAATGACAGTGATTTCAAATTTATTATCGCCGCCGTAAATATATCCATCACCCATTGAAAAACCGCCCGTGTCCATCGCAAACGAAGGCGTATAAACGTCTGGTATCGATACCAGCGATTGTGCGGTTTGCTGAACAGATTTCGCCATGTTTTCAATTCCGACGGCAAATCCGGAGCCGACAAGTTTTCCAAGGGCAATAAATACTCTTGACGGTGACCTTATTTTAGACTTCTTCCTTACGGCCTTCTCTGCTACTGCCGCAAGCGCATTGGCCGCTGACCTTGCTTCCCCAAGGCTCGACCTTATTCCGCGTGCGAAACCTCTACTTATCTGCGCTCCGCAAGCCCTCGCCCAGCCTGTCCTTGACATGATTGCTTTGGTTCTGTTCATCATTGACTGGGCTGCAGATGTAACTTGATTCATCGATGATTTTATACCAGCTGCCGCCGCCCTCATTCCCATGTTTGCGCCTACTGCTGCCGATTTAATCCCTGTGATTGCAGCGGCTGCTCTAGATCCGCCTGATGAGATTTGCCTTGTTTCCCTAGCTATTATCTGCATCCCTTTGCCTGCCGCCGATAATCCTTCTCCTGCTTTTGATACTTTTTTAAGCCCACTTGCAACTACAATCAAGGTTGCGCTGATATCGGCAAGCGGAAGTTTCACGAGACTCCTTATCCCTCGCGCAACAAGGTTGAATCCTATCCCTGCATTTATGGCGGCGATTCCGATAGAATCAAATATTCCGGCTATGGAATCGAGTATCTTGCTGATACTGTCTCCAACCGAAGTTATGATACTCTCTATCGCCATCATGACGCCTATAACGACCGGTGCAAGTCTGAGTACCGCTGATGTGATTGTATCTACAACCGAGTTAAACGCTTTTGCAACAGCATCTAAGATGGCCACTATTGCATTTCTCGCAAGAGCAAGAGCCGCCGCAAATACTAAAACCGCAATCCCTACAACGAGCAAACCTGCCCCAAACGCAACAAGGGCAATTCCGGCCGCAACAAGAGGTGCCGCAAATATCGCCGCCGCTGCCGCTATACCAACAAGCACCGCAACGAGTCCCACCAAGGCTCCGACTGCCGGCCAACCGGCCGCCGCAAGATTTTTGGCCGCATCAACCATTATCCATATACCGGCCGCCGCAAGAACTATGCCTGCGCCTATCATGAGCACAGCAACCCCCATCTGCATCATTGGTTTCGCCGCGCCTTTAGCCCCTGTTCCTGCCGCCGTTTCTCCTGCCGCCGTTGCATAGAGCTGTGGCGCCAGTTTCGCAAGCACTCCACCTGCGAGCTTACCGAAAATCTTACTCATTGACATCAGTG
The DNA here is from genome assembly GCA_050945815.1 of Christensenellales bacterium. Lineage (GTDB taxonomy): Bacteria > Bacillota > Clostridia > Christensenellales > JBMNTQ01 > JBMNTQ01. Next base: position 12,076 of record JBMNTQ010000006.1, read on the forward strand.
CAGGAACAAATGTTGTGATTATGCCGTACGCCTTAAATGCAGCCCCTAAAGCAACAACCCATGGTAGCACTTTTGTTATCGTATCGGCATGGTCAAGCAAGAATCCACCGACTTTTTTCAAAACTGCCCCCGCTTTTTCAAGTGCTGATTTAAAAAGATTCCAGTAAGGCGTTGCCGATTTTACGATTCCTGCAAGGTCTATTTTGCTGATTACTCCTGCCACCTTTTTGCCGAATTTGCCGATTTTGTCCCCGACAGAATTAATCATCTGCCCGATTGTTGGGAGCTTGTTATTCTTTAAAGCCTTGTCAACCGCAAACATCGCATCGGCTATGCCTCTTGTAATCGCCGTGTGTAGATTCGCCATAGCCGTCCCTATGCCGTCAGTTGCGTTTCTTGCTTGGTCGGCAAACGATTTAAAGTTACCTGTTCCTTCTTCATTCAGCTCGACCATTTTATCCATAAACTTGTCCATGGATATAGAGCCGTCCCTTAAGCCTTCTCCAAGTTCGGCTGATGTCATTCCCATTGCGCTTGCAACTTGTTTTAGCTGCCCCGGCATAGCAGCCTGGATAGTTCTCCATTCCTGCATGTCCATTTTGCCTTTAGCGTAAGCCTGCGACAGTTGTTCAATTGCGGACGATTGCATTTCAACAGGAGCTGCTCCGGCAACAATGGCGTTATTCATCGCCAAGAAATATTTAGTTGATTTTCTGATGTCTCCGTTAGCCGATGTAAACCGCTGCACTCCGAGAGCTGCTGAATCAAGTGTTGTTGGAAGCCCCTCGATGCCTTTACTTAAATCCTTTATAGACTGCTCTGCCGCTTTCGAACCAACGCCCAGATTTGCCATGACTTTTGGAAAGTTGTTCATCGTGTCAAATCTCTTGATTGCATCACCAGTGTGGCTTGTTATTGCTCTTATCCCGGCATCAACAGATCTCATTCCAATTTGCAAAAGTGCGCCCGAACCAATCAGCCTGCCTATAGACCGCCCTGCGCCGCCCACTTTGTCCATAAGGGACTGTGTACCCATTGCGGCCTTTTTCATTCCTTCCGCAAAACCTTGGTCTCGTGCGGTTAATATCGCTGTTACAGTTGTATCCGTGCCAAATAGACTCATTTACTCGTCCTCTGCATCGCTTAATATTTTCCCGACCGTAGCGATTCGGTCATTTCCGCTGTCTTTTCCTTTAAATTCAGACAGCACCTTTTTATAGTCAAAAAACTTTTCAAATCGAGAAAAAACAAGCCTTACTCTATTTCTTCCTACAGACTTTTTGGCTGATGCTTTCATCGTCAACCACGCCTGCAGGTGGATATCGTGTAGCTTGTCTATGTGTTTTAACTGTACCGCCTTCATGAGTGCGTTATACTCCGAAAAGGTCAGTTCATCGACTTGCCGGAAACTGCTGTAATTAAGGTATCTAAAGCAGTTTTCCGCAATTTTTTTATATGTTTCGTCAAAACTCTCTGTTACTGATTCCCTATCTTCTCCATTGCTTCCTTCATGTTTTTTGTCACTCTCTTGCAAGAGTTCGACTTCTCGAAAAAACCAATCACCTTGTCGAACAGCACATCTATATCTGTGTCCTCATCGTCAACATACTTTTCAAGTATTTCTGCTGTGATTCTGGGGTCTTTGCCCTTATTGGCTCTCTCCAGCACATCTATAAGCACCGGAACATCGCCGGACAGCACCTGTGCAATCTTTACGGACAGTCCCACATCTTCTTTTGCTCCGGGCATACCGTCTATCGGTCTTTGATAAGTTTTATTTATCTCTTTTACAAATCCAATTCCAAAGTTGAATTCATATGTAGTTCCTAAAATGTTTAATTCAAACATGTTGTTTTCCTCCTAATAAAGCGGATAGGGGCAAGATAGCCTCGCCCCATCACATTACGCTCCTGTTCCTGACGCTCCTGTTCCTGTTTTTGGAGTATCGGCAAATGTGTATGCCGCCGCTTCCTGCTGCTGTGCAGTAACGGTAACATCTCCGTTCGCTCCGATTCCATTGATTCCAAAGGTCAGGGAATATTCAACAAAATCTTCCGCGCTCGACGACTCTTCGAACGATGTCAGATACCCCTGATAATATGTGCCCTTGAACTTGTTGTCGTCAGTTCCCGCTTCCTCCAGATTTGCTCGCCATATTTCAAGAAGATCGTCCGCCAACATTGCGGCTTTGAGCTTTTCGATCATGGCATCGCCCTTCTTAAAGATTGATGTTGACTGGACTTCCAGCTCTGCCTTATTCGGCGTTCTCATCGGGCCGTCTTTTGTCTCTGTAACTTCAGCGTCTTTACTTATTGATAAGCTGTTTTCAGTGACAAAAGCAATGACTGTGCCGGGTTCAGCGGCCGCATTTTTCTGCACTCGGTACAGATAGATGATTTTCTTTCCCGAAACAGCCTCGGCAAAAAGCTGTAAGTTAAATGCCTTTATTTTCATGTTTCCTCCTAACTAAATTTAAATTCAAGCTCAAGCACCCCATGCAGGAGAGGTTGAGCTGTAGTGTTATCGGTTAAAATTCTCTGCCTTGTGGATAAGTGCATCCACATAAAGTTATCGGTCTTGCTTAATGCGTGTGCTTTCTGCTTGGTCTGTAGCATCATGTTCGTTAGCGTTCCGCGCTTTTTTGGGTTGTTATGCCAAAAATGCACCACCTGATGCACTCTGCCAAATACTGCACCTTTGTTAGGCTCATCATCAAGCCATGATTCTGCGATATATGCAAAGGGGTATGGTGTACCTTCGGGCGGCAAGAATGTATCGTAAACATTGCCTTCACCAAACAGCTCTATAAGCCTTTGCCGCATTGCTGTAAATAATTCCTGCGATGGATCCATGCGCATCACCTCACTCCAACAGTTTCTTCACAAGTTTTTCAATATCCTTGTGAAATATGTCCTTTTGAGCATCAAAGGCCGGGACAACAAATGGTTGAGCCTCCATGAAGCGAGTGCCGTACTCAAGATAAGGAGAGTAATCGGTTCCCGGGCTAACTTTTGCGGTGCTGCCGCCGTCAGTTATCTGTAGCGATATACTCTGCTGGGTTTCACCTTTGGAATATCCTTTGACAAAAACCGCTTCACGCTGCATCTTGTTTTGCAATTCTACTCCGTTCTTTCTGACAACTCTTTTTATTGCTCCCGGGTCATTCGCATTGATGAGTTTTTCTTGCAGTTCAGTCAGCCCTTCAAATCTGATATGTATCCCTTTCGCCATCACTGCACCTCCGACACAAAAAATACATCCTTAACACGCAATCTTCTGCGAAAATCCACGGTATACCGCCTGGTTTCGCCAATCCGGATATAGTCAAACGGCTCTTCATAGCGATTTTGCAGCCGTACCGTGAGGCTCCCCTGTTTAATTTCGCCATAAACAAGCCTCATAGTCTCTTCTTTTGTGTCCGTTATGGATGCATACGCTTTGGTCTCGCTTACATCATCGTCCGCATAGTCGCCGGTGGCAGGGTCATACGCTCCCGGAGCTATTCGCTGAAAATAAATCGGAGTATCGTATCTCATAGAAATTTAATCCTCCCTTCAGCGGGCGAGCCTTGAGAAGCGTTAAATGCCTCTATATCACGCATATACGGCGCAAAGTCATTATCATCCCATGTCATGCTTTCGCCCTCTACAGAGTGGGTTTTTAAGCCTTCTGACCCTATGCGGTTAAACCTCGCTATCGTCACCTCTGTAACGATGTATGACAGCTTCTCCGGCACCTCATCGGCTTTAATTAAAACCGAAAGACGGGCTTTGGTGATTTTAATAATCGTGTTTAATAGCCCGTCTTTATCGTCTCCTGTAAGCCCGAGCAACCCTTTAATGTCCTCAAGCATTATAATTCCTCCTTACTTCGAGGCTGTTTTACCTCTTTTTGGTGCCGGCTTTTCATCTGCGACTTTCTCAATAAGAGGCAATCCTCTCTTGTTTTCCGAGCCTGCAAGCTCTTTTAACCTGCTTTCGGTCACTTTAAGGCCAGCGCGAGGGAATGTATCCCCCACGCTATACGGATGATCGCCGTCCTGTAAATCAGTAAAATACTCTATCACTTTATACATAAGCTACCTCCTTACGCTCCGGAATTAACCACTGCGGCAACATTACCGGTTCTTACGGCCTTATTGTCGCTACCGCACTCAACAACGGTCACATAGTAGCCGTTGGTTGTTGCGATTTCAGACTCGCCGTCCCACTCAGTCCAGCCCGTTGCCACGCTCATTCCGTAGGTGACGGTTGTCGCCGCTGAAGCGGCCTTGTACTTAAATCTGTTGCCTATTGCAATAACCTGCTCAGCAACGGAGATCTTGGTCTTGCCGGAAGATGAACCCGCTGCGGTTGAAACCGTAAGTGCTCCAAGGGTCTGCGTTGCGGCCTGTCCCACGGCGATATGTGCGATGGCGTCCAGGTACTCACAAAACAGCCTGATGCCCATAATGGCAAACATTTCGGAAATAGCTCTCTCGTACGTTCCTTTTGTGTGGAATCCGATAAAGCCGGTAGCCGGGTCGGTTGTATACTCAAGCCCGGCTTTCGCAAAGTCAGAATCCGCTGGGTCAACATAGTATGCAACTATATTGTTCAGCGGAGTTGCAACAACGGTATTCTGCGGCACTTCGCTCGTTATGAACACGATATCCGCACCCAGAAAATCCTTGATATACTCCAAGCCAAATGCTTTCTGGATCGTGATGCTGGCACCGCCGACATACTTGTACACATCAAGGACATTTGCCCAGACCGCAATGCCGGTAGGGGTTCTTTTCATGTCCATAAACTTCTTTTTCACCTTGCCGATAGCCATAGCAACCGCCATCTGCCATGTTGATTCATAGCCGGTGAGCGAGCCGCTTTTAAGCATGGTATAAAACTTGTTGTACACCTTGTTCTGCAGGTCTGACTTGAATTCCTCGTCTGTGTCCTGTACAGCAACTTCGTATCCCTTGTCGGCTATAGCCTCTACAGACACGCCTTTTCTGTACTTTTCGATTGAGATTGTATCAAAAACCTCCTCCTCAACCGTGTATCTTGACATCGGAATTTCGTCACCTTCTGCAACCGCGCCGGACTGGAGTGTTCCAGTTACCTTTTTGGTCTTAAGGACAGAGCCGTTCCCCTTTTTAATCATCCTGGTGATACCCAACACATCAAGTAATGCCTGGATATTCTTTCCGAAAGTCGTTACAAAGTCGATTTCTCTTGCCCTTGCCTGTATTTGCGCCTTACCCGTCATGTTCGTGGGTGCCGCAAATAGCTGTAAATTAAAACTTTTTCTCATCTTGTTCCTCCTATTCAAACAGTTCAAAATTCTCTGCGATGGCCTCCTGTCTTTTGATAGGATCTGCAATCTTCATGATGTCTTCCCTACTGACAGCCCCACCGCCGCCGTATTCTCTTGGCGTTCTTCCTGTCGCTCTTGCAACCTCGGCCGCCTTAATCTGTGCCTCGATGATTCCAACAAACTTGTCAATGTTCGCCTTGGTACTGTCTGCGTCCGCTCCGACCACAAAGTCGAGAATATCCTGAGTGGCATCAATCTTGTTCTCCTTAAGGATATTTGTTGCCTCTTTGCCAAGCTCAACCCTTGCCGCTGCCTCTCTTAGTTCGGCATTTTCTGCCTTCATCTTTTCAATCTCGTAATCCTTTTTCTGGTCTGCGTTCATCTTGGCCAGCTTTTCGGCTTCTTTTTTAGCGTCCTCAAGCTCCTTGTCGTATTGGGCCTTCCATTTGGCGTACTTTTTGTTGACAATGTCATCCATATCCTTGTCGGTGTATTTCTTTTCGCCATCCGGGTCTTTTTTGTCCGGGTCCTTCTTCCTGTCGTCCGGTCTTGGATCGCCGTCCGGGTTCGGATTACCGCCATCGTCCGGGTCGTCCGCAAATAGCTGTAAATTCCATTTCTTAAGCTCGTTAGTCATCTTCATTTTTTCTTACCTCCATAATTTAAAGATTTAATGCTTATCTACCCTTGCTTTTATTGACATCAGGCTCGGTCATGCCTCCCGGCTAACTCTGACGCATTCCGGGCAGCTTTCTGCCACTCCGCTTACGCCAATAAAAAAGGACTCGATTAGCAGCTTTGATTCTGCCGTCAAATCCTTATATCTGATTACAGCGCTTCCGTGCTGTATATCATGCTCAATTCTACCTCCAGTTAATTCCTCTATGGACGCCGCTAATGTCTGCACCAATGTCGATACAGCCGCGCAGACTATGTCATATCCAGGCGGTGCGTGTCCTGCGTGTCCGGAGACTGTGATTTGGTTGCTGCTGATTTTAATATCAATCATGTTTTCCTTCCAATAAAAGACCCCGGGCCTCGAAGGTTTCCAGAGTACGTTCAAGTTATATTTAATTTAAGGCGTTTAAGACCTATTTTACCTGAATTTCGTGTAAGGCTCTGCGACTATACATTCTTGTTGGTTCTGTAGCTCCAACCTTGGCACACAACAACTTCCATTCTTTGAATTCTTTGTCCGTTTTTCTGTCATTTGGAGAGTGCGACAAGATTTCATATCGTTCCTTTTCATTCTCTGTCAACTGCTTAATGTTTAGCGTTTCCATTCTTCCACCTCTATTGTTATCTCATTTTTTGTGATTTTCTTTGTTTTATACTTGATTTTATTGCTTAACAAAAATTCAAGCTCGTTACCTGCGTCAGAGTTGCTTCCAATGTACATTCCGGGAGTACCTTTTGGCACTCGGATATTAAGCATGACGCCATCTTCCCTGTTAATTGCAAAGTCTTCCGCGATTGACTTGTCGCAACTTGCCGAAAAGAATATATTACTGTCAAAAGTGTCACCCACCTTAAGCCCGCTATAATGCTTCCGCTCCACACCTCTATATACGATTATGTCGTCTTTGAGCTTAAACTTATCGATAGCCGAATTGATTATATCGATAACGCCGCCAGAGTCTTTATTGTAATCAGATATCCGTCCCGCAAGAAACCTGTTTATTCTTCGGTATCCTTCGCCGGTATAGTCAGTGATTGCCGACTTCATATTTTTATCGCCCGACAGGATGGAATCGCTTTGTTTTTGCCAGCCTTCAATCTGACCGTCTGTGATGTTTTTGTAGCTTGCTTTGCCTGGCTTAATTATACCACTTTCGCCCTCATTTTTCAACGGTTCTGGCGGTTTTTCGTCAAGCCATTTGTCGAATTCTTCTCTGTCCATGTAGGCTGACACCGAACATCTGCACCCCGGATGCATTGGCGGGGCATTTTCGCCCGGCATCATGTCTTTAACCAAAAAGCCTTTCTCCTCTTCGCACCTGTTTCCAATGTCCTTGCAAATCTCACAGACCGGGTTTTTCGTATACGGTGCGGATGCAAAATTAATAAACATGTACCGGTCAAACCCGTTTTCCTCAAACGATTGCATTTGAGCGGCCGTTCTTACCCTTGTTAACTCGGTTCTCATGAGCCGTTCCGCTTCATATTTTTTGACGCCGAACATCTTTCTTAGCTCCGGGGCGAGCTGTCTTGAGCTTTTCCCCTGTATCATGCCACGCTGCAGCAGCATTGACAGCTCCGATTTAAGCATCGCCTGCTGTGTCCATAGTCGTGAGCTGAAATTTGCATTATGAAATGACGCGTTAACAACGGATTTTGCATTGCCTTTTGGATCGCCCACACTCTTGCCAAGTATTCCGGCTTGACGATTAAATTCATTTATAGTTCTTTGAGTAAGTTTTTCATCAAAATACTTATGCATCTCGTCTATGGAGCTGACCATCTCAAGCCCTATCATAGACTTAAGCATTTCAAGACGATTCACTTTCATTGTGAGATTATAAAGCCGCATTTCCTCGTTAGCTTGCTTCGAAAAATCTTTATTCTTTACATACTTCGCCGCTTTCCTCGAATACTCCTCAATGTCCAGCTTACTGACACGCCTTTTTGCCTCCGACAGTGTGACCCCCTCTTTCCCGGCATATTTTGCATAAAAAGAATCGATTTCTTTCTGTGCGGCGTCCATAGCATTGTCATAATAGCGGTTAAGCTCCTTGATATACTCTTGTTCCTGCTTTATGTATTTTTTCTGGGCTTCATGTTCTCGTTTCGCCCAATATGCTTTGCTGTCCATCTGTTAAGCCTCGTCCCGATCGTCCATAAGCTCCTGCGCCTCTTCTTCCGAAAATCCAAGCCGCGCAAACATTTTGATTGCGTTTTTTCTTGTTATCTCGCCTCGTTTGAACTTGCGTAACAGCGATGTGATCTCATAAGTTGATGCACCTGCACTTCCGCTGACAGAGGCTGCCTGTGCCATGTTCTCTGCTTCTTCTTCTTCGATTTTCGCAATCTCCTCCGCCGGATCGTTCACAATTGACAGCGTCTTAAGCTGCGTTTCTCTTGACACGACACCCTCTAATGCCTTTGCTGTTTCCGCCTCGTATTTAAGATTCTTCGGTAGATTCCGGGTTATTGTGACTTCGATGTCTCTCCAGGCGTCTTTATCCGGGCAGTTCGTTGATAGACTGCACCAGATTTTAAAGATTTTCTCGATTGTCTTTATATTTTTGCGGTCATATGTATTGCCAAGATTCGAGGTGTTCCAGAGCTTATATGCCAGAGCTTCGCCGCTTGCCGCATTTGCAAAGGATTCATCTGAAATGTTTGCGACCATTGAAACTTGAAATATCAGCCGCTCCAATCTGTCAAGCAGATTCTCCTGCGTTGCGTCTGCTGTTGGTTTCTGCAGAAAATCAATAAGATAATCTTTAACCTTGTCAGCGCTATTTGTACCGAAAATGTTAATAAATCTGTTGTCTCTTATCTGTCTGTAACCGTCCTCTGTAACTTCAACTCCTATAATGGCAAGGTACGCTTCCGCAAACGCATCAACATCGTTGCCTTTTTCGGACAGAGCCTTGTTATAGAGTTCTGTCATGCCGCAAACAGCTTCAAATAGCGACTTTCTGCGGTCGTTAAGTCTGCACTCAACCACCGGAATCATGAGGTATGGATTGTCTTGGGTTTCAATAAAATTCTCGTCCTCAAAGCGCTTAATCTCAAACGGTGTCATAACCTCGCCGTACAATTTGCCCTCATTCTTTGATTCATCGCCATGTATACCGTATCTGACGCTGAATAAAGCCCTGTTTTTCAGCGTGTCGTCATACACACAAAACAGCTCTTTCGGTGAGAAGTGAGTTATTTTAGTCTGCGCTTCTTCATCCTGATATAGATACGCCCAGCAATGCCCATAAACGCTGCCTTTTGTTGTGAGTTCTGAAAAGAAATCATCAAAATGGGTGTTTCTCATGAACTCCTGCACGCTGTCATTTATTGCCTCGTCCGGATGGCTAATTTTCAGCGGGATTCCGTAAGCGTAGCCTTGAAACGTTGTGACGATATATTCCGGAAAACCTACCGCAAGTCTGTTGTCCGGCTTCCATTCGTCTTTGTCCGGTAAGTCGTAAATCCCATGAAATCCGTCATACATAGCTTGTAGATATTCATACCGGGCAATCTGCGCCTGATGTTTTGTTATGAATTCGTGTACCAACTCAATGCTTACGCCACTTTCAACTGCGCTCGGATCACACTTGAGTGTGGTCGGTAACTTGTATACAATCTCTTTCGCCATTTTTTTACCTCATAGTTTGAATGTCTTTAATATTGCCTTGCCCGGCGGTTTTCTCCAGCCCTCTACTCCATACCGGAGCGCCGCCATTGCATCATCAAAAAATGGAACCGGCTCGTCTATATACTCTCCTGTTCGATCGTCTTTTTTCCACTTCCATTGCTCTAGCTCTTTTATTGTGTTCGTGCATGATGGATGCACAAATATTTTTCTGCCTTTTAACCAGTCAATCTGTGTTGCCTGATATTTTTTATCTGTTGTCTTCTCTTTAACAACTGGTAGAGCAATATAGCCCTCCTTCTGCCATGTCTTAATTCTGTCCGGCTCGGCACTATCACAATACATGGTTTTGTCTTTGGGAATTGCGCCATCGTCTGCTAAAGCAATTATTTCCCCGGTATCTTTCCCATAAACATATATCTCCCGGAGGATGTAAATATCGCCATCTCTATATCCAAGCAACAGGATCGCATTAGCGTGATTAAAACCAAAATCCTGTCCGATTGCAATATCGTCATAATCGTCTAAATCTTGACTGATGTCCTCAATCGCCCAGTTTTGCAAAACCAAGCCGCCTATCTCGCCCCATTCGCCTAATCCGTATATCTGATAGCCGTCTGGGTCTACTTCTTTACGCCTCATCATTCTCTGTCTGTAAGCATCGTCAATAAAACGGTTGTCGAGGTATGTGCTGTGGTTTGTGATCACATTGCCGTCTGGCCTATCAAAAAACACCCTCTTAATCCAGTGGTTTTTATTCACTGGGTTGAAGGTGCCTTTTATCTGATAAAACTGTCCTTCCGGGAGTTCTCCTCTTAATCTGTCGTCAATTATTTCAAAGTCGGCTTGCGTAAGTTCCGTCATTTCCTCAATCCATACATCGGTTAGCTTACCTCGCTGGAATGTGATTGATTTTAGCTTCTCTCTCTGTTTTTCATCGTTCGTTCCTCGAAATATGATTTGATTGCCGTTAATGCAGTTTAGCTGTAATGGAGATAGCCCCGGTGTCCAATAAGCCCCAAGTCCAAGCCTATTGATTGCGCCGTTAAGCTCCGCATAGGTGCTGTCTCTATTGGTTATGTCGGATTTTCTGACGCACACCAGATTGCGACCTTTGTCTTGCATTAGCCTTAATAGATACTGTTGTGCTGTATCAACACTTTTGCCGGAACCAGCAGAGCCTTTCATAATTACATATCTGCGTTTTGATTTATGGACGGGTATAAATATTTCATTACTCGGTACTGTCAGATCCATAATCCATCACCACATTTATGTTAAGGTCTGCCGTCATGTCTATTTTTTCAGTCCATGTGCCATGCCTTTTACCAAGCAGTTCAGCCGCTTTGTTCGTGTCTGATAGCTTCGCCGGCATTTCCACAACTTGAGGCTCCTCAGTCTTGACAGTTTTCTTTCTCATCGTTCCTCTTTCATCTGGAACATACTCCGACACCTCCGTGGTTATTGTTACAACTGTGTGTTCTGATTCTTCCCGGCGCATGACTCTTGTTAGATATTCAAGCACTTCTTTTTGATCAGCGATTTTAGTAGATTCAAGCTCTTCTAATCGTTCTTCGATGTATTTTTTAATACCAAGTTTTACCAAGTTTTCAGAGCCAACTTTATTAGGATGTTTATATCCCGCAATCCTTGCCGCCTCTGTGGCGTTCCCACTGATGATGTATTCATCAGCAAACCGTTTCTGTTTAATTGTTAACTTCAAAACACATCACCTCGCTTTCTCCACCAAAAAACTCCCCACTGACAGGGAGCCTTTTGGTCTCATATTACTTAAAAGGAGTAAATAAGTATGTCAAGCAGTTACACTTTTCCTTGATACCATTATGCCTTATACAAAAAGGGACATTCAAGGACAACTTTTGTTTTCTTTTGTCCAAAACTCATTTAGCCTGCGATTGATGGTTTTTCTGCAATACCCCAACTCCTGCCCTATCTCCTCCTGCGTCAGCCCGTTGACATACTGCAGTCTTAAAATATTCCGCATTTCCGAATCCTCAACGCTGTCAAGCCATTCCTCAAGTCTTAATCGTTCCTGCTGCACCTTAACCAGACTGTCAGTTAGTTTCTGTTTAACCTTGGCATAATCCTTATCACCCTGTCCGACAAGCGTTATAATTTTAGGCTTTCCGTGTCTGTAATCCTTTGCGTAGTCAATGACGGGTTCTTTCGGTTGCCATTTAAGCTGCTCGAGTTCCTTTTGTAAGTTCTCAATCTCTTTTATTATACTTTTCAGCTTCAGGAGATCTGATTTTTTCATCGGCTTTGTCCTTTATAGTTCATTCCACGTGTCTCTGAATCTCTGCCCGCACACGGGACAAAACTGGTCTCGGTCTGTTCTGTCCGCAAGCGACTGACCGCATGCACTACACTCGTCATCGCTGTTAATTTCCTTTGCGATGTTGCGTTCAATGATTGATTGCACAGTTTTCGCCATTATCCTAAATTTCTTCTGCTCCTCGAAAACAGCATCCGGAACTGCTTTAGAGTATGCCTTTACGCTTTTTTTGAGTGCTTCAATCTCTCCTGAGAGTTCCTCAAAATCCTCGGTAATTCTTTCAATGTCGCTTCTGATATTTGCACGGCTTTCACTTTCTGCTTTCCGTGCCTGTTTGATAATCTCTCTTGCTATTTTGTGTTCGTTTGCAAGGTCTTTCGCCTTTTCGCTTGTAATTATATATGTCGGTCTGTTTTCCATGATTCTTTCTCCTTTTTGTTAGGTTTTACAAGGTGTTACAAGGTTATTACAAGGGTTCATTTTCCCAAAAGCCAATCATCAGCCAGCTTCTCTAATGCCTCAATAATCCTCTTTCTCTCCCTCATCTCACCTTCAATCTGTCCTTTGATGTAGCCACGCTTATAAGCATCGTCAATCAGTTTTTCCTGTGCTTCTTTTTTCTGCCCTCTTCATACCCTCTGCCAGTTGGTTTTTCTTGTTTCACGTTGTCGTGAACCCCTTCATCTCGTAAGTGACTTTCTTGTTTTGGTATTCGGCAAATAACAACTCTATCATTGCCCCTTTTGAGTTCTCCCAACCATCTAACATCAATATTTCATCTGCTTGGTTTAGCATTGATAAACACATTGGCATATATGCTTCGTTTAATAAACCTTTCGGAAGTGTTGAGGGATTCAGCACGGTGTAGCCTTGCGTTTTCAGTCGGTTTTCGGCTTCTGAAAACTTTAGCTTGTATGTATCGCCTGTTCCCGTTATCTTACCCGAGATGTAAATGTCTTTAATTTTACTTTATCAAGGTATTTTTTAACGGCGTCAAATTCCAGTCCCGCCTCCCACGCTTCCTCCTCAATCACCGCCAATTCCTCATGTCGTGAATTGAAAAGCGGATTGTCTTGATTTGCTCTTGTAAGTTCTTCAAACATTAGCGTTTCAACACTATTTAAAAACTCTTTTATAATCGCCCCTCCCAATCTTCGCAATAATCTCTGTAATCCGTCCAGTATGTGCAAAACTCGCTTGAATCATTAACACACACCCAACCATCGTCTACTTCGTGTTTATGATATTTACATGTACCGCAACACTTTTCTTTATCTACCATTGTCTTCCTCGCTTTCTTTCTCAATCCCCATCAACACCTTTACGGTATTAAGATTAGGTTTGTTATCATGCATTAAATATCTTGTAACCACCTCAACCATCGTTTCTGCCGCTACCAGTCTGCCAAATCTGTCTGATGTCACAAAGACAACATCTGGCTGTACTGGTTCGAACTCTGTTAAATCTGTTTCAGTTTCTGCAAGTTTTTCAAATAGTTCATCTTTTGTCATGCTCATGTTTTAACTCCTTTCATCTTTTCTGCGTGTCCGTATTGTCCGCACCCTGTCCGCACTCTCTGTAAGGACGCTTAATCGTTGAAATATCAATGTTTATAGAGGGTGTCCGTACATCCGTACATGTTTTATACCTCTTAAAAATTAATGTGTTTAATATCCTTTCCATAATCTTCCAGAATTTCCATTTTCGCTTTTTTACAAATTTATTTATATATAGGATTATTTTCGCTGTTTTGTACGGACATTTTGCGATTCCCTCAAAAGCCAGTATTTGCAACGGTTACAGCGATTTTAATTTGTCCGCGCCGCTTTTTTTGTACGGACAAAAACGCTCTTTTTCTAACATTTTATTCCAATTATCGCCTAAATTTTTACAGTTAGTTTTTTCCATATTTACCATTTTTGAAACCGTTTTTACCATGGAATTTCATCCTCATCTATAACTTCCTGGAAACCGTCAAGCTCGAAATCGATGTTTTTAAGTATTACGCACTGGCATTTTGTTCCGTTAATTCTGACTCTTTTGGTTAGATTCCGTCCTTCTGTTTCAATCAATCCCTTGTCTCTCAACCAGCCCAAAGCAACCGTAGAGTTATATCCGTTTTCGCTACACGCCTTGTCATAAACGCTCCTAATTATGTGTGTCGCTCCTGCAACTTTTCTGCCCCAAGTCTCCGCATTATTGTCAGAATCAATGAACTTTTTATCGTTTTGGGCAAGCCATTCACATAGCCATTCATGCGCTCTTTTCCCGATGTCTATATCGGCATTTTTAACGAGGAATTTCTTTACATCGCCAACCCCAAGTCCATTTCCATCCTTAAAGATTTCCGCATCTATAAGGGCGTCAGCTGTCAGAATTAAACTCCCTGCAAGGGCTTGTTTTTCCGTCACATCGCCGCCTTGAAACATCTTTTCAAAGTAATCGCTTTGCAGTTTTTTAGCCATTTCTATATTGTCCGGATCCATAAGAATTTTTACAAATTTTTCTCCGGCATGTCCGTAGCAACCAATCAAGAAGTCCGCAACTTTCTTCGCATCTTCAAAAAACTGCACTCCACTGGTGTCAATTTCTATAACCCTATTGACCGCTCCACCTCCGCTTTTTGCCGTCATAATCGGTTGTTCTCCGGATGTCAGGATGCAGTTCCGCCATGTCTTGCGGCTCCTGATGCCGCCCTCTTTAGCTCCTCTAATGCGTCCTACACCCTCTGTAAGCTGATATATCATCGAATCGAAGTCCTTGCGGCTATCGCTTGTTTGGATCTGCATTTCATCAAATATAAGCGGCATTGAATTTAGAAACCCTGCCAATTGCTCTTGTCCGACTGCTGTGCTATTGAAAGTGTTGATATACTCACCCACAGCCGGATTGCCCCATACAGAGGCGGCTAACATGAGTGCGCAGGTCTTGCCATTGCCCGATCCTCCCCAAAGATGCAGGAAGAACGGAAGTCTGTTGAAGGGCTTAACCAGCACACTTGCAAATGATGCCGCCAAAATCATCTTGGCCGGAACATTGCCCTCTGCCCGGATGCCCTTAACGAATTCAACCCAATCCTCATATTTACCCTTGCTGCAAATCGCCTCATACAGATACTTGTAATTTTCATCCCCGTCATATATCAAGCCGTCCACATACGGGCTGAAAAAATCGTCTCCAATCCAACCCATTCGCCCTACAGATTTGTTCGCAGGAATCCTCTTAAGATTCAAGTTTTCTGCATCGGACAGATACTGCACAAGCGTCTTTGCGTTTTCGCTTGTTACCGCCACGCCTTTATTGGCCAAGTCTACAATTTTATTAGCTGATGCAATCTGCCCACGCTCGCACATAATGGTTCTCCATTCATCGTCTCGTCTAAAAGCGATTACAAGTTTCTCGATTCCGGTGTCAATATCCGTATATCTATGCACCGGCATAATCGGGTGGACGCAGGCAACTTCTTCAAATCCATATTTGTTGATTCGGGAGATCCCGTTATCGTCTGCATACCACTGACCTGTTTCGATTTCTATGGGTTGATTCTCGAAACTGCTTGCATTTCCGGCAAAGTTTCCACCATCAGCCATCTTGACCGTTTCGCAATATGCCTTAAAGAGTGTTTTGAATCCCGGAACTCCGCATGCCTTAGCGATGGCCGCCATCCTCTCTTTAGCTTGCAGAAATTCAAGCGGATTTTCCCTTAAGGCGTAAACCTCTTCAAAAGGGGCAGAACCGTTTATAAAGTCGTCTCGTACATAGACTTCACCACCAAGTCCAGTTTTCTCGTCCATTTTTCAGCCTCCTTTCCGGTAAAATCATCAAGCATGTTAGAGAGGCTATCTAAAAATGTTTTGAGAAGCGGATCGCCCGTTCGTACATAAACTCCGTAATAGATTCTATGTACCGCACACCACGCGTTATAATGCTCTTTAAGCCGTTTTTCTTCCTCTTCTTTAGCTTTCTTCTCTGCGTCTTTTTTCCGCCTTAATTCAGCTATTTTGAGCCTCTCGCGGTATGTTGGCTTGCGGAACGAGAGCGGAAGATTAAAGTCTGCTCCAAGCCTTGCAATCGCCTGTTTGAATGTCAGATTAAAATACTTCATAACGAAGTCAATTATTCCACCATACTCGCCACAGCCGAAGCACTTGTATTTTTCATCTTTAATTGACAAACTCGCTGTTTTCTCGCTATGGAAAGGGCATAGAGCGTAACCTCTTCGGTTAAATTTGACTCCGTAAAACTCCATAATTTCACGCAATTTGAGGTTTTCTGTTATGATTTCAACATTTCTATTCATGCTTTACCCCCCCCAGAAGCCGAATTATCTCCTTTCCGGTATTACGCTTGCTGCAAAAAACATACTCAATATCATATTTTGCAAGCCACGCCTTAAGGATTCTGTATATCTGCATTCCGTTAATCGTGCCGTACTTCGGCTTCCAGAGCATAATATCTTCAAGCGATTCAATTTTTTTATTACCGATTCTGTCCTGCTCTATAAGGAAATACATCTTGCCGCCAATATCCTTTAGGCGTTCCAGTTCTCTTTTAACTCTCGCATGGCCGCTCGTTGCATTTTGAGCTATCTCGGCAACATTCTGCTTCCGGTCGATAAAGACAAGCGGATTTTCCAAGTCCACATAATCGCCAACATACAGTTTTGAGACAAAATATTTAACATCTTGCTTGTCAAATTCCTCCAAGATTTTCTTGATGGCTCTGGATTTTTCCCTTGAATCCACCTGCACCTGCATAACTACCTCCTTTAGAACGGGAATTCGTCTTCGTCAATTTCTTCAAATCCATCCGGAACATCCTGCCTGCCACTCTTTGGCGCATCGTCTTTCTTGCCACAAAAATCAAACGTGCTGACATTAAGCGACCACGGATAACGATTTGTGCCGTCTTTAGCCTCATATTTATGGCATTGCATTTCGCCGGAAACGATAATCTCACGTCCTTTTGAAAAATGCTTATTTATAACCTCCGCCAATTTCCCGTAGCAGACACAGTCGAAAAAATCTGTTTCTTCGCCGAATCTTCTGTTGACAGCAACGGTGAATTTAGTGAGACTGCCCGTTTCGCCCTTGTTATTCTGATAAGTTTTTAGCTCCGGATCTCTCGTAAGTCTACCGTGTATAACGCAATTATTCATCTGGTGACACCTCCAATACAGCAACGGTTTTCAGCTTTTTAGTCTGCCTGCAATATGCACACTTCTCGCATCTTCTTGGTTTGTCCTTGCCGGCTTTTACATCGGCAAATCGGTCAATGCGATGCTCGACAATCTTTAGCGCTGAATCCAGTTCGAACTGTGGCATACTGAACAGCCCGATATCCGCACCGTCTCTTTGTTTGGTGGCGCAAGCTAAAATAAACGGCAACCTTTCGCCCGTCAACATCTGCACGACTGCTTGATAAATTGCACCCTGAATGTCGTATCCCCACGCCAGAGCGAAATTAACCCGACCCATGCCGTCGACATAAACCGGCTCAAAGTCTCGCATAATCTTAAGGTCTACAATGGCTTTGCCCGGGTGGTAGCTGTCGATTCGGATTTTGAAGTCGTATCCGAACAGATTCGCCGTCTTGATAACTTGCTTTTCTCCAGACATGTATTTCATAAACATTTCATCTTGTTCGATTCTGTTAATGATTTCGTCCGCCTGGATGTATTCAGCTTTCAATGTTCCGTCTCGCTTTAAAATCTCCGGGTTCTGCGCCTTGAACAAATCTAATGTTCCCTCAAAATGTGCGTCAACATAGCTTCCAACCAGTAATGCCGTTGACTTCTCCGGGACATAATCGCCCCGGATTTTCGCCATTGTCATAGCTTCGCATTCCATAAAATCCTTGAAAGTTGAAGCTGAAAAGTAATCTAAATTAGCCTCAGTGCTATGGTAATTTTCTCTCGTTAATCTAATCATTTGCGTGCCTCCGTTGTTGCGCGTTAGCATCATAGGTACCTCACTTCCATCTCGCTGTCGTTCGTGGTTTTTGTCGCGATAAATTGAAGCCCTTTGTCCTTACATTTCTTATAGAGTTTTTCCCGGTTCTCGTCAGACAGCCTTTCCGCTCCGTCAATCAGGATGATCTGAAGATTGTTCGGCTTGCTCAATGCAACATCAACGCAGAGTTTAAGTTTTTCGCCCTCGGATAAATTTGATACAGGCAATCCGTTAATGAGCGGAACACCATCCTCAACCGTAAGTCCTTCGACCGGAAGTGTCGCCTCTTCAAGGATTTGCCCCGGAAGATTCCTTGCAAGTTCAATTTTCCCTGTAAGTTCCTCCGATTCCGCTTTAAGCAGGTCACAATCTTCTTCAAGCGATTTCATTCTCCTATACTCGTTCAGGTGTTTTTTCATCGCTTCTGCCGTCTTTACTTCTTCCTCATCCGCTGTCGTGTCCACAGGCTTCTTGTCGATATATTCGTCTGCGGTCTTAACATCCGAATCCAGTTTCGCAATCTTTTCCTTATACTGACTTTCCGCAAGTGCAACCTTATCTTCCAGTTTGCCGTCCAGACCTTTCAGCTTGTCCTCTGCGGCTTTAATTTCAGCTTTTGACCTTTCTATCAATGAGGTCAATTCGTCACGCTCTGAAGCGATTTTGTCCTTCTCTGCACTTATTGCAATTTCCTTTTCAGCTTCATATCCGCGCACCTTGTTGTCGTAACTGTCCTTAAAGATTTTAGCTCTCTCAATTCTTCCATTAAGCACTTTTGCCTGTTCGATTCTCCTGTAAGTGTCGCCCAAGTCGTAGCTTTCCCACTTTTCCGCATCGTAGCCGGACGGGATTGTTTCAGCGATTTCCTCTACAAACGCCCTTTTGTTCCGGAGATCCCTGTTAATGTCCTGCCTCGTCTTGTAGTAATAGCCATCTTCCGACTGGATGTCATTGAGCACCTGCAATATATTCTGTTCGTAATTGACATCTCTTGGGAGTTCCCCGAACTGCTCTATAATCCAGTCCAAATCCCAATCAAATTCAATCAGGTCAAGTATCAGCCTATTCTGCTCTTTTTTGTCCATCTGGATAAATGCAACCGGGTCAATCTGGAGCGGCGTGAACAGGGTCTTTAACATCGCTTCGGGGCCTTGAACATCTTTCCCGCCGTCCTTTATGGATTTATAGTCAGCTTTTCCGGTTCTTTTCTTCCGGTTGATATAAAGACCTGTGTCAGTTTCAATTAAAACTTCGCCCTCATTCTCTCCCTGCTTAATCACATAATCCCGTTCGGAATCGTTCGTAAGGGCAAGTCTGATAGCATCTATAACAGAAGTCTTTCCGGTTCCGTTGGTTCCGGTCACTTCCACATTTCTGCCGTCAAGTTCGGTTTCTTTAATTCCGAAAAGATTTCTAATCTTAATCTTCGTTATTTTCATCGCCTAACACATCTCCTTCCTTTTCCTCTGCTTCTTTTGCCTCTGCCGCCGCTGTCGCACAGTCCATACAGAGCTGCTTACCGAATTTTGTTCTTGCTCTTTCAGCCATCTGTCTTGCTGTATAGGACTTAAACGGCTCGATAACCGCACCGCATTCGGCGCAGATGTATTCGTCTGTTTTTGGTGGGAATGGTCTAACCCTTAATGCGTCAACCGTTTCGCCAAACGCACTGACTTCGGCAGAATAAAGCTGAATCTTCACGCCCTGCCAGTCCTCGATGTATGGACTTCCGGCAATTTTGGTTATTGATTTTGCGTTAGTCGCATTACATATCATCGGCTTGATGTCTTTCTCTTTGAAGTGAATCACAAGGCCCTCGTCTTTCTTTCCGCCGGTTCCCGTAAACTGCTCCTCGTTCGCACGGCTTATGGTAACAATGAGGTCTTCGCCCGGTTCGAGTGCATACGCCCCGAGAAAGTCCGGATTGTTCAATTTCTTCCAGTGTGTTTTGCTCGTTTTGCTCATTGACATATCCTCCTTTTTTCGATAAAATTAAATAGAAATATTTGGTAAGCACCTACACAATCGGGATCTGTCAATCCGTAGGTGCTTTTTCATTGCCGATATTCCGGCATCGTTTAATGCTGTCCAAAACCATGTTCAAAATGATTTCCATTTCGTCCCAACTAATAAGCCAGTCCGGAATATTCGCAACCATGCCGGCTATCTTGCCCGCTGTTTTCGTCATGACGCTCATTTTGTACGGGGTCATTACAGGCGGCGTAGCCATGTTGTCTCTAACGAGTTCAGCCTTGTTTATTTTGTCCTCCTTTCATTTTCAAACACTGCATTACATTGTTTCGCCTGCATCGGTCGTTAACGCATCGCATTTCGCACCAATGCTTAAAATCGCACACATAGCAGCAGACACCGTCTATAAGACATTTGGATTTGTTCGCCGTGCATTTTGTTATCGAACTCATCACACCGCACCTCCGTCAATAAGTGTCTGCCCGATCCCCATTGCCAGAATTAGTGCGATAAACGCCAGTATTGCAGGGAGAATGTCAAGCAGGCTGCCTTTTCTTATTTTGTAGCGTTTCATATGTCCACCTCCAATAGCCTTCTTGCGACATCCTTATGAGTAAAAAAATAAGAATCAACAACAGCTAAACTCTCACCTAACAAATCTAGGGCTAGCGTCATTTCTTCCTGCGACCACTCGCCTTTATTGTTGAGTTTAAGGCTTAAGGTTGGTTCTGTCATTCCCATCGCTTTTGCAAAGTTGATTTGAGTTCCAAATTTTTCCTTGATTTTTCCTCTAAGTTTTGAATAATCATACTCCATAGCGTTCCTCCTTTTGTTTAGTTTTCTAAACTTTATCATATCGTTATATCCATGTCAACATTTTTTTAATAAATTTCTAAACAAATCCCTTTATTTTTCTAAAGTTTTTTATTATAATAGATTCACAAGGGAGGGTTGAAGAATGGACATAAGAACAGAGAGACTGCGCGAAGCCTTTGAAAAGTCGGGGCTGACGCAATCCGAAGTGTGTTCTCGAACGGGAATAAATAAAGGTGCGTTCAGTTCGTACCTCTCCATCCGTTTTTAGATGGAAATGGAAGAATTGGACGGCTCATTATTCCACTATTCCTACTGTCAAGCAAAGAATTGTCAAAGCCATGTTTTTATATAAGTGACTACTTTGAGCGTAATCGTTC
>JBMNTQ010000007.1:0-26821 GCA_050945815.1 Christensenellales bacterium
GCCCGGCAAAAGAATAAGCTGGAGGGTGCGCCGCTGGTGGGGAAGCTGTCTAGCTGTACCGGCAGATCCGCTCAGATAAATGAGCTTTTTATTGTGGAAGGGGATTCAGCAGGAGGCAGCGCCAAGCAGGGGCGCGACCGGCGTTTTCAGGCAATTTTACCGCTGCGGGGGAAGCCCTTAAACGTGGAGAAGAAGCGGATTGATCAGGTTTTGGCCAACGAGGAGTTTCGCTCGATCATTACGGCGCTGGGAACAGGGATAGACGAGGACTTTTCTATTAAGACCTTAAAATACAACAAAATAATTATTCTGGCGGATGCGGACCAGGACGGTGCGCATATCCGTGCCATTCTTCTGACCTTCTTTTTCCGGTATATGAAGGAATTGATTGCAAAAGGGCATGTATATATCGGTATGCCGCCGCTCTACCGGATTGCGAAGGGGAGTAAGCAGGCGTACGCTTATGACGAAAAGGAGTTGGCTAAGCTGAGCAAGGAATTTGGAAGGGGCTATACAGTGCAGCGGTATAAGGGATTGGGGGAGATGAACCCTGATCAGCTGTGGAATACTACGATGGACCCGGCCAATCGCTCTTTGATGCAGATTAACATTGACGATGCGGCGAATGTGGACAAGATGGTGACGACACTGATGGGCGATAAGGTGGAGCCGCGCAGAGAATTTATTTACCGCTACGCTAACTTCAATAAGTTGGACGCGTTTAAAGGGGAGGTGGCTGATCGGTGAGTAGGAAAAAGAAGCAGCAACCAATTGCGCAAGACAAGAATATTATGCACGCCTCAATGGAGGAGGCTTTGCATCAGTCTATGCTGCCTTATGCGGAATATGTGATTATGGAACGGGCGCTGCCCCGGGTGGAGGACGGCTTGAAGCCTGTGCAGCGGCGCATTCTTTATACGTTGATGGAGTTGGGGCTGACGCCGGATAAGCCGCATAAAAAATCTGCGCGTATTGTGGGCGATGCCTTGGGCAAATACCATCCCCATGGGGACACCTCAGTTTATGATGCGATGGTGCGCTTGGCGCAGGATTTCAACATGCGCGAACCCTTGGTGGACGGACATGGAAACTTTGGTTCCGTAGACGGGGATTCTGCAGCGGCCATGCGTTATACAGAAGCACGGCTGACCAGCCTAGCGATGGAGTTGCTGCGGGATTTGGATAAGGATACGGTGCCGTTTCGGCTGAATTTTGACGATTCTCTAAAGGAACCGGATATGCTGCCCGGACGCTTTCCGAACCTTTTGGTTAACGGTGCTTCGGGGATTGCTGTGGGCCTTGCGACCAACATACCGCCCCATAATTTGGGGGAGGTTATTGACGGGGTGGTGGCGCAGATTGACAAGCCGGATATTCCTTTGAAAGAGTTGATGGGGTATGTCAAGGGGCCGGATTTCCCTACCGGCGGCTACCTTGTCGGGGAGGGAGAGCTTTACAAGGCCTATGAGACCGGGCGGGGCAAATTGACGCTGCGGGCGAAAGCCGAGGTACAGCCCGGCAGCAATGGGAAATCTGTGATTGTGATTACGGAATTGCCGTATCAGGTGAATAAGGCCTCCTGCTTGGAGAAGATATTGAAGCTTAGTGAGGAAAAGAAGGAGATATTTGCCGGAATCGCCGATATTCGCGATGAATCCGATCGCAGCGGGTTGCGGGCGGTGGTGGAGGTGCGGCGGGATTATGATGGGCAGCAGATACTGAATGCCTTGTATAAATACTCGGATTTGCAGGTGACATTCGGTGTGAATATGGTGGCGATTGCCCATGGGAAGCCCATGCAGATGGGGATTCGGGATATTAATGCTTACTATATTGATTATCAGAAACAGGTGGTGCGCCGCCGAACCCGTTTTGAGCTGGAGAACGCGGAAAAGCGCGGACATATTTTAGAAGGGCTGATTGTTGCGGTGGACAACATTGACCGCGTGATTGCGCTGATTCGCCGCAGCAAGAATCCGGCGGAGGCGAAGAGGGGCTTGATGGAGGAGTTTTCTATGACTGGCGTGCAGGCGCAGGCAGTTCTGGACTTGCGACTGCAGCGGTTGACCAACCTGGAAATCGCCAGTTTGCGTAAGGAATACGAGGAAATTCAAGCGTTGATTCGCAAGCTGAAGACCATATTGGCCAGCGAGGGAAAGCTGATGGCTTTGATTAAGAAAGAGCTGCTGGAAATTAAGAAGAAATATGAGAATCCGCGGCGCACGCACTTTTTGGATGAACAGCCGAAGGTGGAGATTGTTGTTGAGCAGCCGGCACCGCAGGATACGGTGGTTTTGCTGAAGCGGGGCGGAATGGTTGCACAACTTGCGCCCAAGGCGGTGCAGCGCAATGGCCGTGATGTATGGGAGGAGGGCGAGGAGCCGCTGCAAATTCTGCATACGTCCACGGATCGTAGGCTGCAATTGTTTACCAACCGGGGAAACCTATTCCAACTGGATGTGGGGGCGATTCCTGAAGGGAAGCAGAAAGATAAGGGCGTGATGCTCAATAGTTTGCTAGCAGGGTTTGAACTCGGGGAGACAGTTTTGAAGATTTTCGACTGGGACAACTTTTCTGGGCAGCTATTATTCTACACGCGCCTGGGCATGATAAAATGCAGCAACCTGGAGGAATATAACGTAAAGAAAGCCAAGGTTGTGGCCTGCGGGCTCAAGGACGGGGACAGCTTGCTGAATGTGGAGCAGCTTGCGCCGGATACGACGATGTTGTTCATCACGCGCAAGGGGATGAGCATCAATGTTGATACAAAGATGCCTGTCCATGGGCGTACGGCTATGGGCGTGAAGGCCATTCAGCTGGAGCATGACGATCAGGTGATTTTTGCCGGACAGATCGAGACTGAGGGTGAAGTTCTGGTGGTCAGCGATCGGGGTTATGGGAAGCGCAGCTTTGTATTTGATTATGAGATGCAGAAGCGAAACGGCAAAGGGCTTAAAACCATTGATTTTAAAAAGAATGGTTCCAATGGATGTGAGCTGGTGGCGGCGTTCTATGTTAAACAGCCCTATCCTTTGCGTATTCAGTATCGAAACTTGGAGACGGAGAGCTTGTCTACTGAGGATTTCCCCATTGATAAACGGTTTTCCAAGGGACAGCCGGTGGTTATGGTGTTGCTGGACAATGTTGTGGTGGCGGTGGAGAAAAGAGTCGTCGCTGGATCGGGCGATTTGACGGAATAAATATAGATATGTCCTTACAAAATGTGTTATAATATGATATAAGGAGGTTTTTGCTTTATTTTTTGCAGGCTCATAAAATTGGCTTTGTGACTGTGAGCAAGCGTAGGGTTTAGTATGGATTTGTCGGGGGAAAGGAGTTTGCCGCAGGACGATTCTGTTAGGGGAGCAGAGAAGGATTCAAACAAAGCCGCACGGGGGGCGTCGGCACTGAATTTGCTGTTTTAGACGTCGGACAGGCTCTGCGGGCATTCCGATTTTCCAGACATCGTGTATCATAAAGTCTTGAAATGGAGAATTCAATGAAAACAAATGTGAATACTAAAAAAATTGCAGTAGTGGGCGCTGGCTTTGTAGGGGGGACCATTGCTTATACCTTGGCTATGGCGGGAATTGTTCCTGAAATTGCGGTCGTGGACATTGCGGAGGATAAAGCAGAGGGACAGGTTGCGGACATCATCGACGGAGCATCGTTGCTGCCCGCAGTTTATATGCATGCCGGGGGCTACGAGGCTTGTGCTGATGCGGATATTGTGGTCATTACGGCTGGTGTGGGGCGTAAACCGGGGCAGACTCGCTTAGAGCTTGCCCAGATTAATGTGGGAATCATTAAGGACATGGTAGAGCAAATTGTACACTATGCGCCCAATGCCGTTTTGCTGGTGGTTAGCAACCCTGTGGACGTATTGACCTATGCCGCGCTGAAGTATTCCGGCTTTCCTGCGCATCGGGTTGTGGGTTCCGGTACGCTGCTGGATACCGTGCGTTTGCGCCGCCAACTCTCCGAACATCTGAATGTGCCGGTTGCTGACATGGAGGCTATGGTCTTGGGCGAGCACGGGGATACTGCTATGGTGCCTTGGTCGCTGGCGCAGGTGAAGGGCGTGCCGCTGGACCAATTTTGCACCAAGAGACGGGAGGCAGGGCTGCCCGTGATGGAAGATAAGGACTATGACGCTATTTTGCAGCGGGTACATGAAGCAGGACAATTTGTCATCAAGCGCAAGGGTGCGACCTACTATGCTATTGCGTTGGTCGTGACAGACATTTGTACGGCCATTATTCGAAACGCAACTTCTGTGATGACTGTTTCCTCCTATGTTCAGGATTGGAATGGCATTGATGATGTTTCGTTGAGCCTACCCCAGATTGTGGGCGGAAGGGGCTTGATGGGGGTGGTGCCGACGGAGCTGACCAAAGATGAAATGGCTTTGCTGCGCCGCTCCGGGGACAAGCTTCGAGAGACCTTAAAGCTGGTTAACTTGATTGACTGATGTAGACGAGGTTTGCTACAGAAGACACCAGGGCTTTCGCATTATTTTTTGCGGAAGCCTTTTGTTGTTGCAAATATAGGAAACAGGTTCATTGATACATATTTTTCGTTTCTGTGCATAACACATGGTTTTTCTGAATAGTAATTTCTATGTATTGGAAAAACCCGGAGAGGACGGAATTGTATGGACTCGAAAAATCATGTGTGTGTTTCTGGTGTCACCCATTCCAGGCCGGCGTATTCTCATAGTATGTATGGTGAAACCTTTTATTCCTTTTTTATTGCTGTGAAACGTTTAAGTGGCTATCTGGATATCTTACCGGTGACAGCGGCCTATGGCTTGGTGAAGGATTTGTGCTTGGGGGATTTCATTCTGATTAATGGACAGCTCCGTTCTTACAATAAAATTATTGATGGAAACAGCCGTTTGATTTTGACTATATTTGCCCGGGAGGTTTGTATTGGGGCGCAGGAAAAGAAGAATGAGATTTTTCTGGACGGTTATATATGCAAGCCTGTGGTATATAGGGCAACGCCGTTTAATCGGGAAATAACGGATGTTTTGCTGGCCGTTAACAGGCATTATAATAAATCCGATTATATTCCTGCGATTACTTGGGGCGCGAATGCACGAAAATGCCAATATCTGGAGGTTGGGGACAGGATTCAGGTTTGCGGACGGGTGCAGAGCAGGGAGTATGAAAAACGGCTGTCGGACGGCCGGATTGTGGTGCGGGTGGCTTATGAAGTTTCTATTTCAGAAGTGAAGAAGCTGGACTGCTGAAATAGAAAAACAGGCTTTTTTGTTTTCGGAAGTTAAAGGAATAAAGTAAAATGCGTGAAATTTGGATGGTCTTATGCTAAAATAATAGACAGGAAAAGCATGGGGCTTTTTTTATGACGTCTTCACAGCATGGGCGAGGGAAGCGGCCGGCGGCGACGCGCTGGGTATCTTTCTTTGCAGCATGGAGGGGCTCTGGGTTACTTTACTGTATGTAGGATAGAATGTGCTTGGCAGCGTACAAGGAGGGTTTTTATGAAGGATCCTAGGATGAAAAACCAGCGGCTGGACAAGCTTTACGCGGCGGTGCTTTCGTTGCGCAGCGTAGAGGAATGTTATGATTTCTTTGAGGATATCTGTACCATTACCGAACTGCAGGCCTTGGCCCAGCGGATGGAGGTGGCGCAGCTGTTGGATGAGAATGTAACCTACCATGAAATTGTGGGTAAAACCGGCGCCAGCACGGCTACCATCAGCCGGGTAAACCGTTGTTTGCAATACGGTGCGGGGGGATATCGGCTGGTGTTGGACAGGATGGGGAAGGGCGGGGAATAAAAGCGCCCAAGGGACATAGGCAACCTGCCGCGGGAGCTATCTTGCGGGAGGGTTTATTATTCTATTTTGGAGGGGAAAATGGATTTATCCAAGTTGAATGACAGGCAGCGGGAGGCTGTGACAACCACGGAAGGGCCGTTGCTGGTTTTGGCTGGGGCGGGCAGCGGGAAAACCCGGGTGATTACCTACCGGATTGCCTATTTGATCCAGCAGGGGGTGTATCCCGAGCGTATATTGGCGCTGACGTTCACCAACAAGGCTGCCCGGGAAATGGGGGAGCGGGTTGAGCAGTTGGCGGGGGAGAGAGGTGTGTGGGTTTCTACGTTTCATTCTGCGTGTGCGCGGATATTGCGGCGCGATATTGATAAGATAGGGTATTCCAACGCTTTTACCATCTATGATGGGGCGGATCAGGGGGCGCTGGTTGCGGATTGTTTGCAGCGGCTGGAGATTCCGTCGGAGCGGCTGGAAAAGCGGCAGGCGTTGGCGCTTATTTCAGAGGCAAAGAACCGGAGCGAAAATCCGACTGAATATATTGCGGCTAAGGTGAGGAACAGCGCGGAACTTAAGGGCATGGATCGAGTTTTTGAGCTTTATTCCCGGCGGCTTTTTGAGAGCAGCGCCTTGGATTTTGACGATTTGCTGCTGTTGACCATCAGGCTTTTCAAAGAGGCACCGGAGGTTTTGGAACACTACCAGAACCGCTTTGAATACATCCATGTGGATGAATATCAGGATACCAACCTTGCCCAGTATACCTTAGTGAAGATGTTGTGTAAAAAACATGGGAATTTGTGTGTGGTGGGGGACGACGACCAGGGCATATACTCCTGGCGGGGGGCGGATATTCGAAACATATTGGAATTTGAGAAGGATTTCCCCAATACGAAGATTATCCGCCTGGAGCAGAACTACCGTTCTACCCGCTATATTTTAAGCGCGGCCAATACTGTGATTCAGAACAACCGGTGCCGCAAAGAGAAGAAGCTTTGGACCGACCGGGAGGAGGGCGAGAAGCTGACGGTTTATCAGGCGCCTTATCAGCATGCGGAGGCGCGCTTTCTCTGCGAAACCATTTTCTCTCTGCGGGCGAAGGGCTATACATATGGCGATTGTGCTGTGTTATATCGGCTAAACTCTCAGTCTCGAGTGATTGAGGAGACCCTGCGTATGTATAATATCCCGTATCGGGTATATGGAGGCCTAGGCTTCTACCAGCGCAAGGAGATTAAGGATTTGATCGCTTATTTGCGTGTTCTGGAGAATCCGGCGGATGATATCAGCCTAAAGCGTATCATCAACAACCCCAAACGCGGGATCGGAGATGCGGCGATTTCTGCTTTGGAGGGTGCGGCGACAACGCGTATGCAGCCGCTTTTCTCCATCGTTTTGGATGCGCGGCGGGCGTTGGGGGACATTCGGTCGGTGAAGAAAATTGAGGAATTTGCAGAGATTATGACTCAACTGATCGCCTATAAGAGCATGTTGCCTTTGGGGGAATTTGTGGAGCGGATGGTTAAGGAAACCGGTTATAGCGCCCAGTATGAGAAGATGAACAACGAGGAGGGCCGTGGGCGGCTGGAGAATATCGGTGAGTTTATTGGTGCTGTGCATGAGTTTGAGGAGAGCATGGACGGCAGCCTGGCAGATTTTCTGGAGAGCGTTGCGTTGGTGTCGGACATTGATGAGCTTGAGGATGAGAGCGGTGCGGTTTCCCTGATGACTATGCACAGCGCTAAAGGGCTGGAGTTTCCGGTTGTGTTTGTGACCGGGTTGGAGGAAGGCATTTTTCCCCATGCCCGGGCGTTTTACAATGCGGACGAGCTGGAGGAGGAGCGCCGGCTTTGCTATGTTGCGATTACGCGGGCGCAGAAGCACCTCTATTTGACTTATTGTACCGAACGCAATCTGTTTGGCAAGACCAGCTATAATAAACCCTCACGCTTTCTGGAGGAATTGCCGGAGGCATGCGTTCAGGGGGATTTGCCTCAATTGCGCACTGGCGAGGGGGAGCCGGAAAAACAAGGGCAGCAGCGCCGGCAGGAGCCTAAGAGTTTTCAGAAGATCTTTGTGCCTGCTGCTATGAAGGCCAAAGAGAATGCCCAGGCGTACCAATCCGGCGTGAAGGTTTTTCATAAGAAGTTTGGTAACGGTGTGATTGAGACGGTGGAAGGGGAGGGAGCTGGGGCGACGGTGACTGTGGATTTTGAGCAGGCAGGTGTGAAGCGGCTTTCCTTGTCGTTTGCGCCGTTGGAACTGCGGGACTAAAGCAGGATTGAGGAGGACAGGCTATCCATGCAGGAAATGAAGGATTTGGTTGGAAAACTGAATGATTTCGCTTACCATTATTATGTGTTGGATGACTCTATAGTTTCTGATGCGGAATATGACGCGTTGTATGATGCCCTGCGGGAAATGGAGAAAAAGACCGGACTTGTATTACCGGATTCGCCTACTTTGCGGGTGGGCGGCGAGCCTCTCAGCGTTTTTGGCACCCATACCCACTTAGGGCGGTTGTGGAGCTTGGACAAGACTACGGATGAATCGGGGCTTATGGCCTGGGAGGAGCGCATCCGGCGGCTGTATGACGGGCCGGTGCACTATGTTTTGGAGTATAAGTTTGATGGGCTTACCATTAATCTGACTTATGAGAACGGCGTTTTAACTGGCGCTGCTACCCGGGGCAATGGAACCTTGGGAGAAACTATTTTGGAGCAGGTAAAGACCATTCGCAACATCCCGTTGTCGATCCCGTATCGGGGGAAGATGGAGGTTCAGGGGGAGGGGCTGATGCGCCTTTCTGTATTGGAACAATACAATGAGACGGCTCAGGTGCCGCTGAAGAATGCACGCAATGCTGCTGCCGGAGCGCTGCGTAACCTGGACCCGAAAGTGACGGCTACAAGGCGGCTGGAGGCGTTTGTATACAACGTGGGCTATATTGAGGGGAAGGAATTTTCCACCCACAGCGAAATGGTTGATTTTTTGCGGGAGAACAGACTGCCGGTGGGCTCTTGCTGTATGCGGCTGGATTCGATGGGAGAAGTGGTTCGGGCGATTCGCCGGGCCGGGGAGGGGCGCGATACCCTAGATTTTCTGATCGATGGCATGGTGGTTAAGGTGGACGAATATGCGGCGCGGGCAGACCTTGGCTATACGGATAAGTTCCCGCGGTGGGCGATTGCCTACAAATTCCCGGCTCAGGAGGCTACGACTACGCTGTTGGATGTTATTTGGGATGTGGGCCGCACCGGCCGGGTGAACCCCACCGGCATACTGGAGCCGGTGGACATCGGCGGGGTGACTGTGCGGCGAGTGACCCTCAACAACTGGGGCGATATTCTGCGCAAAGGACTCAAGATTGGCTGTAGGGTTTGGGTACGGCGCAGCGGCGATGTGATTCCGGAAATTACCGGGGTGGTGGGCGAGGAGTATGAGGGAGAGATTGAAGAGATTCAGTTTTGTCCCGCTTGTCATTCCCGGCTGGAGGAGAGAGGAGCACACCTTTTTTGCCCCAACACATTGTCCTGCAGGCCGCAGTTGGTGGCCAGACTGGTGCATTTTGCGTCACGGGAGGGGATGGACATTGAAAGTTTTAGCGATAAAACTGCCCAGACTCTGTTTGATAACCTGGACATTCGGGAAGTGGCGGATTTATATCGGATCGAAAAAGCTCAGCTTTTGACGTTGGAGGGCTTTAAGGACAGGAAGGCGCAGAAGCTGCTAGATGAGATTCAGCGCAGCAAGGACTGTGAACTGGCGGCCTTTTTAGTGGCGCTGGGCATTCCGAATGTGGGCAGGAAGACTGCCGGGGATTTGGCGAAAACGTATAGGACGCTGGAAGCGCTGCGGGAGGCTTCTTTGGAGAGCTTGCTGGAGATTCCGGAGATTGGGGAGGTAGTGGGCCAAGACATTGTGATGTTTTTCCAGGATCCGACTATTGCCGATTCGATTGATGCTTTGCTTAGAATCGGCATAACGCCCCGGCCTTACGAGCAGCGCAGCGGCAGCTTTGCCGGGCAGACGGTGGTGTTGACCGGCGCACTTTCGAACTATTCCCGGGAGCAGGCCAAGGACTTGATTGAACAGCGAGGCGGCGTGGTGGCTGCTTCAATCAGCCGCAAGACCAACCTTGTAGTGGCGGGGGAGAGGGCGGGCTCTAAGCTGCAAAAAGCGATGGATATGGGCATTCGTGTGGTCGGCGAGCAAGAATTTATCGAATTATTGGAGAGATAGGACGGGAGAAGGCGTTTTTTGTTTTCTAATGGAGACGGAGTATGCTATAATAACTAAATAAGCATGGATGAGGAGGGAAGCCTTTGCGCAGTATGACGGGCTATGGCAGCGGGACTGTCAGCAAGGACGGACGGCAGCTTGCCTTGGAATTTAAAGCCGTGAACCACCGATATTTGGATTTGAACTTCAGAATCGGGAAGAATATGGCGTATTTAGAGGAAGTCATCCGCAAGGCGGTGCAGGAGACCCTTAGCCGCGGGCATGTGGATGTTTATATGAATTACAACAACGAGCGGGAGGACGCGAGGACAATTCGCATTGATTATCCGCTTTTAAATGCTTATATTGTCGCATACCGTGAGGCGGAGAGTACCGGGCTGAAAAACGATTTGACATTGACCTCGGCTATGCGTATCAACGATGTGGTGCGTGTGGAGGAGGCTGAGGAAGATGCTGGCGTTATGGCGGAGCTGGCGCAAGAGGCGGCTCGGCAGGCTTTGCTGGCGCTGGATGCGATGCGGCGCGCGGAAGGCGAACGGCTGAAGCAGGATATGCTGGAGCGACTAGGCGCTATGCGGCAATATACGGTGGAAATTGCCGAATTGGCACCGGCTGTGGTGGTGCATTACCGCGAAAAGCTGAATAAGCGCATCGAGGATTTGCTGGCGGCGGTGGAGGTGGACCAGGGACGATTGAGTTTGGAAATCGCCCTTTTTGCCGATAAATGCAGTATTGATGAAGAATTGGTGCGTCTGCGCAGCCATTTTGAGCAATTTGAGGAAATTTCCCGGCAGGAGGGGCCTGTGGGGCGTAAGCTGGATTTTCTGGTGCAGGAAATGAACCGGGAAATCAATACAATTGGAAGTAAGGCGTCGGACATTAGCATTACCAATCATGTTTTGTCCTTGAAAAACGAATTGGAGAAAATTCGGGAACAGGTACAAAACATCGAATAACAACGGATTTAGAGGGGTGGTTGAAAATGGGGATTAAATTGATCAACATTGGCTTTGGAAACATCGTTTCTGCCAACCGCATCATTGCAATTGTTAGCCCGGAGTCGGCGCCGATTAAGCGGGTAATTCAGGAAGCGAAAGACAAGGGGACTTGCATAGACGCGACATATGGGCGCAGAACAAGGGCTGTGGTTATTATGGACAGCGACCATATTCTGCTTTCTGCTGTGCAACCGGAGACCGTGGCCAACAGGCTGGACAGTAAAGACATGGAGGATGAATCCGGGGATGAATAAGGGGGAAGTATTAGCCGGCAAATATAATTTGGATGGCTTGCTGATCGTGATATCAGGGCCGTCGGGCGTGGGCAAGGGGACCATTTGTAAAGAGGTTTTGCGCAGAAACCCGGACTTGATGATGTCGGTTTCTGTGACCACCCGTACTCCCAGGCCGGGGGAGACTGAGGGAGAACATTACTTTTTCAGGACGGAGGAGCAGTTCCAGGAAATGATCGAAAAGGAACAGCTTTTGGAGTATGCCCATGTGTTTGGGAAAGCCTATTATGGAACACCAAGCAATTATGTGCATCAGGAGCTAAGCAAGGGCCATGATGTTTTGCTGGAGATCGATGTGGCGGGGGCGCAGCAGGTTCGTGAACGGTTTCCCAAGGCTATTTTGATCTTTATTGCGCCGCCTTCTATCTATGAGCTGGAGCGAAGGCTGCGGGGCAGGGGTACGGAGGGAGAGCAGATGGTGGCTAACCGTATGCTGACTTCCAGGGAAGAATTGCAGCTGATGAAGGACTATGATTATGTTGTGGTCAATTCCGATATAGATGCAACAACGGATAAGATTAAGATGATTATCACTGCTGAGAAGTGCAGGATTGAGAACAATGTGGATATTATTTTGAAACTGACAGGGAGGGCATAGAATGCTGTATCCGCCGATTGGAGAACTGATTAGTATTACGAATAACCGCTATGCTTTTGTAATAGCGGTTGCCAAACGGGCTCGGCAGATTGTGGATCATGTGACGGTTTTGACTGAGCATGAATCCAGCAACCCGGTAACGACCGCAGTGTATGAACTCTATGAGGGGAAAGTTGCGGTCGAGAATTTGGAGGATTTGGACTGATGGCAAAGACGGTGGTTTTGGGGATAACCGGCTCTATTGCCGCTTATAAGGCTGCTGAGATTGGTAGCCGCCTGAAAAAGGAGGGTGTGGAGGTTTTTCCTGTTTTGACGGAAAATGCCGCACGCTTTATCACGCCGTTGACCATGGAGACCATTTGCGGCCGTCCGGCTGTGGAGAGTATGTGGGATAGAAACGCGCCCCATGAGGTGGAGCATATCTCCCTTGCCAAGCGGGCAGATTTATTCTTGATTGCGCCGGCGTCTGCTAATTTTATGGGAAAATATGTTGGCGGAATTGCTGACGATATGCTGACCACCAGCATTTTAGCGACTAAAGCGCCGGTTCTGATTGCGCCGGCTATGAACACCGGCATGTATCAGCATGCGGCCGTACAGGAGAACATGCAGCGGCTGCGTGAGCGGGGTTGCCTTTTTATTCAGCCGGAAGCGGGGCTTTTAGCCTGCGGCGACGTTGGGGTTGGACGCCTTGCGGAGGTTTCGGATATTGTGGAGCGCGCTTTGGGGCTTTTATGTTCCAAACCGAAGGATTTGGCAGGCAAGAAAGTGATTGTGACAGCCGGGCCCACCAAGGAGGCCTTTGACCCGGTACGTTATATTTCCAACCGTTCGTCCGGTAAGATGGGGTTTGCTATCGCGACTGCTGCCCGGGACAGGGGTGCGCAGGTTGTGTTGGTGAGCGGACCGGTGGAATTGACGCCGCCCCGGGACGTGGAGTTTGTGCCGGTGGTGTCTACGTCTCAGATGCGTGATGCGGTGTTGGGACATTTTGAGGATTGTGATATTGTGATAAAGGCTGCAGCCCCGGCAGATTTTATGCCTGCTGAGGTGCAGGATAATAAGATAAAGAAGGGCGGCAAGGATTACTTGTCTGTGCAGATGGTGCCTACGCCGGATATTTTGCAAGAATTGGGCGAACGAAAAAAAGGCCAGATATTGGTCGGATTTGCAGCGGAGACTCAGGATGTGATCGCTTACGCTATGGACAAGCTGGAGCGCAAGAACTTGGATATGATTGTCGCCAATGATGTGACATTACCCGGCTCTGGATTTGGCAGCGATACTAACATTGTGACGATGATTACCCGAAAAGGGCGAAAGGCGCTGGATAGAATGGGAAAGGCGCAGGTTGCGCACCACGTTTTAGACGAAGTCTTGGCGCTTGGTCAATAGACTGCTTGGAAAACTCCCAGGATTCGGCGCGGCTGGCTTTGCGCCTTAGGCTTTGGGAGTTTTTTGCGTAAAAAGGGGGGATTGGGGAATGGCTGCTTTTGCGCGGGTGGTGGTGGATGTTCGTCATTCTGACGTGGATAGGCTGTTTGATTATCGGATTCCTCAAGATATGCAGATTGCCGTAGGCACCAGGGTGTTGGCGCCGTTTGGAGCGGGAAACAAACTGATTGAGGGCTTTGTCGTGGGGTTGGAGGAGCAGACGCAGGTTCCTCTGGAAAAAATCAAAGAGCTTGCCCGGCGCTTTGAAGAGGAGGAATGCTTGCTGCCTGTGCAGGTGGAACTGGCATTCTGGATGAAACAGAAGTATGGATGCCTGCTTTGTGAGGCGTTGAGCGTGATGATGCCTGCGCCTATGCGAGGCGGGAAGGTTTCTGCTAAGAAGGCTCAGACGGCTGTGTATAATCTGGAGCCGCAATTGTATGAGGCAGCTTTGCAGTCGTTGAAGCGGGCGCCGGTACAGGGGGCTATTTTACAGCTTTTGTCTGAGGCGGGGGAGATGGGCGTTGCGGATTTGGAACAGCTATATGCCAGCGCTCGAAGTGCGGTTGCTCAGCTGGCTGCCAAGGGTTTTGCGCAAATTGTGGAGCGGGAAATTAACCGCCGTCCATATGAGGCGCAGGATGGGGGAAACGACGGGGCTGTGCCTGTGGAGTTGACCGACGACCAATGTGGGGTTTGTGCGGAGATAGAGGGAGCGATTTCTCAAGGCAACGATCATTTCCTTTTGCATGGGATTACGGGGAGCGGGAAGACCGAGGTTTATCTGCGAGCCATCGCCCACTGCTTGAAGCTGGGCAAATCGGCTGTGCTGTTGGTTCCCGAGATTTCCTTGACCCCTCAGATGATTCAGCAGTTTCGCTCGCGGCTGGAGGAAGTGGCGGTTTTGCACAGCCGCTTATCCCCTGGTGAACGCTTTGACGAATGGCGGCGCATACGCCGGGGAGATGCTAAGGTGGTGGTGGGGGCGCGTTCCGCCGTATTTGCGCCGCTAGAGAAATTGGGGCTTGTGATTATTGACGAGGAGCAGGAGTCGGCTTACCGCTCGGAGAGTGCGCCGCGCTATGTGACTGAGGAGGTGGCCCGCAGACGCTGTAAGCAGCAGGGGGCGGTCCTTTTGCTGGGCAGTGCTACGCCGTCGGTGGAAACGTATTTCTGGGCGAAGCGCGGACGCTATCGTTTGTTGGAGTTGCCGGAGCGCATCAACGGGGAGGCGCTGCCGCCAGTTTCGTTGGTGGATATGCGGCAGGAGATTGAGCGGGGCAACCGCAGTATTTTCAGCGGTGCTCTTTTATCCAGGATGCAGCAGGCGCTTTCGGCGGGGGAACAGGTGATATTATTTATCAACCGGAGGGGGTATTCTACGTTTATGATGTGCCGCGGCTGCGGGCTTGTTTTCAAATGTGAGAACTGCGATGTGTCGCTGACTTACCATAAGAAGAGGAATACGCTGCTATGCCATTATTGTAATAGTGAGTGGCCGATTCCTAAAGCGTGTCCTTCCTGCGGGAAAAGCTATCTGAAGCATTTTGGTGTGGCAACGGAACAGGTGGAGGAGCAGGTTAATAAACTGTTTCCGGAGGTTAGGACGTTGCGTATGGATTATGACACCACCCGGGGCAAAGATTCGCATTTTGTTCTGTTTGAGAAATTTTCTCGCAAGGAGGCCCAGGTTTTGATTGGAACCCAGATGATCGCTAAGGGCTTTGATTTTCCGATGGTGACGCTGGTGGGGGTGGTGGCGGCGGATGCGACGCTGTTCTTGCCGGATTATCGCAGCGTTGAGCGCAGCTTTCAGTTGATTACCCAGGTGGCGGGCCGGGCGGGCCGGGATGTTTTGCCGGGCAGTGTGGTGGTGCAGACCTTCTCGCCGCGGCATCCTGCCCTACGGTTTGCAGCGCGGCATGATTATCATGGGTTTTACCGCTATGAGATCGCGCGGCGGCGTCAGGGGTTTTTCCCGCCGTTTGGTGTGTTTCTGCGCTTTTTGTTCTCGGGGGAGCAGAGCGACGCGGTGAAGGAAGCGTGCAGCGCGCTGTATGAGCGGGTGCGGGACTATTTATCGGCAGAGCTGGGCGGGCATTTTGAAGATTATGTTTTGACGCTGACCCGTTCATGGGCGCCTATCGCGAAGATTTCCGGCCACAGCCGGTTTCAGGTTTTACTGAAGATGAAGCGCTTTTCGGGGGACGGCGCAGTGCATGCCGCGCTCTTTGCTTTGGCGAGGGAACAGGAAAACCAGGGCGTTTACTGCATCGCCGAGAAAAACCCGAACAATATGTATTAGGAGGAATTTGTATGGCATCCAGAGAAATACTCAAAGCGCCGCATCCGACGCTACGCAAGATTTCTAGGCCTGTGGATAAAATTACGCCCAGAATACTGGAGCTATTGGATGATTTGATAGAGACCATGTATGAAAGCGAGGGCGCCGGCTTGGCTGCACCTCAGGTTGGGGTATTGCGCCGGGTGGTGGTGATTGATGTTGGCGATGGGCTGTTGGAGATGATTAACCCTGTTATTCGAAAATGCGAGGGTAAACTGGAGGAATATGAGGGCTGTTTGAGCGTGCCGGGGCAGACCTATGTGGTAGAGCGGCCGGAGACTGTGGAAGTGGAGCTGACTGATCGCAGCGGGGAGCGCCGGATGTTGACAGCGGAGGGCTATTTGGCCCGGGCTATTTGCCATGAGTTGGATCATTTGGACGGGCGGCTGTTTATTGATATTGTGGATTATGATAACCAACCCGAGGAGGGGGACAAAGAGACGGAGGAAGGCTCGTGAAGATCTGTTTTTTGGGAACGCCGGAATTTGCCCTGCCCAGCCTTCGGATGCTGGTCGAGGAGGGCTATGAAGTGGCGGCGGTGTTTACCCAGCCGGACCGACGGAAAAACCGGGGAAAGAAGCTTTTCGCGCCGCCGGTGAAAGAATATGCGCTGGAACGCGGAATTCCTGTGTATCAGCCTAATAAGATCCGGGAGGAATCGGCGGAGGATTTGCGCGGCATCCAGCCGGATTTGCTGGTGACTGCGGCTTTTGGACAGATTCTTTCCCAGGAATTGCTGGATATTGCACCGCTG
This sequence comes from Christensenellales bacterium, assembly GCA_050945815.1. GTDB lineage: Bacteria > Bacillota > Clostridia > Christensenellales > JBMNTQ01 > JBMNTQ01. Next base: position 16,464 of record JBMNTQ010000007.1, read on the forward strand.
GGATGCATCAACGTGCATGGCTCGTTGTTGCCCAAATACCGGGGGCCTGCGCCGATTCAGTGGGCGATTATCAACGGAGAGACGCAGACCGGAATTACCACGATGTATACCGAGCGGGGCATCGACACCGGGGATATGATACTCAAGCAGGCGACGGATATACTGGAGGGGGAGACTGCCGGAGAACTTAGCTTGCGCCTAGCGGATTTGGGTGCGGCGGTTTTACGGGAGACGCTGGTGCTGATTGAAAAGGGGGAGGCGCCTAGGCAGCCTCAGGATGAGGCGCAGGCGACGTATTTTCCTATGCTGAAGAAAACCGATGGCCTGCTGGACTTTCGCTGCAGTGCGCGGGAGGTTTATAACCGGGTGCGCGGGGTTTCTCCATGGCCAGGAGCATATGGTGAGATTGGCGGCGAGACGCTGAAAATCTGGAATGTGACTGTGGACGAAAGCCTTTCAGGCAGGCCGGGGGAAATTTTGTGTGCGGATTGTAAGGCGGGTATGGCGGTGGCCTGCGGTAGCGGCGGCATATTTGTTGAGGAGCTGCAGGCGCCTTGCTGCAAGCGAATGGATGCGCGGGACTACCTGCGGGGCAAAGAATTGCCGGGAGAATGTTTTGAATGTCTGTAAGCGCTCGTGAGACGGCCTATTATATTTTAGAAGATGTGTTGGGCGAAGGGAAGTATTTGAACCTTGCTTTAAATGCCCGGCTGACGTCGAGCGGCTTGTCAGTCCGGGACAGGAATTTCGCGGCGCTTTTGGCGCGGGGCGTATTGGATCGTTTGATGCCGTTGGATTATGTTATCGGGCGATTTAATAAGAGCAAGCGTTTGCAGGGTAAGATCCGCCGGATCTTGCTATTGGGGGCGTATGAACTGCTGTTTTTAGAGAATTCCAACAGCGCGGCGGCTTGTAATGAATATGTTGCTTTGACAAAACGATTGGGCAAGGGGCCGTTAGCCGGATTTGTCAACGCTTTGCTGCGCAGCATAGACCGCGAAAGGGAAGGAATACGCTATCCTGCTGCGGACAGTGTGCAGGCGCTGGCGTATGAATATAGTTGGCCGGAAGGGTTGATTCGGGAATGGCAAAAGAGCTATGACGATACAGCCATCCGCGAAATGCTGGAAGCTTTGCGCGTGCCTAACAGGACTTGCCTGCGCCGCAACCTTTTGAAGCTGGAGCAGGAAGACTTTTTGGCCTTGCTGCGAGAAAAGGGCTGGGAGAGCCGGGCGACTCTATCGCCTTTTTGTGTGGAGTGTAAGGCCAGCGTCAGCGAAGACGAGGATTTTCTGGCTGGGATGTACAGCGTGCAAAGCCCTGCATCCAGCCTGGCCTGCGTTGCCTTGGAGGTTTTGCCTGGGCAAAGGATTTTAGACGCCTGCGCTGCGCCTGGGGGAAAGACCGCACTGATTGCGGAGATGATGGGCGATATTGGCGAAGTGTTGGCTTGGGATATTCACAGCCATCGGGTGGATTTGATTCGCAACCATGCCAGGCGGCTGGGTTTGCGCTGTATTTGTGCGCGGCAGCAGGATGCTCTGGAGCCGGTGGAGGAGCTTTGGGGGACGTTTGATGCTGTGCTGGTGGATGCCCCCTGCTCGGGCTTGGGCGTTTTGGGCAAGAGTGATATCCGTTATCGCCTCAAGAGCGGGGACATTGAAGCGCTGGCTGCTGTTCAGCGACGGCTTTTAAACGTTTGCAGCCGGTATGTAAAGAAAGGCGGCGTTTTGGTATATTCCACCTGTACCATAAGCCGGCAGGAGAACCAGGACGTCGTGGACGCTTTTCTGGGCGCCAATCCGGAATTTTCTCTTTGTGAAGGCTTTGCTTTGACGGACAAGCTAACGTTGGAGGATGGGATGTTGCAGTTTTTACCCCAGACTCATGGAGAAGGATTTTTTATTGCGAGGATGATGAGATGAAGCTTTTGACCTCTTATTTGCCGGCGGAACTTGAGGAGATTGCTCTGTCGCTGGGGGAGAAGCGGTTTCGCGGGAAGCAGCTTTTTCAGTGGGTTCAGCGGGGAGAGCCTATCTCTTCTATGGGCAATTTGCCCGAGGCGTTTCGCGGGAGGCTGGAGAAAGACTATGTTTCGGACGGGGTGTTGATTCGGCAGGTGGCTGGTTCGGCCGAGGATGGAACGGAGAAATATCTGTTTGAGTTGGCGGATGGAAACCTGATTGAAGGGGTTTCGATGCGCTATTCCTATGGGAATACCTTGTGTATATCCTCTCAGGTGGGCTGCCGGATGTGCTGCGCTTTTTGCGCTTCTACTATAGGAGGCTTGGTGCGCAACCTGGAGAGCGGGGAGATGATGGGGCAGGTGATTGCTGTCAATCGGCATCTGGGCGGCACGCTGAAGCAGCGGGCTGTGGGGAATGTTGTGATAATGGGCAGCGGGGAGCCTTTGGACAACTATGAGAATGTGGTAAAATTTTTACATCTAGCCGCGCACCGGGAGGGCTTGAACATCAGCCCGCGAAACATATCCCTTTCAACCTGTGGGATCGTTCCGGGAATTTATGACCTTGCCCAGGAGAGCTTGCCGATAACCCTGTGTATTTCTTTGCACGGGCCTACAGATGAGATACGTAGAAAACTTATGGGGATTGCCAATGCGTATAAAATAGATGAAATTTTGGACGCAGTGCGTTATTATATTAAGCAGACAGGCCGTCGGGTTATCTTTGAATATGCCCTGATTGACGGGATTAATGACAGTGAAGATTGTGCGGCGGGCTTGGCGCGCTTGCTTCGTGGCTTGCAATGCCATGTGAATGTAATCCCTTTGAACCCTGTGGCGGAGTGTGGGTTTGCTGCCAGCAGCGAGGCTGTAACGGCTGCGTTTTTGAGCAGATTGGAGCACGAACGGATATCTGCCACGCGGCGGCGGCGTATGGGCGCGGATGTTGATGGCGCCTGTGGACAGCTTCGGCGCAGAGTTCTTTCGGAAATAGGGGAGGGATAATGTGATTTTTGCAGGGGTTTCCAATGTTGGCCTGAAACGCTCCAACAATGAGGACGCTTTCTATATTCCCAACGGAGAAGGCCGCAGCATCATGATCGTAGCAGACGGCATGGGCGGACACAATGCCGGAGAGATTGCATCCGGTGCTGCTGCTGAAGCTGTAGCGGATTATTTGAACGAATGTCCGTTGGAGGAATTGCAAACAAGGCCGGAGGCCTTGATGGAGGCTGCGATTCGCCGGGCGAATGTGGTGGTGAAGTCGTTGAGCTGTACCCGGGGGGATTATTCTGGGATGGGCACCACCATGACTGCCGTATTGTTTTTAAATGGACGGGCGATTATTGGCCATGTGGGCGATTCGAGAAGCTATCATTTTACGGATGGCGCCCTGCATTGCATTACCACCGACCATTCTCTGGTGCAGGAGTTGCTGGACATGGGGGAGATTACTGACAAGGAGGCGGCTGACCATCCGCAGCGAAATGTAATTACGCGGGCATTGGGCCTTCACTATGACGTGGGAGTGGACGTTTTTAATGCGTCGTTTACGAAAGGCGACATTTTGCTGCTTTGCTCCGACGGACTGACGGGGCATCTTTCCGATGAGGAGATTGAGCGTTTGATTGTCTGCCGCAAGATGAGAGGGGAATGCTTGGCGCAGCAAACGCTGGATGAGATATGCAATTTGATGATGCGCGCTGCTCTTTCTCGGGGTGGGACGGATAACATTACCATCGCGCTGGCGCACCAGAATCAAGGGGGAGGAGATTGCTTATGATTACAAAGCTACACTCCCGCTATGAGATTCTGGAGGAGGTGGGCTGCGGTGGCATGGCTACCGTTTACAAAGCCCGGAAAAAGCAGACCGGGGAAATTGTTGCTTTGAAGGTTTTGAAGCAGGAGTTTATTACCAATGCCGGTTACTTGCGGAATTTTATCAAGGAGGGAGAATCGCTGGAGGGCTTTTCCCATGAAAATATTGTCGGCATCAATGAATTGGAGTGTATAGACGGCGTTTACTATATCGAAATGGAATACATCGAAGGGGAGACGCTGAAGGAGTATGTGCGCCGAAAGGGACCTTTGCCTTGCAAGGAAGCGGCGGATATTGCCATTCAGATTTGCCGTGCTCTGGCTTATACCCATGAAAAGAATTTGATTCACCGGGATATTAAATCGCAGAATATTCTGATTTTGAGCGATGGGAAAATTAAAGTCGCAGATTTTGGAATTGCCCGGGATGTTAGTTCTTCCACCATGACCTATGGCGGCGACGGTGTGATGGGTTCGGTGCATTATCTATCGCCGGAGCAGGCCCGGGGCGAGACTGTGGGCAAGAAGACCGACATCTATTCTCTGGGGATTGTTTTGTATGAGATGCTGACCGGTTCTCTGCCCTTTACTGGGGATACGACGGTGGCTATTGCCTTGAAGCACATCAATGAGGAGGTTCCGCCGCCGGAGTTGACGGTTCCTTCTATTCCCCGGGCTTTTAGCAATATTGTGCGCAAAGCTACCCACAAGGAGCCGCGCTTGCGCTACGCTACCATGGCGCAGCTTGAGGCGGACTTGGTTGCTACGCGAGACATGCCCTGTGACGTGCGTGATGGCGGGGAAGGCAGGATTATACTGAACCCCATCGACCCAGAGGACCCTTCGGCTTTCCGGGGAGGGCAGCCGGCAACTGAAAGACGGGGCAAGGAGCCGATGGTTCGCATCGGACGATTGGTATTGCTCGCCTTTTTTATATTGGCTGTCATTTTGGTGATTATATTGGTGGGCATGAATGTGTTTAATAAAGGGGAGGATTCTCCGGTGGCTTTGCCGGATTTGTATGGGATGTCCCTGGCGGATGTGCGTGCGATGCAGCAGATGAACGGTATTCTGTTGGAGGTCGGCTATGCGGACAGCTTGGAGATGGTGGATACTGTGATTGCTCAATCTCCTTTGCCGGATACGCAGATCAGACAAGGAGACACCGTTTACCTTACGGTTAGCGAGGGGCCGGCTATGGTGACGGTGCCGCCCTTGGAAAGGCTTAGCTTGGACGCTGCGACACAAGAACTCAGGGAACAGGGGCTGCAGGTTGGGAAGATTAACTACGGCACCAGCGAGCTGCCGGAGGGCAGCGTGTTTTCCCAGTCACCTTCGGCGGGCAATGAGCTTTCTCCGGGGGATACGGTGGACTTATGGTTGAGCAGTGATAACTTTGTGTTGCCGGATTTGGCAGGCCTGCCCTTGGAGCAGGCGGTGGTGGAACTGGAGAATGCGGGGTTTAGCTTGGGCTTTGTTTATCAGCAGCAGAGCAGCCTGATGCCGGGCTATGTAGTTGACAGCGAGGTTTATGCGACCGGCGGGCAGCCTTTTGCTAAAACTGTGGACTTGACAGTGAGCACCTTGGAGGCAGATCATGCCGTAGAGGTTGCCATTGTTTTGCCCCAGATGGAAGCGGCCAGCGAGGTTGTTGCTACGGTGGAGGAGATGCCCGGAATTGAAGTGGTACAATACTATGGAACTTCGGGGGTGGGGGATGAGAAGCTGAATTTGGAATTATACTCAGATAGTGCTGCGATTAAAACTTTGCGGGTTTATATCGATGGCAAGGAGCAGGTGAAGCGGGACATTAGCTTTCAGCCTGTGAGGGAGGCAGAGAATTGATGCGGGAAGGGCTTTTATATAAGGGTGTGGGCGGATTCTACTCGGTGTTATCCGACGGGAAGCAGACAGTTTGCCGCGCGGCGGGCAGGCTGCGCCTGGATGGCCCTTTGAAGGTGGGTGACCGGGTTTTGTTTGAGGAGGGACAGCCCCATGGGTTTATCAGTGAAATGTTGCCGCGGAAAAATGAGCTGGTTAGGCCCGCAGTGGCGAATATAGATGTTTTAGTGATCGTGCTTTCGCCTGAACCCAAGCCGGATTACCTTTTGTGTGATAAACTTTTGTTGCAGGCGCATTTGGCGGGGGTGGAACCGGTTTTGTTTGCGAATAAGGAGGATATGGGGAGGGGCGAGATATTGGAGCCGTATGTCGCAGCCGGGTTTCCCTTGCTTTGCGGCTCGGCTATAAACGGTACCGGGGTGGAGGCGTTGCTGGGGCGGGTTTTGGGGAAGATTTGCTGTATGGCGGGACAGTCGGGCGTGGGCAAGAGCTCGCTGCTCAATGCTATGCTGCCGGGGGTTTCCCTGCCTACTGCCGGGATGAGCCGCAAGACTGCCCGGGGGACGCATACCACCCGGCATGTGGAGCTGCTTGCGCTGCCCGGGGGTGGATATATTGCGGACACGCCGGGATTTAGCGTGTTGGCGCCGGGGCCGGCAGAGGAGCGTGAGGTTGTACAGGCGTATCCGGAATTTCGTTCTTTGCCGCCGTGTCGGTTTTCTGATTGTTTGCACTGTGGAGAGGAAGGCTGTGCACTGGAGGGCGGGCTGGAGGACGGCAAAATCCACCCTGTGCGCTACCAGAATTATATTGCTTTGTTGGATGAAATTTCAGAATGGAGGAAAAAACAATATGACTAAAATTGCACCATCTATTTTATCTGCGGATTTCGCTTTTATGGGGGACGCAGTAAAAACTTTGGAGAAATGCAAGGCAGACTATATTCATGTGGATGTGATGGACGGGCAGTTTGTGCCGAATATCACCTTTGGACAGCAGATGGTTCGCGCTTTGAAAAAGAATACTTCGGTGCCTTTGGATGTACATCTGATGATTGATAAGCCCGAACGCTTTGTGGATGAGTTTATCGATGCGGGCGCGGACATTTTGACTGTGCACCAGGAGGCGACGCTGCATTTGCATCGTACTATACAGATGATTAAGAAGCGCGGCATCAAGGTGGGCGTATCCTTGAATCCGGCAACGCCGGTGGAAATGCTTAAAAGCATTTTCGAGGAACTGGATTTGGTGTTGATTATGACGGTGAACCCGGGGTTTGGCGGCCAGAAATTTATTGAGCCGATTTTGAAAAAAATCCAGAAGCTTGCTGCAATTCGGGAATATTTTAAGTATGATTTTGAGATTGAGGTGGATGGCGGCATCAACGAGCAGACTGCTCCTTTGGTCAAAAAGGCTGGGGCGGATATTCTGGTGGCAGGCAACGCGGTGTTTGGGGCGCCGGATATTGAAGCGGCCATCAAGCTTTTGAAGGAAGTGGAATAGACCTATGAAGAAGGGCGTGCTTCTTTTAAATGGAGATGCGCCGCCAAAGGATTTGGTGAAGCCGGATGTGGCGGGTGCAGTTGTGTTCTGCTGTGATGGTGCGGCTTCTTGGGCGAAGGAATACGGGCTGCCTGTGCATCGTCTGATTGGGGATATGGATTCGATTCATCCCCATGACCTTGCATATTTCAAGGCATGCGCAGATTGTGAAATCATGCAGCTAGAACCGGAAAAGGATCAGACGGACGCCCATGTTGCCATATTGCAGGCAGCGGACATGGGTATTGAGCTGCTGCGGATTTTCGGCGGCCGGGGGGGACGCTTGGATCATAGCTTGACCAATGTGTTGCTGCTGTTGCTGGCGAAGCGGCAGGGGCTAGAGCGAACCGAGATGGTGGATGAATATGGAACGGCGTTCCTTGCGGAGCCCGTGGTAGAGATAGAGGGCAGAGCGGGGCAGCTGGTTTCGTTGGTTTCGTTGGATGACAGCGCCCGTGTGTTGCAAACCCAGGGCCTATATTATCCTTTGCATAACCGGTCGCTGCCTATGGGAGACTCACTGTTTGTCAGCAATTATATGACACAAGAGCGAGCGAAGATTCATCTGACCGGGAGGGTATTGGTGATTTTGCCCCGAAAAAACTAAAAAACAGGCATGATGGGCCGTTGCCCCGAGTATGATGATAATAGAAATGCTCGGGGTGATTTTTATGGCTTTTTGTTTTCGCAAGTCCACAAAGAAGATCATTGGCATCATTCTTGCCATTGTAGGCGGTATTATAATTTTGATTGCCATGCCCTGCTGGCTTTGGCTGGTGGCGGCTGGGGTAACGCTGATACTGGTCGGACTGCTACTTTTCAATACGCGCAGGTGTTAGAGTGGAGGTGGCGCAATATGCGGTTTTTTTGTTTTAAGGCTCCCTGGTTTTTGCGGGGGATTTTACGATTCTTCTCAAAGAACAGCGGAAGAGAAGGGGGAGAGTAGCATGAAGAAAAGCGCGCAGAAGTTTTCTTTTGCGCGCTTGAGTTTATAAAAATAGGCTGCGGATTGCCCGGCCAAGCCCTAAAGGGCTGAACTCTTTGTGTCAGGCCTTGTTTTGCATGAGCTGTTCTACTTTTGATAGAAGGAGCCTGTAGCCCTCCTTGGCGTCTGTGCAGGTGATAACGCTTTGCTCCAGCGGGCAGATGCCGTCGCCGCTGCGGTTTAGAATTTGCGGCACCGTTTGGCTGCCATAAGCAGGAATAGCATGCTGCTTCAGGAAATCCGACCCGGGGGTGCTTAAGACGTGGCCGAAAGCTTCGTGTATACCGGCTAAAACCAGCACGACGGCTGCGGCCTTTCCGATAATCTTGTCGGCTACGGAGGCGCCCTTGAGGTCTTGCGGGTGGGTTTGGTAGAGATGGAGAAGGGGGCGAACCCCTACGCCCTGTATACGGTGCAGCACGTTTCCGTCTTTGACGACCACGCAGGTGAATTTGCCGAGGTCTAGGGTTTGTTTGGCTAAAGTTAAGTTGTCTGTTAACATGTAATGCTCCTTACAGGCCATGTAATCGTTTGTTTGGTCTATTTTTCTTTTTGGCGCATCTTTAGAAGGCCGAGACAGAAGAATAAGAATCCGGCAGCCAGCAGAAAGAGGATGCTGATCCAGGCGGGGAGGATTTCTCCGCCGACGACGAAATCAATGCCCATTTGCGTGCGAAACTCGGCCAGCGCTTCTGCCGGTGCGCCGACGAACCCTGCTTCAATGGGCCTGCTGGTCATGATTTGGCGCATCAGCATAGCACCATGGCTGGGCGGTATGAGCTTGATGACCGTTTGCACCGATTCGGGGAACATGCCTATGGGCATATAGACACCGGTGACGAAGCCGATGAGGGTGCCGATTATGGCGCTGGCGGTGCTGTAGGCATTGAGCGTTTTAATAAAGGAAATCAGGAAGAACATTAAGGCGCTGCTGGAAAACACGGTAATGATCAAAACCCCCAGCAACTTGAGAAATTCAAGGGGAGAGAGCAGCAAAAAGCCGTTGCCGGCCATATAAATCTGGCACAGGCCAAGAGCAATCAGGAAAAGAACGATGCCGATGATGACGCTGGTTAGGATGTAGCCTGCAGTCAGGCTGCTGCGGCGAACCGGGGAGGCGAGGAAATCACGGCTGATTTTCCTGTAACGATCGTCTACCATGGTGCCGAATGCGCCTAAAGTGGAGGATACGGTAATGATGGCGAGGATGCCTGAAAACATCCAACTGTCTATGACGTTGTAGGCAGCGTCGCCGATGGCTTGTTCTAGTGAGGCGACGTTTAGCCTGCGCAGAAAAAGCAGGTATAAGCCTAAGACGATTAGGGCGCTGAGCAACGAGAAAAAGAGCGAGGCTTTGTCGCGGAAGAAAAGCTTGTTGTTGCGCCGAACAAGGTTTACAAGGACGCTCATATGGGTTCTCCTTTCTCCAACTCGCCGCCGGTGATGCTGATGAAGGTGTCGTCCATGCTGCCGCTTAGCACCTCTAACCCCTGGATCAGGGGCTGGACGCGGTTGAGAATGGGGATGGCATCTAGGGTGCCGGATAGCTTGATGTGGAATGCGCCCCCTTTAAACTCGTAGGGCAGAGCCATTTCTTGAAGATGTTGTAGTAGAGCTTCTTTTTCTTTGGGGACGAGGCGCAGAGAATCGGAGCTATGAGCTTCTCGCAAGGCGGCGGGCGTTCCCTTTGCCTTGATCTCGCCTTGTACCATAACGGCTGCATAGTCGGCTGCTGCCGCTTCCTCCATATAGTGGGTGGTTAGAAAGACTGTCATGCCGGATTGCTGTTGCAGCGTGCGCAGCGTGTTCCACACGATTTGGCGGGTGTATGGATCTAGCCCGGTGGTGGGCTCGTCTAAAAACAGGATGCTTGGGGTATGTACCAGGGCGCGGGCAATATCCGCTTTGCGGCGCTGGCCGCCGGACAGCTTGCCGTAGCGCTGGTTTTGAAAGTCTTGCGCGTCTACCCAATGGATGGCTTGACGGGTGTTTTCGCGAATTTGGCGGGGCGTTAGGCCGTAGAAACTGGCACGGATTTGGATGTTTTCTTTGACGGTTAGCAAGGGGTCTAAAAGATTGTCTTGAAACACCACGCCGATGCTTTGGCGGATACTTGCGTCCTGTTTGCCCAAGGCGAAGCTATTGACGAAGGCGCTGCCTGTATCTTGCTTGAGCAGGGTGCAGAGGATATCGATGGTTGTGGAT
>JBMNTQ010000008.1:0-26194 GCA_050945815.1 Christensenellales bacterium
CTTAACCTTGGCGTCCGGCGCAGAAATATCGCACTCTTGGCCGCGCACCATGTTTTTCTCCAAATCAATCTTCGCGCCCATATAGTCCAGCCCATCAATGACCCATTCACGCACACCATGGTCATTCTCCCCAACGCCAGCGGTAAACACGATGCAATCCACACCGCCCATAGCCGCCGCATAGGCGCCCACATATTTTTTCACACCATAGCAGAAAACCTCTAAAGCCTGCTTGGCGCGCTGGTTCCCTTCCTCCACCGCCTCCCAAAGATCCCGGAAATCGCTGCTCACGCCGGAGAGTCCCTCCATCCCGGATTCCTTGTTCAAAACACGGTTCACATCCTGCACGCTCATATTATAGTTGCTCAAAAGGAAGAAGATGATAGCCGGATCAATGATCCCCGAGCGAGTACCCATCGGCACACCCTCAAGCGGCGTAAATCCCATAGAAGTATCAACACACTTCCCATTTTTGACAGCCGCCACGCTAGACCCATTGCCCAGATGACAGGTAATGATCTTCAACTCCTCCATAGGCTTGCCCATCAAGGTTGAAGCCCGAGCCGCTACATAAGAGTGGGACGTGCCATGGAAGCCATAGCGGCGAATTTTTTTATCTGTATAGTAGGAATATGGCAGGGCATACAGAAAAGCCTTAGGGGGCATACTCTGGTGGAAAGCCGTATCAAAAACCGCAACCATCGGCACACCTTCCAAAACCTTCTGGCAAGCCTCAATGCCCATAATATTCGCAGGGTTATGCAAAGGCGCCAGCTGCGCATTATCCCGAATAGCCTGAATCACCTCGTCATCAATCAGCACCGATTCTTTAAAGTGCTCACCGCCATGTACAATGCGATGCCCCACAGCATGAATCTGGTGGATATCCTCCAAAACGCCATGCTCTTTATCTGTCAAAGCTTGCAAAACCATCTGAATCGCCTGGGTGTGGTCCTGCATCTCTTTCTTAATTTCCACTCTCTGTTTACCAACAGGCCTATGCTTTAAAACCGAGCCTTCGATACCAATACGCTCCACCAGCCCCTTGGCAACCAACGACTCCCTCTTCATGTTGATCAACTGATACTTCAAAGAAGAACTTCCTGCGTTAATCACTAAAATATTCAGCATATCTAAACCCTCCTTTAATTTTGAGCCTGCAACGAAGTTATTGCCACCACATCTACAATGTCTTGCACACTGCAACCGCGAGATAAGTCATTGATCGGCTTCGCCATCCCCTGGCAAATGGGTCCAATCGCCGTAGCACCGGCCAATCGCTGCACCAGCTTATAGCCAATGTTGCCTGCCTGCAAATCTGGAAATACCAGAATATTCGCTTTCCCTGCCACAGGGCTGCCCGGCGATTTCAGTGCGCCCACCGCCTCTACCAGCGCTGCGTCCGCCTGCAATTCGCCGTCCACCATCAACTCCGGCGCCTGCTGCTTCAAAGCTGCCACAGCACTGGCCACCTTGTCCACCAGCGGGTCTTTCGCGCTGCCCTTGGTCGAGAAGGAAAGCATGGCAATACGGGCTTCCATTCCCACAAGGCTCTGGGCTGTTTGGGCCGTGGCCCTAGCAATCGCAGCCAGCTGCTTATCGTCAGGATTGATATTGACTGCACAATCCGCAAAAAATAAAATTCCGTTATCTCCATAGTTACCGTATCGGTCATCCGGCATCTCCATCAGGAAACAGCTGGACACTATAGGGATACCGGGTTTTGTTTTAATAATCTGGAGGCCGGGCTTTAAAACATCTCCGGTGGTGTGGACCGCGCCGGAAACCATTCCGTCCACTTCACCGTTCTTCAGCATCATCACGCCATAATACATTTCATCCTTCACACATTCCCGAGCGCTTTCAAGAGTCACACCCTTGTGTTTCCGCAGTTCGTAAAATTGGTTTACATACTGCTCAAACCGATCGCTTTTTTCAGGGTTAACCATGTCTACGCCCGAAAGGTTCGCTCCTCGAGCTTCCTCCACAATCTTTGCAGGGTCGCCCAGCAAGGTAACCTTAGCGATTCCCTGCGCCGTAATCTCGGCTGCGGCCGCTACTGTACGCTGCTCCGTTCCTTCCGGCAAAACAATATGCTTTTTGGTCTGCTTTGCCTTTTCTCTTAACGCGTCAACAATACCCAATGCGCTCTCCTCCATCTGCTTTTTAAAAATATATTGTTAAAAAATTTTGATGTAAACGAAAACATGATATAATCAACGGGAATGATACATCATGGAAACAAATGAGTTAGGAAAAACGAGAAAAACACCCCACAAGCTGCAGTGTTTTTCCGTATGTTAATTATTATACAATACTTTATTACATTTTAAAAGGGAAAAAATGAAAGTCTGCGGAATAATTTGTGAATACAACCCATTTCACAACGGACACTTACACCAACTACACACCCTGCGCAAACGTGGCTACGATAAAATCGTCGCCGTCATGAGCGGAAATTTCACGCAAAGGGGTGCTCCTTGCTGTGCCGACAAATGGCAGCGGACATCCTGGGCTCTGCAAAACGGGGTAGACCTTGTCCTCGAACTGCCAACGCTCTTTGCCCTCAGCAGCGCAGAAGGCTTTGCCCGAGGAGCCGTGCGCATCTTGGACGGCCTTGGAGTCGTCGACACACTCTGCTTCGGCAGCGAATCCACCGATCTCCCCCTTTTGCAAAAAACCGCTGCGCTGCTCACAGAAGAACCGCCGATTTTTCAGCAACATCTCAAGGAAGCCCTCTCCCGCGGCCTGTCCTTTGCTTCTGCCCGAGCCCTAGCCGTAGAAAAGCTGCTGGGGCTGGAAGCTTCCGCCCTGCTGAAAAGCCCCAATTCCATTCTAGGCGTAGAATACATAAAAGCGCTCCTGCAAGAACAAAGCAGCATCCGCCCCCTGCCCATCCCCCGAAAAACCGCCCCTTACCACAGCTCAGCGCTGCACGGCTCCATTGCCAGCGCCAGCGCCATCCGCGAAGGGCTTAAACATGGCTGGCACGAACAAGTCCGGCCCACGCTGCCGCCCCAGGTATTTGAAGAAATCCGGCAAGGCATCGTACAAGACGAAGCTTTCGCCTTACCCATTTTATCACTGTTTCGACGACAAAGCACAACATTCCTCCGCTCCCTCCCCGATGTATCCGAAGGGCTGGAAAACCGCCTGCTGTCTGCGGCACGAAGCAGCCGCACCCTATCCGAGTTCCTATCAAAAACCAAAAGTGTCCGGTATGTCGAATCCCGAATCCGCCGCATCTGCTTCAACGCCCTTGTGGGCGTCAGCGCGGCCCAGCAAAAGTGCAGCCTGCAAAAAGGCGCGCCGCTCTATGCCCGTATGCTGGGTTTTCGAAAAAGTGCCGGGGATTTGCTCAGCCGCATCAAAACCAGCGCAACCCTGCCCTTTCTTGCCAAAGCGGCAAACTACACAATGTTCCCAGCTATCCAGCCCCTTTTCCTGCTGGACACTGCAGCAACCGACCAATACTCCCTACTTCTACCAAAGCACTACCAAGCAGGCCGGGATTTCTCCCAGCCCATCATTATTCTCCCCTAACACGCCTGGTCCCCTCCGCCCGGCAGCGATCAATCTGCCGGGTGTTTTTTTGCCCATAGCGTTCCAATATTTCAGGTAAGGCCTCAAGGGCAGCCTGCTCTCCGGCAGCGATCATCTCCTCAGGGTTTCCAAAAGAAGAAGGGCTTAAGTGGCGCACGTTGGGCACAATCATAACATCTGCGCCGATGCTGTTATGCTTCACATTTTCCCAGCTGTAAATGTCCAAAGAATACTGCACCACATCCACCAGCTTTCGCGGCTGTTCCCGCTCCTCCCCCCGATATCCCACGTCCACACCGATGATAAACTCAGCACCACGCTCCGCAGCAGCGCAAACAGGCACTCGCTCCACCAGCCCTCCGTCCACTAAAACATGCCCCTGCCACTCATAGGGCACAAAAATCCCAGGAATCGAGATGCTGGCACGCACGGCATCCGCAATGCTCCCGCTGTCAAACACCACCCGCTCCCCTGTCGTAATATCACAGGCCGTACAACAGAAAGGCAGGCTTACATCCTCAAAGTCCTTACCCTTGGTCAAAAGCTCTAACAAGTAATGTATACGCTCACCCTTCACAAAGCCCCTCTTTGCAAAGGAAACGTCCCACAGTTTTTTCCCGCCCATTTCCGCCGCCAGCTTGCCTAAAAGGTCCAGGTCCGTTCCGCAGCAATAAAACGCCCCCACCAGCGCCCCCATACTGCTGCCTGCAATCAGGTCAATCGTCAAATGCTTCTGCAAAACCTTCAATACACCAATATGCGCATAACCCCGCGCACTGCCCGCCCCCAAGGCAAGGCCAAGTTTTAGTCTGCTGCTCATATCCCACTCTCCTCCAACATATCCATTCTATATAGTATAATTTTTCGGAGCATCTGCCATGAAAAAATCATTCATCTTCCTATCCCTTCTCTTTGCCATTACACTGGCGGCTTTCCCCCAAGCCTGCGCAGCGGCAGCAAAAGAAGGGTTAGAGCTCTTTCTCTATGTCGTGCTTCCTTCCCTGTTGCCCTTCTTCATCGCTTCCTCGTTGCTCCTGTCTACCGGCGTCCTCCACACCCTGAGCCGCTATATGCAACCGCTCATGCGGCCGCTGTTTCGCTGCCCCGGCGATTCTGCCTACGTCTTTGCGCTAAGCATCGTCTCCGGCTATCCGCTGGGTGCCAAACTCACCGCCCAACTGGTGGAAGACGGCCGGCTCAGCGTAGACGAAGCCCTGCGCACCCTCTCCTTCTCCAGCACGTCCGGCCCCCTTTTCGTGCTGGGTGCAGTTGCGACCGGTATGCTCAACAGCCCGGGCTATGGCTTAATTCTGCTTCTATCCCATTATGCAGGAGCCATCCTAACCGGCCTCTTTTATCGGTTGCTGCCCGCGAAGAAACCTTCTGCCAAAGTCAACGCCCCGCTCCCCCCGCCGCCGGCCAGTTTACCCATGGGCACCCAGCTGAAAAATGCAGTAGCCGACTCCATCAAAACCATCTGGATGGTAGGCGGCTATATCATACTCTTCTGCGTACTCCTGGAAATTCTCTCTTTTACCGGCACTCTGGGCTTTCTAGGCACACTGCTAACGCCGCTGTTTCGGCTGCTGGGCTTCTCTGAAAGCCTCAGCACGCCCTTCCTCTCCGCCCTCGTGGAAATCACCGCCGGCTGCAAGGCCATTTCCCAAGCAAGCGCCCCCTTGCTGCAAAAGGTCATACTCTGCTGCGGCGCCATCTCCTGGAGCGGTCTTGCCATCCACTCCCAAGCCACCGCCTTTTTATCCAGTGCAAAGATCCCGCCAGCCCCCTATATCGCGCAAAAGGCCCTGCATGGCGCCTTTTCCGTCGTTGTGTGCATTCTTCTTGCGCATATCCTGCCGGTCCAGCAAAGCACATTCGTTTTCCAAAACATTCAGCCGGCCTTCTTTGCCCGGCTCCTGCATGCAATCTACTATCTGGGCATCTGCCTACTCATTATCATTATACTATGCGTAGCAGGGATTATAAAACAAAAAGCCCGAAAAAAAACAAAGGCAGGTTAAACACTGCCTTCTCTATACATAGCTCCTGCCGTGCTGCCTGGCTACCCGCTCTCTCCACCCAACATCGGCTGATTTAGAAATGAATATCGGATATCATAGATTTATGGGCTGCCCGCCAACCAGACAACGCACCACGTTGCAACAATCAGCCACAACCTCTTATATAACAAGATAAGTCCATCCGGCCTTCTCCGATAGCTAAACACGCCTCTGAGAAACAAACGGAAGCCATCGAGCGCGTCTTTACAACTAAAAGCCCCCGCATTTTAATGCGAAGGCTTTTTCTGTTTAGTCACCAAAGCTTATTTATAAAACGCCGGGCATTCTCCGGCTTCAATCGACACAATCGCGCCGGTCTTTTGTGCTTCCACCAAAGCATCCGCCGTCACAGCCGCAACATACCCATCCCATGACGTCGGCCCGGTTACCTCGCCGCGCAAGGTGCCTTCTACCCATTCTTTAAATTCCACATCATACGCTTCGATAAAGCGCTCTTTCCAATCCGTTTCCAGCTGTATGGAGCGCTTGGCATCCATACGCACCAGCGGGTAGGAAGGTTCCGCCATAAGAATCACGCCTTCCTCACAACACACCTCACACTGAATATCATACCCGTAGCGAGCATGCATAAAGACCTCAATATCAATGCAAATGCCCTTCTTGGTGCGCAGCAAGATAATCTGCGGATCGTGGAAATCTTTCTGAGCGTATTTGGTCGTACGGGGAATCAACACCTGCCCCGATACATACTCGTCATCCACCAGCCAATGCAAGCAATCGATTTCATGGATTGCAGTTTGGGTGATGGTCATCGTATCATTATACTGAACCACAGGGTCGATATTACGGTGGGCGCAATGCAGCATCAGCGGCTCACCATATTCCTGGCTATCCAACATCGACTTAAGCTGACGATACCCTTTATCATAGCGCCGCATAAAGCCGACCTGCACCAGCTTTTTCCCAAATTTCATCTCGGCCTGCATGATTTTCTCACAATCGGCAGCCAAAGTCGCCAGCGGCTTCTCACAAAAGACCGGTTTCCCCGCCTCAATCGCTAAGAGAACCGACTCTGCGTGGTCCTCACTTCGATTCGTCACCACAACAGCATCCACATCATCAGAAAAAACCAGCGATCTGGGGTCATCAGCTACCCGGGCGCCAACCAACTCCGCCACGCTTTCTGCAGCAGGCCGCAAAAAATCATACACGACCGTAACCACAGCACCGCCGACAGTGTCGTTCAATCGCAACGCATGCTCGCGTCCAATCGCGCCGGTTCCAATGATACCAACCTTCAAATCTGCCATAAAACTTCCTCCTCCTGTTCGCATAGAATACGATGTTAAAACTGCCGACATCCCATGCGGCAATAAATCAGTAGCCTGTCTTTTTATGAACTATGAAGTATAGAAAATGTGCCAACCGATGTGCCGGCCTGTCTGCGCAAAAAACGATCTTACACAAACCACCCATATCTGGATCCTATCAGAAAATCGCGATCCATCAAAGAAAGCATTCATTTCTGGAATATCATATCATATTGTTTGACATCAAAACAAGGTTTATCCGCTTTTCGGCGAGTTACAAGCAGGAATTGAGCAATATCCGAAAGATGTTTTTATAAGTCTCCATTTTTCAAAACCCCTCTATAGCATAAAAAGCGACAGACTACGGTTCTTGCCGCGGCCTTCCCGTTCACGCAAAACTTCCCCTGCCGCGCAAAAAAACAAAGCTCTACTCAAAAAAATCTCCTATCTTTCCCTCCAGCTATTCTGCCGCAGATAGAGAAGCGCTTTTGGCCACTGCTTTCCTAGCCAAAAGAAGCAGGAAAAGAACAAAAGCATCCGGAACAGCCTTTCCGAATGCTTCTGTCTAACCTAAAATGAACGCCTGCTATCTATCCATTTGGGGCAATTCGTTAAAGCCCGCCTGCAGTTCTTCATCCGTAGGAATATGGTCAGTCATAGTTCCTTCGTTATATTGGGTATAAGCGTGCATATCAAAATAGCCGGTGCCGGTCAACCCAAACAAAATAGTCTTTTCTTCGCCGGTCTCCTTACACTTCAGCGCTTCCTGAATGGCGCCGTAGATCGCGTGGGATGATTCCGGCGCAGGAAGGATCTGCTCGCGCTGAGCAAACAACACGGCCGCATCAAACACCTTAGATTGCTCCACAGAAATAGCTTCCATATAGCCGTCATGGTAGAGCTGGGAAAGAATAGGCGACATCCCATGGTAGCGCAGGCCGCCGGCGTGGTTTGCCGAAGGGATGAAGGTCGCCCCTAAGGTATACATCTTGGCCAACGGCGTAATCTTCCCGGTGTCACAGAAATCATAAGCAAACTTGCCCCGGGTCAGAGACGGACAAGAAGCCGGCTCCACAGCCACAATCCGCGCGTTGCCCTTGCCGGTCAGCTTATCCTGCATAAAGGGTGCAATCAGTCCACCCAGGTTCGAGCCGCCGCCGGCACAGCCCACAATAACGTCCGGGTATTCCCCCAGTTTCTCCAGCGCCAGCTTACTCTCCAGCCCGATAACCGACTGGAACAGCACAACCTGATTTAAAACAGAGCCTAAAGCATAGCGACACTGCTCGGTCGATACCGCCTTCTCCACAGCCTCCGATATCGCACAGCCCAAGCTGCCCCCGGTGTTCGGGTCTCCAGACAGGATTGCACGGCCAACCTCCGTGGTGTCCGACGGGCTGGCAACAATCGAAGCGCCATAAGTCTCAATGATAGACTTTCGGAAAGGCTTTTGCTGAAAAGACACCTTCACCATATACACGATCAAATCCAGCTCGAAATAGGCGCAGGCCATAGCCAGCGCAGTTCCCCACTGTCCAGCACCCGTTTCGGTAGTCAAGCTGGTCAATCCCTGTTCTTTTGCGTAATACGCCATCGCGGCAGCTGCATTTAGCTTGTGGCTGCCGGAGGTATTGTTCCCCTCAAACTTATAGTAGATTTTAGCAGGGGTATCCAGCGCCTTTTCCAAATGATAAGCACGAATCAGCGGCGAAGGCCGAAAAGTGCGGTAATAATCGAATACTTCATCCGGCATATCAAAATACCGGGTGCTAGAATCCGTCTCCATATCGCTGAGCTTCTCACAGAATATCGGGTACAAATCCTGCGATGCCAAGGGCTGCAATGTGCCAGGGTTTAACAATGGTTCTGGCTTCTGTTTCATGTCCGCCCGCAGATTATACCACTGCCGCGGAATTTCCTCTTCAGTTAAATACGTTTTGTAGGGAATCTTTGTCATTTTTTTTGCTCCTTTCGCAATGGTTTCATTCTGCGTTTCGTAGAATTTCTAATAAAAAAACTCCTGTCCCTCTACTTAAAGAAAGGGACAAGAGTATTCCTCCTGCGGTACCACCCAATTTGGTCAAACAGACCCGCTCATATCGCACACATCCATGCGCGCTTCCTGGATAACGGGCGAAGCTCCCGTCGGCCGCTAAGCAAATTACGCCTCACAGCCGCCCTCACAGGCCCATTCAGCAACGACTTACCCCACCGCATTCCACCTGCCGCGGCTCTCTGTTCGGTCAGTTTCGTTCCTACTCTCCCTGTTCAACGGTTTCACATGTTACTATTATAGTAGCAAACTTCCTATCTGTCAACCACCAATATTTCAGATTTTTTCTTCCTCCAACGCACAGCAACCTTTAAGCGTCTGCTCTTTCAATCCCAAAAGCTCGAAAGGTCACGCAAGCTTACCTGCACAATCAATAGAAAATGCCGTTCTTGCCCCCCTGCACAAGCAAAGGCAAAAACGGCATAAGAATCACGATTATACCGACGTATAGCCGCCGTCTACTTTTATGTTCTGTCCGGTAATGTAAGATGCCTCATCGCTTGCCAATAAAATAGCAACAGGGTTCAGTTCGCCTTCATGGCCATAGCGGCCCAGGGGAACCGAGGCTTTCATGAAGTTGGTAAAAGCTTCCGTTTTTAAAGTATCAACTGTTAATTCTGTTTCAAAATATCCAGGGCTGATGGTGTTGCACGTTATATTATACTTAGCTAATTCAGCGGCAACAGCTCTGGTAAAGTTGATTACGCCGCCCTTGGAAGAGTGGTATGCAACTGTATCCATAGCCGTATTACCAACTTGTCCATAAATAGAAGCAATATTGATAATCCTTCCATATTTCTTTTCCGCCATATATTTTGCGAACGCCCTAGTAACCTTGAAAACGCTTGTTAAGTCTGCCTGCATCGTGAAATTCCATTCCTCATCGGTCATTTCAAGTACGCCGGCATTTTTAGACGATCCAGCATTATTAACCAGAACATCAACTTTTCCGTAATATTTGATTGCCTCCTCAGCAGCCTTCTCAACTGCTTCAGAATCAGTAACATCACATTGGATCGCCAAGCATTTAACGCCTAACCCTCTGATCATCTCAGCTACCTTCTCCAATTTTTGAATCCTTCTAGCCATAATGACCAAATCAGCCCCCTGTTTTGCAAAACCGGTTGCCATTTGCAATCCCAGTCCGGATGAAGCACCTGTAACGACTACGACGCGTCCATGTAAATCAAACATAATAAACCTCCGTTATCATAATTATTATTTTATTAGTATTCGGTATTGAAGTCTATCAAACACCTCATTTTCTGTCAACCTTCGAGGAAAATCTACCCAAATCACACTTTTTAACAAAACAGGCGCCATTTGGGGGTCGCTATTGTTAATATGGCTTTTCCCTCCCTCTGTCCGTGCAAACTCCGTCCCACAGCGCTTTCTCAGCTTTTACCCCTTCAAAGAAAAAACTTGTCGGTCCAGTATTTTGAGCAAAAAAATAGCTGCTCTATAGCAAATTATCCATTCCTCCATCCAACCGTGCAAAAACCACCCTATAATCCCGCCATCATTCCTGCAGCTGTTCCATCTCAAATAGTTCGATAAATAGCCCTTACTTTCTTCTCAAAATTTTCCCATATGGATGTGTCGGATCCGTGTTCCCAACCACCATCAATCTGTTTTCCCCAACCATCTTTTCCATACGCAAAGCGAGCCAGTTGTCGCTAATCCCCAGCCTGTATTCTGCCAAAAGTTTTCCGATAAACCGCGCCATCATAAAGTCGCCAGCCGGAAGGTTTTCGCTTATCATAAAATCATAAAAGTTTTCCGGCACAGAAACCAGCTTCCCGTTCACCACCGCTCGCAAGGGCGCATTCTCTTCCGCTAATCTATGCCAATTCTCGCCGCGCCTTTCTTTTTCTGCCTGAAACAATTCTTTTTCCAAAGGAAGAAATTGATAAAACTTGCCGGGAGGAACCTCACCCCAATGGCTGTATTCCGTCGGTTTATCTCCGGCTGCTTGCCAGTAAGAAGGCAAAGAAACAACGCTTACCTTACAATCCATATTTTTTAGCAACTTACACACAAAATAAAATCCGCAAGCCGAATACGCAGCGTTGCTTTTCCAAATCCGTATAGGAATACCATCCATTGCGGCAGACAAGATCCGCTGCATATCCTTTTGCTGATTTTGGAAAAATCCTTCCTGCTCCTCATGGGAAAGGCCAAACCGCCCCCATAATTTGCGAAAAGCCTTGCGGCGTCCCGCTCCGTCAATCGTTCCCGCAATATCCCCCACATCAAGGGAAAACCCAATCTGAACCACATCCCCAGCACGCCCACCCAAAGCTTTGCCTGCAAAATGGTCCGCTAAATCGATTTTAGCTTTCGCCGGCCTCTCCCCAATATAGCCAACTGCTCCGCCAGCCATACTCGTCTCATCATAGTTTTTCGCTACCCGCATGCAACCCTTCTCATTGTCGCTAAATATAACTTCAAGCAATTCCTCACCTTATCTTCTGTCCAAGTACGCCGCCGTCTATGGCTTGCAAACAGCGCCCTATTCCCGGCTTTTGAGCTGCTCCACAAAATGCCGCGCCACCCGGGGAGATCGGCCGCCCCGCCGCAGCGCATATCGTTCTGCCTCCAATTCAAGCTGCTCGTCAGGCAAAAGCACCCCGTATTTTTGTTTCAAGCTGCGTACAATTTCCAAATACTGCTCCTTGTCCGGCTGAAAAAAGTTAACCGCCAGCCCAAACCGGCCAGACAGGGAAACCATCTCCTGTATCGTCTCGTTGCGGTGGATATCGTCCCCTTCCCGGCTGGAAAAGGTCTCTTTTATCAGATGACGTCGATTGCTTGTGGCATAAATCGCTATATTGGGCGTCTTAGCAGCTACCGAACCTTCTAATATGGCCTTTAGCGCGCCAAAATCGTCGTTCTCCTTGGCAAAGGACAAGTCGTCAATAAAGAGAATAAATTTCAGCGGATTTTCTCCCAACGCGCCCACCACGTTCGGAATCCATCCAAACTGCTTCTTGGTCACTTCAATCAGGCGAAGTCCCCGGTCCGCATATTCATTGACCACCGCCTTCACCGTAGATGATTTCCCAGTCCCTGCGTCGCCATACAGAAGCACATTGGCAGCAGGCTTCCCTTTAATCAGCGCCAGCGTATTATCTATCACAGCGCCCCGCTCCATCTCATACCCCTCCAAGTCCGACAACCGAACCGGATCCGGCGTTTTGACAGGAACAATCACCCCGTCCGACAACCGAAACATCGAATATTTAGAAAAAATGCCATAACCGCAACAATCTATCCGTTGCATTCTCTCTTCATAGATTGAAAGAAGGTCTAGCTTCTGAGTCTCCCAAGCAGGCAAAAACCCCCGATAATCCAAATAGGCTTGCACATCTTGCGGCTGCACTGTGCAAGCCTCCTGCAACGTCAAAAGCTCCTGCCGCACACACTTTTCAAGAGCGTCGCCCACCGCCAATCCCTTGGCACGCCGATGCACATAAACATTCTCATTCTCCAAAATACGCTCCAGCAAAAGCTCCGTATAGTTGCCGCCCTGTCCCAGCACATACGACGCAAATTCGGCATACGAGTCCACCCTCTGCTCCACAGGCTGACAAGCCGAGGAAATCATCCGCAAAAAAAGTGACAGCGGGTTGCCCTGCAGAAGCGCTCGAAAAACAGCCAATGAGCGCAGCCTAAGCCCCAATTCTTCCCAATTGTTCAATTCCTTCTCCTTCCCCATCTCCGTAAAGCTTTGACAGCTAAGCATTATGCCGGCCCGTCGGCGCCTACCAAGTGCTTCACAACCTCCGCCGCCAGAATCAACCCTGCCACCGAAGGAACAAACGCCACGCTGCCGGGCACCTGCCGCCGAACCGCGCGCTTTCCGCCTTGCGATACATCCTCCAAATCGTCACCGCTCCCCCCATCGCTCTTCCGAGGAACGATGGGCTCTTCCCTGGAATAAACCACCCTCAAAGCAGGGATTCCCCGCTTTCGCAGCTCCCGCCGCATCACCTTGGCCAAAGGGCAGACAGAAGTCTGGTAGATGTCCGCCACTTCAAAGCGAGTCGGGTCCAGCTTGTTCCCCGCGCCCATACAGCTGATAATAGGAACCTTCGCCAAGGCCGCTTGCTCCACTAAAACCAGCTTGGACGAAACGGTGTCGATCGCGTCCACAATATAATCATACCGCTCCAGAGGAATGTCTCGCGCATTCTCCGCAGCATAAAAGCACGCCATCGCCTCCACCTCACAGTCAGGGGAAATAGACAGCACCCGCCGCTTCGCCGCCTCCACCTTATCCTGCCCAATGGTATCATGGGTAGCAATCAACTGTCTGTTGAGGTTGCTCAAACATACTTTATCATCATCAAACAGCGACAGTCCTCCTATGCCGGTACGCGCCAGCGCCTCCACAACGTAGGAGCCCACACCGCCCATACCAAAAACAGCAATCCGAGCCCGGGATAACGCCCGCATCCCATCCGGCCCCAATAATAATTCTGTCCTTGAAAATTCATTCAACATAGGCTTCCTTATTCAATCCTCTCTCCCGGCCCCCAAAAGCTGCTCCCTGCCGGCCCGCCGCCCGGCCGCATTTCAAAGCAGCGCCTTCCGTTATAGATTCTACCATTTTCCCGCTTCGCTTACAATCCTTCCATACCCCCTCAGCCCTTGCCATCTCGTCATCCCTCCCCTTACGCAAAACGCCTCGGCATATCCAAAAACAAAGGACGGCATGAAGAATAAATTCTCGTAAGCCGCCCCCAACGCTTTCTTGCCTGTCCGCTCTTATTGGCCCCTTCTTTTTGCCACAGCCTGCTCCAACTGCCCCACAGCTTTTGCCAGAACCGAACGCGGACAAGCAACGTTAATCCGCTGAAACCCGCTGCCACCCGCGCCAAACATCGGCCCATCATCCAGCCAAAGGCCCGCCTCCTCCAGCATAAACCGATCCAACTCCCGGTCATCCAACGACAGCGCCCCACAGTCGATCCATCCAAGATACGTGCCCTCGGTCTCCACCAAAGACAATTCCGGTATATTGCGCGTCAAAAACGTCCGCAAAAACGCAAAGTTATCCGACAGGTAAACCAAAAGCTGCTCCAGCCAAGGCCCCCCGCCGGCATAAGCCGCACGGCAAGCTGCCAGCCCCATACTGCCCACCTGGCTATAACCAACATTGCGAATCTCTTTATTCAATGCCTTCCTGATCTCACTGTTAGCCGCAAACACATTGGATATCTGCAAGCCGGCAAGGTTGAAGGTTTTGCTGGGGGCAGTGCAGGTAAGGGTCATGTCCCCATACTCCGGCTTCAGCCCGGCAAACACATGGTGCTTATGCCCGGGATAAACAAAATCCGCATGGATTTCATCGGCAACCACTCGCACCCCGTGGCGCAAGCAAATATCCCCCATCATACAAAGCTCTTCCCGTTTCCACACCCGCCCCACCGGATTATGCGGACTGCACAATATAAACAGCTTAACGTTATTTTCCTGGATTTTCTGTTCAAAATCCTCAAAATCTATCCGGTAAGTCCCCTGTTCATAGACCAGCTGATTAACCACCGGCCGCCGCCCGCTCGAGTTTACACAGTCATAAAACGGATAATATACCGGCTGCTGAATCAAAACCGAATCGCCCTTGGCCGTCAGCGCACGAATGGCTGCGCTGATAGCAAACACAATCCCCGGCGTTTTAATCAACCAATCTTCCTGCACTTGCCAGCCAAGCCTTTGGTCCAGCCAGCGATAGAGGGGTTCGAAGTAGTCGTCCCCTGCCTCAGAATAGCCAAATATCCCATGCCTGCTCCTCTGCTCCAGCGCCTCTATCACACAAGGAGGTGCAGAAAAATCCATATCCGCCACCCACAAAGGCAACAAGCCTTCCGGCTTGCCCCTCTCCCGGGCGAAATCATATTTAATCGAATCCGTACCTTGACGGTCAATAACCTTATCAAAATCAAACATCCTATCGTCTCCTCTAATGCCTGCCGCAAGCCCGCCAGCAGGTGCAACAGCCGCTCAGCAGCCCAAGCCCCAGCCGCCAACGCTTCAACGCTCCCATCCAATCGCCTATATATAATACATCGGGCTTTGGCTGTCCTGATGCCGCTGTACCTCAGCAGCCAAGTCCGCTATCGTTATCCCCAGCAAAAGGCCGCCGATTTTCTCGTCCAAAGCGTCAAAAACCATTCGACGCATCACGTCATCCACCTCCGGCGCCTTCACCGCAGCCGTCGGTTCCGTCTTTTCAAAGAGCGACGATTCCACTGCATACAATACGTCATACACATTTATTCTCCTAGGCTCCCGTACCAGCAAATAGCCTCCCTGAGACCCTTTAATCGAATTGACCAGTCCGCCTCGTTTCAACAACGAGAACACCTGCTCCAAATAAATCTTCGAAATCCCCAGTTTGTCCGCAATGGTGCTCGCGGCAATATATTCGTTGTTTGCATATTCCTTGGCCATATAGACCATAGCAGCCACTGCATATCTACCTTTCGTAGAAATCCTCATGGAATAACCTCATTTCCTACTTATTGTATATGTTTTAATCATATGAGAAAAAATCCGGCTTGTCAACAATATAGTTTGTCAATATAAAGAATACTTTTCAATTATCCTCTTGACAAATCTATCTAAAGCAAATAAAATGACAATATCATATTAAACATATATGAATTAAATATAAAAATTTGGAGGAACAAAATATGGGGAAAATATATAAGAGTATAGCCGAGCTAATCGGCCAAACACCGCTCCTGCAGCTGTCCAACTTTGAAAAGAAGCATGCCCTTCTTGCCACCATACTCGGCAAGCTGGAATCTAAGAATCCGGCCGGCAGCGTAAAGGACCGTATTGCCAAGGCAATGATCGACGATGCAGAATACAAAGGCCTGCTCAGCAGCGGTTCAGTCATCATCGAGCCCACCAGCGGCAACACAGGCATTGGCCTTGCTTCCGTAGCAGCGGCCCGAGGCTATCGTATCATCCTCACCATGCCGGAAACCATGAGCATCGAACGCAGAAAGCTTTTAAAGGCCTATGGGGCCGAGCTTGTGCTTACAGAAGGGGCAAAGGGTATGAAGGGGGCAATTTCCAAAGCGGAAGAGCTGGCAAACGAGATTCCCCATTCATTCATCCCCAGCCAGTTTTCCAATCCTGCCAACCCCGCCGTCCATAAGGAAAGCACCGGTCCCGAAATCTGGGAAGACACCGACGGCAAAGTGGATATTCTCATATCCGGCATAGGCACCGGCGGCACCATCACCGGCGCCGGAGAATACCTAAAATCCAAGAACCCAGCCATCCATATAGTCGCCGTCGAACCCTTCGATTCGCCGGTTCTATCCGAAGAACGCTCCGGCCCCCACAAAATCCAGGGCATCGGTGCAGGCTTTGTCCCCGAGGTTCTCAACACCTCAATCTACGATGAAGTGATCAAGGTCAAAAACGAAGATGCCTTTTCCATCGGCCGCGAGCTCGCGACAACCGAAGGTCTGCTAGTAGGCATCTCCTCCGGCGCAGCAGTATGGGCAGCAAAAGAACTGGCCAGCCGTTCGGAACATGCCGGCAAAACCATCGTGGCAATCCTGCCGGATACTGGCGAACGCTACCTGTCCACCCCCCTGTTCGATTAAAACAATCTAAAAGCACATCAAAAAGCCAGCGGACAAAATCTCTTTATATCCGCTGGCTCTTTATGTCCCTGCAACCATGCGCCCTTGCTCACACCAACAGTTTTTGCGCCTGGTTCCATGTTTTCTCATCTAACACAGCCCGAACCTTAATCCCATCCTCCTCATATTCTTCCTCCACCACGCTGCCATTTCGCCTCAAAAAGGCGGCGACAGCCGTATTCTGATATGGAATTATAAGCTCATATTCCCGATGCAGCTCCTCCACCCGAGCAGCAATCTCCTGCAACAGCGCCTCAATGCCGGCTCCGGTCTTTGCGCTTATCGGAAGATAGCCCCGTTTAAACGGCGTACCGGGCGCAACCATATCGGCTTTGTTCAGCACGGTAATACAGGGCTTCCCCCCTGCTCCCAACGAGGAAAGCACATCCTCCACCACCTGTATCTGCACATCGTAATACGGGCTGGAGCCATCCACCACATGCAGCAGAAAATCCGCATAAACAGCCTCTTCCAGTGTCGAACGAAACGCGTCAATCAAATCGTGGGGCAGCTTGTTAATAAACCCGACCGTGTCCACCAGCAACACCTGTATAGCCCCCATCCTGATCCTGCGAGTCACAGGGTCCAGCGTCGCAAATAGCTTGTCCTCCGCCGCAACCTCACTCTTGCTGAGCAAATTCAGCAAGGTACTCTTCCCAGCGTTGGTATAGCCCACCAATGCGATGGTGGGTATCTGATTACGCCGCTGACGCCGAAGGTCGCGCTGCTCCGTAACGGTTTTCAGTTCCTTCTCCAGTTCAAAGATGCGCCGCCGAATGCGCCGCCTGTCCACCTCCAGCTTCTTCTCACCGGGGCCGCGGGTGCCGATGCCGCCGCCCAGCCGGCTCAACGCCGTACCTGTCCCCAGCAGCCTGGGCAGCTTATATTTCAGCTGAGCCAGCTCAACTTGCAGCTTCCCTTCACTGGTCTGGGCCCGCTGGGCGAAAATATCCAGAATCAGCGCTGTCCGATCGATCACCCTCACGCCAATTTCCCGCTCCAAATTACGAGCCTGCACCATCGTCAGCTCGTCATCAAATATACAGAGATTGGCCTCCTTCTCCTGGCAAATCGCCGCCAGCTCCGTAGCCTTACCCTTACCGACATAAAAGCTGTTGTCTGCAACGCTGCGTTTTTGCCGCTCCGTGTGCAAAACCTCCGCACCGGCGCTGCGTGCCAATTCCGCCAATTCTTCCAAACTATCGTAATCCAACCGGGTATCTTCAATTCCCACCAAAACCGCCCGTTCCTTTTGCCGTGTCTCCTCATCCACCGTATAACAAGCTTCAGCCTGGTCAATTTTCTCCATCAGCTTATCATGGGGCAGCTGCCGCGCATCCAAAATCCCGGTCCGCTCCACTGCTTCCTTCTCCATCAGGAAAGCCGCTTCAAACGTTGTAGGCTCTCCTCCCAAAACTCCCACTGCCGCCATCGCGTCAAAACGGCAGGTCTTAAGAGAGGTAATATCCAGCTCCGACAAAAGCCCCAGTCCGCCCGGATGGGTATGCAAGCACCGAATCCCGCACAGGCGCTTGTCCCCCCGGCGCACAGTCCATTTAGGCAGCGATACCGTGTTCGCATCCCCCAAACACACTTCAATAACCGTGCCGTCCCGGGCAATATACACACAAATTTCCCGCTCCACCAGCCCTGTATAATAGGCAAGGCGCTGCAACAGCTCCTGCGAAACGTATTCACTCTTAGATACTCTTACATCATAAAGCTCCGCCATCTCCTTCAGCGTGCTTGCCCGAATTCCCTTTATATTCCCGTTTACAACTTCGCTCATACCATCCTGCTTTCGTAAAAAATTCTACGCCCTTAAAAAGCGTCATCCTAATCCTATTTTAACACATGAGATGACCGATTTCTCCGCTCCAGGTCAAAAAACTTATTGTGTTCCCGCGCCACAACTTTGTGCAAACAGAACAGGGCAAATATATTGGGTATAACCATCAGAGCATTGAAAAAATCTCCCATGGCCCAAACAGCACCCAGAGGCAAAAAGGGTCCGATCAGCAAACAGCACACATAGAACACACGATAATGAAACACTCTCTTTTCCCCGAACAGATATTCGCAACTCTTCTCTCCATAATAACACCAGCCAATGATTGTGGAAAACGCAAACAACACCAGCCCAATACACACCACCCACTCCCCCATCCACGGTGCGAAGGGCAGCCCCTTTTGAAACGCATCCACCGTCATCCACAGCCCCTGTCCCTCACCGGAATAGCTGCCGTTTATGATAATCACCAAACCGGTCAGCATACTCATGACCAGAGTGTCCACAAATGTCCCCAGCATACTGACCAGCCCCTGCTGTCCCGGGCTTTGCGTCCGTGCAGCGGCCGACGCAATCGGCGTACTGCCCAAACCGGCCTCATTCGTAAAAAGGCCCCGGGCTATCCCGCTGCGCAAGGCGGCGGCCATCATGGTGCCGCCCACGCCAAAAGATACGCTCTTCAAAGAAAATGCATCTCGTATAATCAGGCCGCAAGCAGGCAAAATCTTCTCAGCATTACACACCAGCACAGCAAGGTTGCCCAGCAAATAAAAAAGCGCCATAAACGGCACCAGAAACGACAGTATCCGCCCGATTCTGGTAACACCGCCCAGAATAATCCATCCGCAAAGAGCTGTCAACCCCGCAGCCAATACCACGGCGACCACCGGCGTGTCGATATGGTTGATGCCCAACATCACATCCACAGCAGCAAAAATCGAATTCACCTGCGGTACGGTTCCAATTCCGAAACAGGCCGCAAATAGGGTAAACAGCGCAAAAAGTTTGGCCAGGGGCCGAAATCTTCTGCCCAGTCCGTCCTCAATATAACAAAACGGCCCGCCAATCGCCTCCCCTTTTTTGTTAAAGCGCCGGTATTTCACCGCCAAAACGCCCTCAGCATAGATAACCGCCATAGCAAAAAAAGCCGAAACCGCCATCCAAAACAGAGCCCCCGGACCGCCGCCTAAAGACGTCAAGCTAACCGCCGTAGCCACTCCAACAATATTGCCGGTCCCCAAAGTCGCAGCCAGCATCGTACACAGCGATTGAAACGGACTCAAATCTCCCCGTCCACTGTCGCGCATCAAAGCGCCAAAAGCTTTTCCCAAATGCGCCTGTACAAACCGCAGGCGCACCGTAAAGAAAATTCCGCAGCCCAACAGCAACAGGATCAACGGTCCGCCCCATAGAATATCGTTCATTGTATACAGAAAGCCCATAGGTTCCCTCCCCCATCAGACGTCTACTGCATCCATATGAGGCTCTCTGCAAATCTAGTATGCTTTTCTTCACCGTCACATATGCAGGCGGCGAATAATCCTGTTCTTCAGCTTCATATTCCGCTCAATCACAATCAGGATAATGCCCGCAACACAAACCGGCACCGCAGCGAAAAGAGACCAGCTCAGCCGAAACACGCGAAACACATAGTTTTGTATTAAAATTTCAATCCCTACCAGCATAAGCGCCGCAGCAAACGTTAAAGCAGCAGCAAAATACAGACCTTTCAGGATTTTTTCCCGCACGCCGGTTACAATCACCAGCGCCAAGCAGCCCGCCAGCAGAATAATAGGCAGTGCCAGCGGCACAAACCAGCCCCCGCCGCTGAGCAGCTGGATAACGAACAAAAAGCCAATCAGTGCCAGAAAGTCAATCGCCAAACATTTTAGCGCCGTCGGTGTACGCATAAACAACGGTACCGCCACCACCACCCACAAAAAAGCCAGGCTAGCCAGCCCATATGCCGACCAGCTCAACCAGCCGGAATACAGAAGCTCGCTCAACAGAAAAATAATCGCAGCACCGATAATAGCCACCGTCACGATTCGGCCCCAGAAAATCCAGTTCACTCTGGCTTGCAGGCGGTGCAGCCGGGGCGGATAAGGCCGTTTTTTATCATGCCTGACCGGCTGTCTGGGGTTCACAACCTCCGTATCACACAATGGGCATTTTTTCTGCGTTTCCTCCAGCTTCACACCGCAATTTACGCAATAAGACATCCAACCCACCCCCTTCTAATCGTCATTCCCAAACACTTCCACAGGAATTCCCCGCTGCACCAGCGCACGAAAAAATTCCCGCTCCAATTTTGCATCCCGCACATTCCGAGTAAAGGTAATCGACAGAGTATTCCCATAGCTGATCATAGCGCTAGACACCTTATTGACCATCGCCACGCCCAGCATCATCTCCGCACCCACAACATAAGGGCGCATCCCCTCCGGTATTTGCAAGCTTCCTATGTTGGTCAAAACACAGGAAAAACGGGTTTCTCCCACCAAACTGTAAATCAGGCTAAGAACCATATTTTTCACAAAAAGCGGCACGGCACGGATCGCCCAATTGCGTTCGGATTTCACGTTTTTATTAATCCAGGCGCCCAATTGCTTGCCTGTCACTTCATAACGCATATAGTGGTGTACCACCCGCACAATCTCCTCAAAGTCATACTCGCCCAGGTTCGGATCAATGCCCACATTGATAAACGACGAGAAATTCCGCATGGTTTTGCTGGGAAAATATTGCCGCAGGTTAATGGGTACAGATATCTTTACAGGGTATTTCCGCTTCCTTCTTTCTCTTTCCTGAATGCGGCACAATGCCTGAATTTCCAACGCCACCAAATATTCCGTCAAAGAAACGCCATACCCCCGCGCTTCCTCCAACATCCGGTCCAACGGAATCAGGCCGGTCACGATCCGAATATCAAACCGGTTCTCCTGAACATCGCTGATCTGGTAGGCTCGGGCTTCTTTCCGGCTTTTTACGGCCGTCCCGGTATAATAGCGTTTAAAGCCGTCCTCCATTTCCTCGGGGTCCGGCTGCTCATCACAAAGAAAAACCCCATGTTCGCAAGCGATGTCCGAAACTCCCATCATTTTTAAATACTCGGCAGTCAAGGTCTTTAAAAAAATCAGGCCGCCGGTCCCGTCCGTAATCGCATGAAACACTTCAAGGGCAATTCTATTTTCATAGTAGCGTACCCGAAACATAAAGCCGTCGTTTTCCCGCGGCCGAATGGGCATACACGGATTGGCCACATCTTTACCCACCAGCGCACGGTTTTCATTGCGTTCAAAGTAATACCAAAAAAGCCCCCGCTTTAGGCGCAGGGAAAAAACCGGAAAGCGCTTAATTGTCCTGTCCAACGCCTGTTGCAACAACACAGGGTCTATCCGGCTGGTTAACGATACGGAAAAACGAAAGAGCGATGACCATTGCAGTTGCTTTACCGCAGGGTAAATCTTCGCGGCATTGTCCAATCGATACCACTCTTCCTGTTTAGCTACCTTCTCCTTACCCAAAGCAACCACCTTCTTCCACTCGGCTCTCTTTATTATATAACAAATAACCAAGATTCACTAATAGATATCGACGGACAAGCAGGAATTCTGCCTAGCTATGTCGAAAAATAATAAAAGCATTATTCAAAAGGAGGGTGCCCCTATGTCGTCAAATCTCATTCTGGTCATCAGGCTCTCGCAAAGAAGCAACAACGCCGTTAAAATGCAGGAATTGTTCACCGAATTCGGTTGCAGCATCAAAACCCGTTTAGGCCTTCATGAAACATCGGAAAGCGCCTGCTCTCCTTCTGGTGTCATCATCCTTCAACTCTTCGCCACACTGGAAGACGCAAAAAAAATGGAAGCCCGCTTCAACGAAGTCCCCGGCGCAAAAGCCCGTCTGGTCAACTTGGACGACTGATTCAACCTCTAACAAAGAAGCAGCCGCTATATTGGCGGTTGCTTCTTTCGTTATTCCATTTTAGTTTAACAGTTTGCCCAAATACTGTCCGGTAAAGCTGCCCGCCACCTTTACAACTTGCTCCGGCGTACCCGCAGCAACCACTTCACCGCCGCCACTGCCCCCTTCTGGCCCCAGGTCGATGATGTAGTCGGCCGTTTTAATAACATCCAAGTTGTGTTCAATCACCACAACGCTGTTCCCACCCTCACGCAAGCGCTGCAAAATACGAATCAACCGATCCACATCCGCAGTATGCAGGCCGGTGGTAGGCTCGTCCAGGATATACATCGTGCGTCCCGTACTGCGCTTACTCAGCTCAGTCGCCAGCTTCACCCGCTGTGCCTCCCCGCCGGATAAGAGGGTCGAGGAATGGCCCAGCTTCAAATAGCCCAGCCCTACATCCTGCATAGTCTGAAGCTTTCTCGCCAATCTCGGCAGCGGCGCAAAGAATTCCAACGCCTCATCCACCGTCATCTCCAAAACTTCGTAAATGTTTCGCCCCTTGTAGGTTACCTCCAGCGTCTCGCGGTTATAGCGCTTTCCTTTGCATACCTCACAAGGCACATAAATATCCGGCAAAAAATGCATCTCGATCTTTATGATGCCATCTCCCTTGCAAGCCTCACAGCGCCCGCCCTTCACATTAAAGCTAAACCGCCCGTTTTTATAACCCTTCGCTTTGGCAGCCGGCGTCAAAGCAAACACCTCACGCACCAGGTCAAACAGCCCGGTATACGTTGCCGGATTGGAGCGGGGCGTACGGCCAATCGGCGACTGGTCAATAGCGATCACCTTATCTAAATGCTCCTCCCCTTCAATGGAATCAAATTCCCCCGGCCGCTGCCTCGACCGGTTCAAATCCCGCGACAATACCTTATAGAGAATGCCATTGACCAGGCTAGATTTCCCCGACCCAGACACCCCGGTCACACAGGTGATCAAACCCAAGGGGAACGAAACATCCACTGCCTTCAAATTATTTTCCGCAGCACCATAAATAGTCAAAAAGCTGCCATTCCCCTGCTTTCGCTCCTGAGGAACTTCAATGCTCTTGCGCCCGCTTAAATACTGTCCGGTCAAAGAATCAAGGTTTCTCTCAATCTCCTCCGGCGTCCCCACCGCCACAATCTCGCCCCCATGAACGCCGGCTTTCGGGCCAACGTCCACCACATAATCTGCATTGCGAATGGTCTCCTCATCGTGTTCCACTACAATCAATGTGTTCCCCAAATCCCGCAGTTTCTTCAGGGTAGTCAACAGCCTCCCATTATCCCGTTGATGCAGCCCGATGCTGGGCTCGTCCAGTATATACAAAACTCCCACCAACCCGGAGCCCACCTGGGTAGCCAGCCGGATACGCTGAGCTTCCCCGCCGGATAGCGTCCCCGCCGCCCGAGAAAGCGTCAGGTAGGTTAGCCCCACATTTTCTAAAAATCCCAAGCGGTCTTGGATTTCCTTCAAAATACGCGCCGCAATTTTCGCCTGCATCTCGCCCAGTTGCAGGTTTTTAATGAATTCCAACGTCTCGGATATAGTCAGTCCGGTCAGCTGGTGGATGGGCAGGCCGCCCACCGTCACAGCACGAGACTCAGGCTTAAGGCGCGCCCCCCTACAGTCCGGACAGGGCCTGTTGCCGTAATACGTCTCCAGCTCCGCTTTTACATAGGCACTGGTAGTCTCCCGGTAGCGGCGCTCCAAGTTTTTGATAATACCCTCAAACGCCGCAGAAAATTCTCCATTACCAAAGGCGCGTTCATAAACAACGTTGATTTTCTCCCCACCCGTGCCATAGAAAATTTTCTGCAAAATACCCTCCGGCAAATCCTGCACCGGCGTATCCAAAGAAAAACCATAGTGCCGGGCCAACGCCCGCAAATACATCCCCGCCATACTGTCAGGATGAGAGGTGTTCCATCCCGCAACCTGTATCGCTCCTTGGTTTAAGCTCTTACTCTGGTCAGGAATCACCAGATCCTCCTCGACTTTCATCAAAAAACCCAGCCCTGTACAGGTCTGACAAGCACCAAAAGGGTTGTTGAACGAAAATGCCCGAGGCGTTAGCTCCTCTATGCTGATGTCGCAATCCGGGCAAGAATAATTCTGGCTGAACAGATGTTCCTCCCCGTCTATCACATCAATAATGACCAATCCTCCGGAAAGGGAGGCCGCCGTCTCAATCGATTCCGTCAGCCGCTTCATCCCTTCTTTAACGATCAGACGGTCCACCACCACCTCAATGCTATGCTTTTTATTCTTTTCCATAGCAATCTCTTCGGCAAGGTCTATGACCTCGCCATCAATGCGCACCCGCACATACCCGTTTTTACGCATAGTCTCCAGCAGCTTTTTATGCTCGCCCTTACGTCCGCGAACCAGCGGCGCCAAAATCTGAATACGCTTGCCTGTCATCCCCATCACTTTATCCGCGATCTGGTCAACAGTCTGCTGCAAAATTTCCTTGCCGCACTGCGGGCAATGGGGCGTTCCCACCCGGGCATAGAGCAAACGCAAATAATCATAAATTTCCGTCACCGTACCCACAGTCGAGCGCGGGTTGTGGTTGGTCGTCTTTTGGTCGATGGAAATAGCCGGCGAAAGCCCCTCAATGTAATCCACATCGGGTTTCTCCATCTGCCCAAGAAATTGTCGCGCATAGGACGACAACGATTCCATATACCGCCGCTGTCCTTCTGCATAGATTGTATCAAACGCCAGCGATGTCTTTCCTGATCCGGATACGCCGGTAAACACCACCATCTGATTGCGCGGAATTTCCACATCAACGTTCTTTAAATTATTCTCCCGCGCACCCTTTATCTTAATTAGCTCTTTCAACGTTTTTTTCCCCTTCTAAACCCTTTTCCCTTTTGATCCCCCTGCGGCTGCCTAGGGCTGCGTTTGCCCCGCAAAGCATATATCCTGTCACGAAGCTTTGCCGCACGCTCGAAGTCCAATTCTTGGGCCGCAAGCTTCATCTCCTCTTCCAATATGCCAATCTTAGCGGCAACCGCCTCCTTGTCCATGCCGGACAACACATCCTGCTGCTCCATCGTAGCCTTGGTTGCCTCAATGATCTCCCGCACGCTCTTAACGATAGATTGGGGCGTAATACCATGCTTTTTGTTATACGCCATCTGCAAATCCCGTCGGCGGTTGGTCTCCGATAGCGCCCGCTTCATAGAATCCGTCATCACATCGGCATAGAGTATGACCCTCCCGTCCACGTTTCTCGCAGCACGGCCGATGGTCTGGATCAGCGACTGGGTCGAGCGTAGAAACCCCTCCTTATCCGCATCGAGTATGGCTACCAACGCCACCTCCGGCAAATCCAGCCCCTCACGCAAAAGATTGATGCCCACCAGCACGTCGAATTCTCCCAGCCTCAGGTCACGGATAATTTCCATGCGTTCCAGCGTCTCCACGTCGCTATGCATATAGCGCACCCGAATCCCGGCGCTGCCCAAATACTTGGTCAAACTCTCCGCCATGCGCTTGGTCAGAGTGGTCACCAGCACGCGATACCCCTCTTCCGTCGTTTTCCGGATCTGTTCTAACAGGTCGTCCACCTGGTTCTCCACCGGGCGCACCTCCACCTCCGGGTCTACAAGGCCGGTGGGCCGGATAATCTGCTCCACTGTCTGCCCGCTATGGGCCGCTTCATAAGGACCCGGCGTGGCGCTGACAAAAATTGTCTGCCCAATGCGCTGTTCAAATTCCTGGAATTTCAACGGACGATTATCAAAGGCAGCAGGCACCCGAAAGCCGTATTCCACCAAAGATTTCTTCCGGGAATAATCCCCGGCATACATAGCCCGCACCTGAGGCAACGTTACATGGGATTC